>CAZUHU010000005.1:46618-50876 GCA_964620645.1 uncultured Chitinophaga sp.
TAAGCGGTAAGTTGCAGGTAAATACTTTACATCTTAATAATGCCAATGGCGCGGCTATGCAGCCAGGCGCATTCTATGATGTGATGACGGCGGTAGAATTAGAAACCGGTACCTTAACCACAACAGGTGCTACCTTACGTTTCCGCAGCACCTCATCCGGCCAGATAGCTGTGTTGGATAATTTCAGCAGCGGTTACACCGGTACGTTAAACGGAAGCATAACTGCACAACGTGCATATGACGCAGCAGCCTACCAGGATGCCCATTACTTTGGCAGCCCTGTAAACGGCAGCACAGCGGGTAATCTTGGTTCCACCAACGGAAGCAGCGGCTTTGTAACGGCTATGGGCAACTGCGATGAAACCCAATTGGCTAACAATAGCCTTTATGGTAATGTTTACACCTACGATGAAACCAATGGCGCAAGCTGTAACGTAGCAGGTTGGAAAGTGGAGGCAGCTTCAAACGCCCTTTCAGCAGGCAAAGGTTACAGTGTTCGTAAAGTAGGTGCAGGTACTTTGAGCCTTACGGGTACACCTCACCTTAATAGCAGCTATACCCAAAACGGCACTAATAGTGGCTGGGCCAACATAAGCTTACAGGGCAGGCCAACCGTATCGGGCTGGACTATGGTAAGTAACCCTTACCTTGCTACTCTTGACCTTACAACGGCGCCGGTACCTGCAGGTTACGATGCCCAGTATGCAGTATGGAACGCTACCGGGCCTTACGCAGGCACCTATACCAGCGAAACGGTGATTGCTCCTTTCCAGGCATTCTTTGTAAGAAGAAGCACTACGGGAGGCCCTATGCCATTTGTCATCAACGGTTCAAACCGGAGCAGGAACCCTCAACAGTTCCAGGCGCTGAATAATGCCGAAACGATGACCTTGTATGTAACCAATACTGCCAATGGCTTAAAGGATAAGACTACTGTTGGCTTCAGCACCGATGCTACTAATCAATTCGATAGCCAGTTGGATGCTGTAAAACTAAGCGGCGCCTTAACGCGTCATACGCTTTACAGTTACAACAGCAATCCGCAGGAGTGGTATTCCAAAAACATGAATACTTCCATTAGCCAAACCAGCACCGTAAACGTAGGCTTTGAGCCTGGCGTAAACGGCAGCTACAGTATGAATTTTGACGGCTTACAGAGCTTTGACCCGACCAGCTATATTATGCTGGAGGATAAGAAGACTGGCATTATGCATGATGTAAGAAGCGGTGATTACAACTTTACGGCTTCAACCATCGATAACTGGAACCGCTTTGTATTGCACTTCACCCCTGCAGCACAACTGAGTACTAGCACTTCAAGTTGCGCGGCCCTGGGCCAAATCACCATTGAACAGCCGGGTACCGCTAACTGGAACTACAGTGTAACTAACAGCAGCGGTATAGTTATCAGCAACGGTATATTAAACCAGGCTAGCCCTGTAACAGTAAGTGCAACAGCAGGTGTTTATACCATTACCTTAACTGATGCCAATAACTATACGGTGGTGAAGAACCTGCAGATTAACGGCACAAGCCCGATAGCCGCTACTATGACAGCCAGCAGCACCGCAGTTGAAACTGGTGAAGACATCAACTTCATATCGACTGCCGCTAATGCAACGACAATTGAGTGGAACTTTGGTGACAATACAACGGCCAACACAGCCAGCATCGTTCATAGCTACGCAGTAGAAGGTACCTACAACGTAAGTTTAACGGTAAGCAATGCAGATGGATGTTCATCTACCACTTCGCAAATGATAACTGTAACCGCCAAAGCGGCAACAGGTTTGGATGAAATTGCTGCTACTAAGCTGAAGATATGGAGCCATGCCGATAAGGTTTACGTTGACTTTAGCCAATTGAAGAAAGTGGAGGCAACTGTTAACATTTATAATATGCTTGGTCAGCAGTTAAGCAGCGAGAAGTTTGGCAAGGCAAGTATATACAGCCACCAACTTGATATAACCGAAGCGGGTTATGTATTGGTAAGTGTAAAAACCGAAGATGGCGTGATTACTAAAAAGCTGTTTATCGTTAATAGCAGGTAAACCTGTTTAATCTTTAAATAAAAAGCCCCGGCCAGAAACCGGGGCTTTTTATTTAAACTGCCTTTAATGGCAGAAAGAAGTAAACTAAATATTATTTGCCAGCAGCCTTACTGGGGTCCAGTAAATCATAGAACTGGTCCAACTTTGGCATAATGATGATGCGTGTTCTGCGGTTAGCAGAGCGGCCTTCTTCTGTATCGTTACTGGCAAGTGTGTTATACTGTCCACGGCCGGCAGCAATAAGCTTGTTGGGGTCAATTTTGTAATCGTTTTGTAAAACGCGCACAACACTGGTGGCACGCTTTACGCTTAAATCCCAATTATCATCAATGCAGGCTGTTTTAATTGATTTGTTATCGGTATAACCTTCTACCATAACTTCTACCTCGGGGCGCGAAGCAACAATTGCAGCAATTTTGCCCAATACTTCTTTTGCCCTGGCAGTTAAGGTATAGCTGCCGGAGTTGTAAAGCATTTTATCAGACAGGTTGATGAACACCACCGTTTTGTCTACTTTAATTTCTACATCCTTATCATCAAGGCCCTGTTGTAAAACGCCTTTAAGGTTGACTGCCAATGCAAGATTTATGGAGTCGGCTTTGGTTTTTGCGGCCAGCAACATTTGAATGTAGCGGTCCTTATTTTCCAACTGCGCCAGTGTTTGGTTTATGTTGTCGTTGGCACTTTTAGAAAGCACGGTAAGGTCGCCTACCTGCGTTAATTGTTTATCGCGCTGCGTTTTACAATCTTCTAATTGCGCGTTTAACTGGTTGTATTGTTCCTGCTTACCTGTAAGCGATGCACGGCATACGCCTAAATCGCTTTGGCAAAGGGCCTTTTGCTCATTGCAGGCGTGTAATGATTCAGTGGCGGTTTTCAACTCCTGTTGAAGCGCCTGATATTTTTTTTGAGTAACGCAGGAATTAAGGAAAAATGCGGATGCTAGGGCCAGGGTGGCAGGTAGGTAAGTAAATTTCATTGTAAAGCTTTTATGGTTATGAACCGCGAATGTCTGAAAATATTGTGTAAAGATGATAAGCTTGGGTAGCTATGAAGCTTGCTTGGGGAATGCGATATAAAGTTTAGTATAGAAACATTACCAGGTTTCTTTCGGCCACTCGCCTTGCTACATTCAATTTTTCAGGCTACTGTGATTTCTTTATCTGGATGAAAAGATTAACTACGTTGATCTTTTTGGGGGTGAGCTAAAACAAAAAGCCTTACTCGCGCTGCTGGCTTACGTCTTTTTTGTTTTCAAAATCTTTCAAGCGGAAGCTTGATGTTTTTTCAACAAAAAAGCCGGTCCTTGCGGACAGGCTTTTTGTTTTGTCTGGATGAGAAGATTCGAACTTCCGACCACTTGCACCCCATGCCTTAAATTATGTTTTCTGATTTTTTCATTTGCTTTCATATTGTTGATTATCAACAGTTTTTGCTTAAGCTGATTTCCGGTTTTAGCTGATGTTTTCTGATTTTTGAACTGAAACTGTAAACCAAACTGTAAACCATGGCAACTGTGAAAGCTGTTCTATACGAGTCTAAAATACTTAGCAATGGAGAACACCCGATTATGCTGAGAATTACGAACGGAAACAAAAGAAAATATCTTTCATTGGGAATAAGCTGCGCAAAGGAGATGTGGAGTGCCTCTGATAATTTACCCAAAAGGAAGCATAAATATTATTTTGAGGTGCAGGCTTTAATTAACAGGAAGAAGGAGGAAATAACTAATGAGCTTTATAAACTTAAGTTTGATAACAGGCAGATAGACATAATTAAGGTTACCAATAAGGCCAAAGGACCGGGTAGAAATGGAGCTAAGCTACTTGCGTACTTTGAAGAAACTACAGCGAAACTTAAGAAAGAAGGAAGAATTGGATACAGTAATACATTCAAGTACACTGGAAGCAGTTTGAGGAAGTTTTTAAATAGCGAAGACATTTTAATGGCGCACGTTACCGTTGATTTGCTTGAGAGTTATGAACGCTGGCTAACTGCAAAGGGGGTAAGTGTGGTAGGCAGAAGTGTTTATTTCAGGACCTTCAGAACGCTTTATCGGTATGCCATTAAGGCCGAACTTATTTCAGAGGATACTTATCCGTTCAAAAAGTTTGCATTTGCTAAATATAATGACCCGGAAACAACTCCTAGAAGTGTTTCAAAAGAGCATATTCAACAACTCTTTTCTTTAGTACTTAGGAAAGGAA
>CAZUHU010000006.1:0-49026 GCA_964620645.1 uncultured Chitinophaga sp.
TCCTGTATCCAGCTTTCTTCGGCATCCACGTAAATAATTACATCGTGGCGCTCTGCTTCCTCACATAATTCTATAAAGCGGTCGTACACCTTTTCGTATTCCTTCTTTTCATTGCCTTTCAGGGTTTCGCCGCGTTGCACTTTTTCAAAAAGCTCAAAACGCCCGTAACCGGTAGGCTTAACACAAACCGCTTTTACGCCACGGTTTTTGCCGGCAAACTTTATGGCATCAATATTTATCTCAAGGGCCTTATTAAAATCCTCTTCGGTTTCCTTTAGCTCAATGCCGTAGTTAAGCAGTACCCCTACATTTTGCTGCGCCAGTTTGGCAATGGTGCGGGTGCATTCCTCAAAAGTTTCGCCGCCGCAAAACTGGTCGTAAACAGTCCACTTAAAAAGGGGGGCAACAGGTAAATGAATTTTTAAGGCAAAGTCGGCAATGCCGCTTCCAAAACTTACTAATCCGTTATTCCCCATTAAGCTGAACAGGGCTTTGGATTTTTGTAACTCACCATCGGTTTTGCCGGCAAAGGCTACTTCCGTATTATCGAAAACAGAGGGCTTGATATCCATAACAAACGGAGGCGAAGTTGTAAATATTTTTGTGCCAAAAGGAATTGATTATCCTAAACAATTCAGTTTAAACGCAATAGTTTGGGTTACAGTGTCAATTCTTAAATTTATACCTTTAATATTGCCGCCCTTTTTGCGGATTTGAAGGAGATTTATGGAGATTTTATTGCTGATTATTGGACTTGTAGTAGGTTTTGCCGGGGCTTTCTTTTTTCTGAAATCGAAAAGCGAGGGCACCCTTGGCGCTGCCCAGGAAAAAGCACGCCTTTTAGAAGGCACCATCACCGAGTTAAAAAATGAACTACGACTGCTGAATGAGAGCGCCGAAAGCAAACTGGCCGCTGAACGTAAACGTGCTGAAGAATACAAAACGGAATTAGCCGCTGCTAAGGCGGATAACAGCAACCTGCATCAAAAGCTGCTGGAGCAAAAAAATGAGTTGGATGAACTAAACCAGAAATTCACTAAGGAGTTTGAAAACCTCGCTAACCGCATTTTAGATGAAAAGGGCAAGAAGTTTACCGAACTGAACGAGAACAACATTAAAAATATACTTGACCCGCTACGCAGCCGCATAAACGAGTTTGAAAATAAAATACAGCAAACGCATGTTGAGCAGGAAAAGGAACGCAGCGCTTTAAAGGAGCAGTTACGCACGCTTACGGATATGAACAAGAAGATGAGCGACGAAACCATTAACCTTACGCGCGCACTTAAAGGCGAGGCCAAAACGCAGGGCAACTGGGGCGAGATGATATTGGAGAAGATATTGGAGAAAAGCGGGCTGCGGAAAGGTATGGAGTACGATGTTCAGGCCAGCTTTACGGCTGAAAATGGCAGCCGCCTGCAACCCGATGTAATCATCCACCTGCCCGACCAGAAAAAGCTGGTGGTAGATAGCAAAGTATCATTGGTAGCTTATGAGCGTTACAACTCCAGCGATAGCAAAGAAGAACAGGAGCAATACCTGCGCGAGCATGTTTTATCCCTACGCAATCACGTAAAAGGGCTTAGCGCAAAAAGCTATCAGAACCTTTACCAGATAGGCAGTCCCGATTTTGTACTGCTGTTTGTTCCTATTGAGCCGGCATTTTCACTGGCGGTATCCAATGATGATTCCCTTTATAATGATGCTTTTGAAAAGAATATCATTATAGTAAGCACCAGCACTTTACTTGCAACTTTGCGCACAATTGATAATATTTGGAAACAGGAGCGGCAAAGCCGCAACGTTATTGAAATAGCCCGCCAAAGCGGCGAGCTATACGATAAGTTTGCGTCAGTGGTGGAGGACTTTATCGAAGTTGGTAAAAGCATGCGTAAAAGCAGCGAGGCGTACGAGGGAGCTATGAAAAAACTACACACCGGTAAAGGAAATGTGATAAGCCGTTTCGAAACCTTGAAAACACTTGGTGCTAAAGTTTCTAAAACCATCAATCCTAAAATACTGGAGAGAACGGACGACAGAGGCGAAGAAAAACTAAGTGAATAATGTTCTCACTAATCATTTACCTGCTTATTGTGGCCATCGGCTTTATGATGGGCTACCTTTATAAAAGGTCGGTCACTAATGCCCAATTTTTCAGCCCCGACCCTAAAAAGTCGCTGCGCATTTTTATGACGGTATTTGTGCTGGCTATGGTAATAACCTTTGGCTTAAGCTGGGTAACTACCCATCTTTTAGCAGGTACCAGCATACCCGAGGAGGGCAGCATTAAATACCAGAACACCCACTCGGTAATGATTTTCGTGCTTAACTTTTTCTTTTTCGCGCTGGTGGTGCTGGCCAATTTCTATTCGCAATCCCTAAAAAAAATGGCTTGGGTGCCTTACCTGCTTACCATAGGCTACTATTGCATCTTTATACTTAAAGACGCCTACTACATTTCAGACTACTACCAAATGTGGCTTAAGGCCATGCACCAACAACCCGGCGATATGAGCACTATCATAAGCAATGCCTGGGAAAAATGCGGCATCGGCTCTGTTGTTACGCTGTTTAACTATGGCATGATTTGGTGGGGCCTGCGCAAGTAGTTTAACGGTTCCAAATCCGCCAGCTTTCCTCTGCCTGCAGTTCAAGCATCTCCAAACCGTTTTTAGTTTTTGCTTTTTGCAAAGCGCCCCTTTTTAAAAACTCCGTTTCTACCGGGTTATAAACCAGGTCGAATAAAAAATCGTTTTCGTTTAAATCTTCATAGGGTATATCGACACAGGCATTTATTTCAGGATACATGCCCAGCGGGGTAGTATTAATAAACAAATTGCTTTCCTGCATTAGCAAGGGTATATCAGCATAGCCGATAGTGCCCACAATTACCTTGCGCGTAACTTTTAAATAAGGCATGCGCAGTTTTTCAAGCACATAACTAACGGCCTTAGCGCTACCGCCTGTGCCCAACACAAAAACACCACGAGGTGTATGGCCATCTAAAAAACGCAATAGTGATTTTTCAAAACCAATTACATCCGTGTTGTAACCAATGGCTTCGCCCTCCTCTATTTTAATGCAGTTAACGGCGCCTGCTTCTTTGGCTACAGGGCTTAGTTTATTCAGCAAAGGTATTACCTGCTCCTTATAAGGTATGGTAACGTTGAGGCCGCAAAGGCCCGGTGTAGTTTGCAATAGCTTTGGCAGTTCTCCTATTTCCTTAATAGGATATAACTCATAGGCGCAATCGGCAATGCCTTCTGCGCTTAATTTTTCTTCAAAATATTTTTTGGAGAAGGAATGTGTAAGTGGATAACCAATCAGCCCGTATTGTTTCACTTTGCTTATGCGGCGTTACCCGGTTTAACAAACCTTGCTTTAACAACCTGCCAAAATATAGGTAACACCGAAACAAAGATAATGCCCAGCACCACCCACTCAAAATTCTTCTTTACGCTAAAATGAAAGGTTTTACCAAACAGGGCAAAGTCAAATTCAAGGCCACCCAAAAAGTAGCCAACCATGGTAATGCCCGCCACCCATAAAATAGCCCCGGTTATACAGAAAGTAATATAACGGATATAACGCATGCTTCCGGCGCCTGCTACAAACGGTGCAATGGTGCGCACAATAGGAACAAAGCGGGCCATTATAATTGCTGCGCCTCCATGCTTTTCATAAAACGCCTCTGTTTGGGTTATATATTCCTTCTTGAAGAATAATATCCGGTTTCGCGCTTTTATCTGTTTACTAAAAAAGTGGCCAACAAAGTAATTTACGTTATCACCCAACAATGCGGCAACAATCAGCAGGGGTATAATAATAGCTATATCCAGTTTACCCGTAGCAGCGGCAAGGGCGCCTGCAGCAAAAAGCAGAGAATCTCCCGGTAAAATGGGCATTACAATTAAGCCCGTTTCCACAAAAATTATAAGGAACAGGATACCATATGTAAGCGTTCCATACTGCGCCAGCAAGTCGGCCAGATGCTTATCCAGGTGCAGGAAAAAATCCAGTGCAAATTTCAGAAATTCCATATCCGGCAAAGAAAACAAAATTGTGCAACCACTTAGGGTAATCTTATATCTTTGAAAAGGACTCCTTTTTACTCGCGATGAAGAAACTATACCTGCTGCTCGGCCTGTTGGCTGCTTTTTATTTTGCATACCCCCAGGGTGAGGCCAATATCTGGTACTTCGGCGCTATGGCCGGGGTAGATTTTAACAGTGGTAGCCCGGTGGCCCTAACCAATGGAGCCCTATCCACTGCCGAGGGTTGCGCCTCTATTTCCGATAAAACCGGCAACCTGCTTTTTTATACCGATGGCATTAAGGTTTGGAACCGCAACCACGTGCAAATGCCTAACGGCTTTGGTATGTTGGGCGATCCTTCTTCTGCCCAGTCAGCCATTATAGTTCCCAAACCCGGAAGCAACACCCGCTACTACATTTTTACAGTAGCAGCCAGTGGTAATGCAGGCGGCTTTTGCTATAGCGAGGTGGACATGGCACTTAATGGCGGACTTGGCGATGTAATAGCAGCAACTAAAAACACCCAGTTGTTTACGCCCTCCGTTGAAAAATGTACAGCGGTTAAACATGCCAACGGACTTTTTATTTGGGTTTTAGCCCACGGTATAAACAACAACCGCTATTATGCTTACTTGGTAGATTGTGCAGGCGTTAGCGCCCCTGTTATAACAGATATAGGGCAGGTAGAAGGTTGGCCGGGCTGGGGCTACCTGGTAGCCTCACCTAACGGGCAAAAGTTAGGAAGCGCCATGCGCACTGTTGGTTTTGAATTGCTGGACTTTAACAATGCAACCGGGGTAATTAGCAATAACGTTTTTCTGGGCAATGCCAATGAATGTTATGGCGTTTCGTTTTCGCCCGATAACAGTTTGCTCTACGGTTTAAAGATTAACGATGGCAGCATTTGGCAGTGGAACGTAAACGCAGGCTCAGCCGCCGCAATTATTGCCTCACAAACTTCCATTGGCACGGCCGGTGGCTCCGGGGGGCCATACCGTGGCGGGGCTTTACAATTAGGCCCCGATGGCAAATTATACATGACTCAATACAACCAGCCATACCTTGGGGTAATCAATAACCCTAATGCTTTAGGCGCGGCATGCAATTTTCAAACTAATGCCGTTAACCTCTCAGGCCGCAACTCTATTTTGGGCCTTCCTCCATTTATTCAAAGCTATTTTGATACCACATCGCTTATCACTTATAACAGCAATTGCCAAAACCACCCTGTAACTTTTTCCATCAGTGGCAACACTACCTATCTTGATTCCGTTCGCTGGTTCTTTGGCGACGCCGGTTCAGGAGCACAAAACACCTCCACTGTACTTTCGCCCACGCATACTTATGCCAATGCAGGCAGTTATACTGTGCAGCTTATACGCTATCTCTCCTGCATATCCGATACTTCGTATCTGCCCATCACTATTCTGGCGCCGGTAAACTCAACGCAAAGCGTTACCATTTGTCCGGGTAGCAGCTTTACCCGGCCCTCAGGTCTTGTGGCCAGTACCACAGGCACCTACCGCGATACCATACCCTCTTCAACAGGTTGCGATAGTATTATTACTACCAGCCTTACTGTAGGTTCAGCATCCGTAGATGCCGGAAATAACGTAAGCATTTGTAATGGGCAGAATACACAATTGAATGCAACAGGTGGCTTAACCTATAGCTGGGGCCCTGCAGGCAGTTTAAGTAACCCCAATATTGCTAACCCACTGGCTACACCAACCGTAACTACTACTTATACCGTTACATCTCAGGTGCAATTGGGTAACCTTATAGCCAATGGCGATTTCAGTTCCGGCAATACAGGTTTTTCATCGGGTTATGTATATGCCAGTCCCAACACTGCCGAAGGTCAGTATTTTGTAGGCACTAACGCCCAAAGCTGGAACGGCGGCATGGCCCCTTGTGGCGATCACACCACCGGAAGCGGCAACATGATGCTGGTAAACGGCGCCACCACAGCCAACGTTTCCATTTATTGCCAAACTGTAAATGTGCAGCCTAATACAGATTATGCTTTTTCAACATGGTTGCAAACGGTTACCGCAGGCAACCCGGCGCAGTTACAGTTCTCTATTAATGGTTCCTTGTTAGGTTCTGTATTTACAGCCAATAATAACACCTGCATTTGGCAACAGTTTTATACAGTGTGGAACAGTGGCGCCAACACTACCGCCACTATTTGCATTGTGAACCAGAATACCATTGCCAGCGCTAATGATTTTACGCTGGACGATATTTCCTTCTCACCACTATGCACCGCTACTGATACTGTTGTGGTTACGGTTAATCCCACGTATAGTAATACCGTTAATGCCAACATTTGCCAGGGACAAACATACACCCTGCCCGATGGCACTAGCACGTCCACTGCAAGCACTTACGTAAAAACGCTTACCAGCTCAAAAGGCTGCGATAGCGTAATTACTACCAACCTCGCCGTATACCCAACTTACGCATTTACCATCAACCAAACCATTTGCCCCAGCGATGCTTATACCTTGCCAGACGGCAGCACCGTGAATACGAGCGGAACATATGTAGATACACTATCAACCATTAACGGCTGCGATAGTATTATAACCGTTAATCTAACCGTAGTGCCGCCAAGCATAACTGTTTCAAATGATACTGCTATTTGCCAGGGTTACTCTGCACAACTTAACGCCGGAGGCGGTTTATATACCTATGCATGGACCCCCGCTACCGGCCTCAGCGATTCATCATTAGCCAACCCCATAGCTTCGCCAACGGTTACCACTACGTATGTAGTTACTACGCAGGTGGCTTCTGCCGATCTAATCGGCAACGGAAACTTTAACGGCGGCAATGCCGGCTTTAGCAGCGATTATACCTATACCACCAACCTGCAACCAGAAGGCACGTACAACGTTGGCTCCAATCCTACTTCTTATCACCCCGGTTTTTCTTCCTGCACCGACCATACCGGCGGTGGAAACATGATGGTAGTAAACGGAGCCGGCACACCTGGCCTTAATGTATGGTGCCAAACTATAAACGTGGTGCCCAATACCAATTATGCCTTTGGTTGCTGGGCGGCCAGCGTTGCGGCAGGCAGCCCTGCTGCTTTGCAGTTTGAAATAAACGGTAGCTTACTCGGCTCCGTATTTAATGCGCCGGCGGCAGTGTGCCAGTGGCAACAGTTTTATGCTTTATGGAACAGCGGCGCAAACACTACCGCCACTATTTGTATCGTAAATCAAAACACTACCTTGGGTGGTAATGATTTTGCCATTGACGACATTAGCTTCATAGGGCTATGCAATGCCAGCGATTCAGTGACAGTTACCGTACATAACCCCAGTACGGCCACTATTGATACCGCTATTTGCCAGGGCACCACTTATACTTTTCCTGATGGTTCAACCTCCACCGTAACAACTACCGATACATCCAACCTGCTCAATCAATTCGGTTGCGATAGCATCATTATAACTAACCTCACCGTAAATCCTTCGCCTGTAGTTAACGTTTACGATACTATTTGTCAAGGCGTGAATTATACTTTACCGGATGGCTCAACAGTAAATAGCACCGGCACTTATACTGACACACTGGCTACTGTGCAGGGTTGCGATAGCATAATAATTACACACTTAAATGTTACTCCGCCACCCGTAACAACTGTATATGATAGCATCTGCCAAAACCAGAACTATACTTTACCCTCCGGTATTGTAGTACATACAGCAGGTACATATACTGACACATTAAATAACCCTTCCGGTTGCGATAGTGTTGTTGTTACCAATTTATATGTAAGGCCAACTAACACCACTGCTGTACTTGACACCATTTGCGCCGGCAACAGTTATACCCTACCGGATGGAAGCAGTGTTACATCATCAGGCGCTTACCCGGTAACACTTCAAAACCAATACGGTTGCGATAGTATTGTTACCACTACCCTTACCGTTATCTCAGTTACTTTAAGTGCCACGGAAACTGATGTGCTGTGTAATGGTGATGCAGATGGAAGCATAAGCGCTATTGCCACAACGGGCCTGGCTCCTTATATATACAACCTGATACAAAACGGCAATACCATCGCCACAAACGCTAATGGCAACTTCGTTGCCCTTTCAGCCGGAAACTACAGTGTAAATGCTACTGACAATTACGGCTGCAGCAACCAAATAAATGTTACAGTTAATGAACCGGCCTTGCTGCAATCTTCATTCACACAAACAGATGTAGAATGTTATGGTGAAGCTAATGGCAATATCAGTGTAACAGCAGTAGGTGGTACACCGGCATATACCTATAGCCTGGGTAACACCTCTAATTCATCAGGTAATTTTACAGGCCTTTCTGCCGGCAATTATTCTTACACCGTAACCGATAACAACGGCTGTGTTGATTCCGCCAGTGTAACAATAACTGAACCGCAACAGATTATTTTGCAGGTATTACCGGCTACAGCCATTATGGATTTAGGCGAAAGCATCCAATTATCGGCTACTTCAAATTACGATCCGGCAGCACAATATCAGTGGTCGCCATCAACAGGTTTAAGTTGTGATAATTGTGCTAACCCGGAGGTGGCTATCAACAACTCCATGGAATATCACTTACTCGTTACCGTAGACATAAACGGTAACGACTGCTTTGCAGAAATGGATGTTCCGGTAACCGTTATTCCGAACTATGATATTTTCATCCCGAATGTATTTACACCTGATGGAAGCGGCTATAACGACTACTTTGAAATTTACGGTAACAAGCAGGCCATTAAGCTGGTGGAGGTAAGCATATTTAACCGTATTGGCGAAAAGGTTTTTGAAAGCAACGACATCAACTTTAAATGGGATGGTACCTACAAAGGTAAAAAGCTAACGCCTGATGTGTTTGTTTATAACATGCACATCGTGTTTGTAGACAACCACGCTGAGAAACTATTTAAAGGCAGCCTTACGCTGTTAAGATAAAATCAGCGTTTAATCAACGGTACTGCTCAATTACCTGCAGTATGGTTGCATCATCCAACAGGGTTTCATCCATTTCAAACACCAGGGTGTGCTCATCAAAGTTAAGCAGCAAGCCACGCTCAAGGTTTATAAGCCCTTCGTGCCTGTTGCCCACCTGATAATAAAACACTGCTTTTATATAATAGATATCAGCATGGCCTTCGTATTTCTGCTCAGCTTCGTTCAATACCTGGAAAGCCTTGCGGAAATCTTCAACCCCAAAGTAAGCCGTGGCCAGGTTAATCCAGTTTTGCTTGCTCTGCGGATCTAACTGAAAAATACGTTCAAACATTTCAAGCGCACGCTCGGCTTCGCCGGTGCTAAGGTAGGCATCAGCCAAAGCGGCAAGGTACTCCACGTTCTCTTTATTAAGCCTCACAGCCCTTTCAAAAGAGGCTATAGCTTTAAACCATTTATCTTCCTGGCGGTATGTTTCGCCAATGCGGTAAAAGGCTTCATCAAAATAAGGGTCCACGGTAATAGCCTTGCGCAGGTAGCTACGGCTGCGCGATAGATCGCCCAGCTTTTCCAATGCTTCAGCTGCTTTCAAATACAACTCTTTATTCGGTTTAGAAAGCTTAATGGCTTCCATATAAAACGTAAGCGCCTCATCATACTTCGCCATGTTATACAGCACATCTCCGCTGCAGGTATAAGCAGGGTCAAAGTTTTCCTGTATAGCTATTACATAGCTAAAAGCGTCTAATGATTTTTCGTTTTCATTAATACCGGCGTATGCATGGCCAAGGTTAAACCACGCCAGGTGCGAGTAAGGGCTTTGCTCAATAAGCTGCTCATGAAACCCAATACTATCTTCATATGTTTCGGTAAGCTCCGTGCAAAACCAAAGGCGGTTTAAGCCTTCTTCATTTTTCGGGTCTTCGCGCAATGCGTTCTTCAGGCAGTTAATTACTTCTTCATATTTCTCCTGGTCTTCCCATATATCGGCCATTTCCAGAAAAAGCTCGCTTTTATCTTCCGGTTCAGTGGCCATACCTAAAGCATATTCCACCTCGTCCATCGCATCCTTATGGCGGCCTTCCCATAAATACACATCGGCGCGTATTAAGAAAATATTAATGTCGTTAGGGTCAAGCTTTTCGGCTTCTTCTAACGCGCTTAAGGCAGCTTCAAAATGTTTCTGGTTGGCCAGTATTTCGGCCTTTTTGGTATAAAAGTAGGAGGAGAAGGAATAATGCTCAAGGGCAGCTTCTATTACGCGCAGGGCTTTGTTGTATTCACGGTTTTCCTGGTAGAACTGGATAATCTGTTCGAACGACTCCTCTTCCAAGAAAATCTGTTGCTTCGCCTTTTCCGCCTCCTCATATTGCTTTATCAGATCAATAATCTCTCCGAACGAAGGCTCTGTGAATTCGCTTTCTTCCATGGTTTGAATTTAATGAACCCCTGCTAACTCTCCTACTAAGGAGAGCAGGAAAAACTGTTTCCGCGTAAAGAACGACGTGATAATCAACGATTATACCGTGAAGATATTTTAACGTTAAAAAAAGTCAAGTGCTTCTTTTCAACAAACAGCGCCTTGTTGTACACAATTTTCCGTACGAAAAGGAAAAGATAGACAATAGCAAAAGCAACTGTTTATTACCGGTACAACGTATACACAGCCTAAACTTATTTTAGTAGGATGAAAAATTCTGTCCTTTCAGCTGTGGCATTGTTTTTTGCACACACTGTTTTTGCTCAAAACGGCCCTTATTGGCAACAACAGGTCAACTACACTATTGAAGTTACCCTTAACGATAGTACCCACGAGTTGGACGGCTTTATTACCATCGATTATAAAAACAACTCTCCCGCCACACTTAACTATATTTTATTTCATCTGTGGCCCAATGCCTACCAAAACGATAACACGCCTTTTGCCAAACAACTTTTAGAAAACGGCAATACTGATTTTCGCTTCAGCAAGTGGTGGCAAAAAGGCTTTATGGATAAGTTGGATTTTAAGGTAAATGCCGAAGTATGCCGTTGGGGCTTTGACACCGCCGGCCTGCGAACGGAAGTTGCCAAAGTAAATTTGAACGAGCCCCTAGCGCCGGGGCAAAGCGTGCTCATCTCCACTCCCTTTCATGTTAAGCTGCCCAAAACATTTTCGCGCTTAGGGCACGAAGGCCAGAGCTATCAAATATCACAGTGGTATCCCAAGCCGGCTGTTTACGATGCCAATGGCTGGAACACCATGCCTTACCTTGACCAGGGCGAATTCTACAGCGAATACGGCAGCTATGATGTAAGTATAACGCTTCCTAAAAATTATCGTGTAGGCGCTACCGGCGATTTGCAGAACCCCGAAGAAGCAAAGTGGATGGACTCCTTAAGCGAGGTTACCAAAGCACTAAAGAGCTTTTCAAGCGATATGGCCTTTCCTTCTTCATCAAAAGAAACCAAAACCATACGCTATACCCAAAACAACATCCACGACTTTGCATGGTTTGCTGATAAGCGTTACAATGTGGTAAAGGGCGAGGTGGAATTGCCTTACAGTAAAAACAAGGTAACCACCTGGGCGCTGTTCACTAATAACAAGGCCAACACATGGAATAAGGCAGATGAATATTTGCGCGATGCCATTTACTACTACAGCCTTTGGATTGGTGAATACCCGTACAAGCAGGTTACTGCCGTTGAAGGTGCTTTGGAAGCAGGGGGTGGTATGGAATATCCTAACGTTACCGTAATCGGAAATGTAGCCAACAAGTTTTCGTTGGATGATGTGATTACGCACGAAGTGGGGCATAACTGGTTCTATGGTTTACTGGGCACCAATGAGCGCCTACACCCCTGGATGGATGAGGGTATTAATTCTTACTACGAATTCCGTTACCTCAGCACCAAATACCCTAACGAAGGTTTAATACACGGCTTTAATAAAAGCACCAACCGCGTGTTTAACATTGGGCAGTATAAACATAATTATATACCGGACCTTGCCTACCAGGCCATGGCACGCGAAAATACTGACCAGGCTCTTGAGCAAAACGCAGGCAGGTTTACTGAATTGAACTATGGCGCCATGGTGTACATGAAAAGTGCCCTCATCTTCCGCTATCTTGAAAACTACCTTGGTACCGAAACCTTCGACAAGGTGATGAAGAAATACTTTGAAGAATGGAAATACAAGCACCCGCAACCCGATAACCTGCGGGCAATATTTGAAAAAGAAACCGGAAAAAATTTAAGCTGGTTTTTTGATGACCTGATTAAGACCGACAAAAAGCTGGATTATAAAATAGCAAAAGCGCCTAAGCGCCCAAGGTACTATATGGATAGCGTGCACAGCGCATTGCTGATAAAAAACAAGGGAGAAATTACCGGGCCTGTTGTTATAAATTATTTGAAGAAAGATTCGGTTTTAGGAAGTGCCTGGTACGATTATAACGGCACTGCCATACCTATACCCGATAAATTTAATGGCGAAGCCGACCGCGTTGAAATTGACCACAACCTGGTTATGCCCGAAATAAACCGTAAGAACAACTTCTATCGTTTAGATAAGCCTTGCCCTACCTGCCGTGGTGTTCGCTTTCAGTTTGTAGGGTCAATTGAAAACCAGAAACGCGCACAGCTATTCTTTTTCCCGTACCTGGCCTGGAACAATTACGACAAAACACAGATAGGCATAATGCTTTACAACTCCTTTTTGCCTACCCAAAAGTTTAACTACCTGCTGGTGCCGGCCATAGGCACGGCTTCAAGGCAGTTTATTGGCTTTGGCAGAATAGGATATAGTTTCTTTCCTAAGCAGGGTATGCAGCGCTTTGAAGTAGGACTTGCCGCAAAACGTTTTGATTACATTCTGTTTCCAAAGCCATTGCTGATGCAAAAGCTGGAGCCATTTGTACATATAGACTTTAAGAAAAAAGATTTGCGCAGCCCCGATAACCACAGCCTGCATGTGCGCAGTGTAATTGCCTTTTTGGGTTGGGTAGACTTCAACAAAAACAAAGGCACGCAGCGTTACTACGTTAATGAAATAAAATACCAATACGAGCGGCAAACTACTTTAAACCCCTTGCGCATAACGGCTACCATGCAACAGGGCAACCAGTTCATGAACCTGCAACTGGAAGCAAAGTTCTTAATAAGCTACAAGCGCAAAAACGAAGGGCTGCATATACGCGTGTTTGCCGGCGGTTTCCCTTTATACTTTAAACCTGCTACCGATATAAATGCCCCGCTGCCTAAAATGTATTTAAGTACAGCCACCACTAATAGCTTTGCTTACTGGCTACAGAAGGATTACATGTTGGATGAAAATTTTGTAGACCGCAACGGCCGCGATAAATACGTAGGCCGACAGGTAGCGCTTAGCGGAGGTGCCTTCCGCAGTATTACCACTTTTGGGGCCACCAATAAATTTTTGGCAGCCATAAACTTATCTACCACTACGCATCGCTTCTTCCCTATTTATCCCTTTGTAAACGGCGCTGTAATTGTAAACGAACTAAACAAAGTAGAAGTAGCAGCCGAGATGGGCCTTAGCCTGGCCATAGTGCGCGATATGCTGGAACTGCACTTGCCTTTAGTAACCACCAACAACATACGCAATAACGAAAAGCTGAACGGTATAAACAAGTGGTATCAAAAATTTACCTTTACCTTTAAGGTTGATCTGCCAAGGCCAATTAAGTTAGTGCAGAAGTTGGCGGGGCGTTAAAAGAACTTCACTTCCTTCTCCCCCACTTCTAAAGTATAGGTTCTCCCAATAACCAAAGCGCGGTTATCCTCTACATGCCCGGCAGGGAAGCCGTAACAAACCGGGTAATTGTATTCGGCTACATTTTCAGCTATAATCTCGTAAGCCGTAATACCAAACGGCACCTTATTGTCCTTCATTTCGGTAAAGCCGCCCACCACAATACCTGCAAGGTCGTGTAATTTGCCGCTGCGTTTAAGGTTTTGCATCATGCGGTCCACATGGTATAGGTATTCATCCAAATCCTCCAAAAACAAAATTTTGCCGGAAGTATTAATACCGCTCTTGGTACCCGTAATGCTGTAAAGTATAGATAGGTTACCACCGGTTAATATGCCCTTAGCGGTTCCCAATCGGTTTAACGGGTTGGGCTCTATTACGTATTCATTCTTTTCGCCAAACAGTTCTTTACGCAAGGTTTCAGCAGCAAGCGGTGTGCTTTTATGAAAGCTAAACGGCATTATGCCCTGCAGCGTTTGTATGCCAATGGTATTACTGATATGGATATGCAGGAAGGTTATATCGCTGAAACCCACTACCCACTTGGGGTGCTTCATAAACTCATCGTAATTCAAATCATCCATCATGCGCACGGTGCCATAACCACCGCGGGCGCAAAGTATAGCGCGCACATTGGCATCGTCTAAAGCAATCTGAAAATCCTCTCTGCGCTCGGCATCGGTACCCGCAAACTGCCGGAATTCCTTACCGATGGTTTTACCTATAACTACTTTAAGGCCCCAGCCTTCCAACATGGTTATAGCCGGAGCAATTTCTTCCATAGTTACCTTACGGGCAGTGCTGAGTATATAAACGGTATCGCCTTGTTTTAAAGCAGGTGGACGTAATAGCATAGGGCTAAAGTATACAGAGTAGACTTCTTTCAAAACGGTTGTTACAACCTTATTATATTCGCTACCCAATGAAACAGTGGAAGAGATATACCATTACCGCGGCCTTACCTTATGCCAACGGCCCCAAGCATATAGGGCATTTGGCAGGGGCTTATCTGCCTGCGGATATTTACGTGCGTTACCTTAAAGCCAACAAGCGCGATGTGGTGTTTGTATGCGGCAGCGATGAACACGGCACAGCTATTACTATACAGGCCTTACAGGAGAATACCACCCCACGGGCCATTATTGATAAGTATCACGTGCTTATTAAAGATAGCTTTGAAAAGCTGGGTATAGATTTCGACATCTACCACCGCACCAGCGAGCCTATACACCACGAAACCTCGCAGGAGTTTTTCCTGGATTTTTACAACAAAGGCCTGTTTAAGGAAATTACCAGCGAGCAGTATTACGACGAAGAGAAGAAAGTGTTTTTGGCGGACCGCTACATTATGGGCACCTGCCCCAATTGCGGCCACGACCGCGCCTATGGCGACCAATGCGAAAAGTGCGGCAAGTCTCTTTCGCCAAGCGATTTGATAAACCCGCATAGCACCTTAAGCGGCAAAGCACCCATTTTAAAAAACACCAAACACTGGTATTTACCCTTAAACGATTATGAACCCTGGCTGCGCACCTGGTTGTTGCGCGACCACGCTAAGGACTGGAAGACCAACGTTTATGGCCAGTGCAAAAGCTGGATAGAAGGCGGCCTGCAACCCCGCGCCATGACGCGCGATGGAGACTGGGGTATAAAAGTGCCTTTGCCTGATGCAGATGGCAAGGTATTGTATGTATGGTTTGATGCACCTATTGGTTACATAAGCGCAACCAAGCAATGGGCTAAGGACACCGGCAACAACTGGGAGCTTTACTGGAAGGATAGCGACACCCGCCTTATACACTTTGTAGGAAAAGATAATATCGTTTTTCACTGCATTATATTCCCGGTTATGCTGCACATGCATGGCGACTATATTGTGCCGGATAATGTGCCCGCCAATGAGTTCCTGAACCTGGAAGGTGATAAAATGAGCACCAGCCGCCGATGGAGTGTGGAAATGCACGAATACCTGCAGGACTTTGCCGGCAAGGCCGATGAGCTGCGCTATGTATTGTGCTCCATAGCGCCTGAAACAAAGGATAGTGAGTTTACCTGGAAGGATTACCAAACCCGCGTTAACAGCGAGTTGGTGGGCATATTCGGTAACCTGGTTAACCGTGTGTTGATACTTACCGAAAAGAACTTTGACAACAAAGTTCCTACTGCTGATGAGTGTAAGGATCTGAAAGCCTTTATTACCGCGCAACGCGATAAGATATCAGAGGCTTTGGAAAACTTCCACTTCCGCGAGGCATTGCAGGAAATGATGAACGTGGCCCGCCACGGCAACCAAATGCTCAGCGAAAAGGAGCCTTGGAAAACCATAAAGGAAAACCGCGAGTACACCGGCATTACCTTGTATGATGGCTTGCAGATAATAGCTAACCTGGCTATTCTGTGCCGTCCGTTTTTGCCCTTCACCTCCGATAAGCTATTCAAAATGCTGAACCTGGATGGCGACAGCTTTAACTGGTTTGATGCCGGCCGTCAAAACTTATTAAAACCCGGCCATGTATTAGGTAAGGCTGAACTGCTTTACCAAAAGCTGGAAAATGACGTAATTGAAAAACAGGTGCAAAAGCTGCAGGCCACCAAAACTGCCGCCGCAGCAGCACCAAAAACTACCACTGTGGAAACTACCGAAACGCCCGCGCAAAAGCCGGAGGTTACCTATGACGATTTCAGCAAGTTAGACCTTCGGGTAGGCACTATACTTACTGCTGAAAAGGTGGAAAAAGCCGACAAACTTTTGAAGCTTTCCATTGACCTTGGCTACGAAACACGCACCGTAGTTTCAGGCATTGCTGAGTTTTTTAAGCCGGAGGAAATTATAGGCCGGCAGGTAAGCCTGGTAGCTAACCTTGCCCCGCGAAAAATTCGTGGAATTGAAAGCCGCGGCATGATTTTAATGGCGGAGGACGAAACCGGAAAGCTGCACTTTGTATCGCCTAAAGATTTAACCAAAAATGGCAGTACCATACGTTAAATAATTTTACATTCGATTACCATTTAATTCACAATAAAAACCCTCTATGAAACCCAAAATTTACACGGCTTTCATGCTTCTTTTATTTTCTGTGCAGGTGTTTGCACAGTGTGGCCAGCGTTATAAGGATATGATTTTCCAAAACGTTACCACTACTACTAACATAACTTACAGCACGTCTAACAACACCACTCTTAAATTAGATGTTTACGAGCCACAAGGCGATGCAGAAACCATGCGCCCGTTAATAGTGCTGGCACACGGCGGTAGCTTTGTTTCAGGTAATAAAAGCAACGATAATGTAGTAACTACACTTTGCACCAACTTTGCCAAGCGCGGTTACGTTTGCGCTTCTATTGATTACCGTTTGGCCAGCTTCCTTGATATGCTGGATTCATCAAAAGCAATTAACGAAGTTATGATGGCCATCAGCGATGGTAAATCTGCTGTTCGCTTCTTCCGTAAGGATGCGGCTACCACCAACACTTACAAAATTGACCCTAACCGCATTTTTGTGGGCGGCAACTCTGCAGGTTCAGTTCTGTTTCAGCATTACATTTCTATTGACAGCGTAGGCGAGGCGCCACCAAGCCTGCAAGCCATCATCAATAACAACGGCGGTATTGAAGGTAACAGCGGTAACGATGGTTACTCTTCAGAAGTGCACGCACTTATTAACTGTGCAGGTGGCTTAAATGTTCCTGAATTTGTTGGCCCAGGCACCAAGCCTGTGGTACACTTCCACGGCGATGCTGACAACGTAGTACCTTACGGTTGTGCTAACGCACAAGGCGGCGCTACCCCGGTTCGTTTGTGTGGTTTAGGCGCTTTAGATCCGCTTTACCAGCAGTACAACGTAACCCACGTAAGTGTGGTATTCCCCGGCGATGGCCACTGCCCTTGGGCTTCTGATAATGCCAAAATGACCAAGGTTGATACTACCGCAGCAAACTTCCTTTACTACACCTTCTTCTGCACTTCAGGAGTAGGCATTAAGGATATGGTTAAGGAGAACGAGATAAACGTTTACCCTAACCCTGCTACCGAGCAATTGAATGTATTATTGACTAACACCAATGATTACGCTTCAGTTCAGTTACTTGATGGCACCGGCCGTATCATCAGCGAAAAAGCAGTTAGCGCAGCTACTACTACTTTCGAAAGAGGCCAGATACCGGCAGGCGTTTACTTCGTTAAAGTAATGGCGAAAGATGCTACCTTCTCTGTTAAACGCGTAGTGTTTGAATAAGCACTTCAACTAATAACAATAAAAAAGCCCCCCGAGTATCGGGGGGCTTTTTTATTTGCAGCAGGGTTTTACTGGCCTGCCGGTTTCTTTTCCTTCTTCTTTAAAGTTTCTTTACCAAACACAAAGCTTACGCCTATGTTAATGCCTATATTGCTGAAAGGGCCTGTAGGGCGGATATCATCCTTTGCCTTATTGGGGTCAAACTTAGGATTGCCGTTTACGTCTTTGTTATTATCGCCATTGTTAGATGATGGGGTTAGCTCATCCACATAATTAAACATAGTGCGGTAAGGGCCGCGTGCATCTAATTTGCTTACGCCATCCACATCCCACTGGGTAATATCCGAACGTTTAGCGCGGGTAACCAGGTATTGGCCGTTAACCTCGGCAAACACACCCATAAACGGAAGCGGTTCGTATTTAACACCCAGTGCACCGTTTACACCAAGCGAAACCGTTCCTTCAGTTTTAAGGGTAACCTTTGTGTTGTTCCCTAAAAAGTAAGGTGATTTACCAAGTATAGTGGCAATAGCCGGTGCATCAGTAAACACCTCATCCTGTATATGTATATCTATAGTGTGGGTTAAACCGCCATATACAGGCAGGCTAACACCTACCCTTGCGTAAGGGTAAACCTTCCAACCCGGCTTGGCAGCCTGCACATAAATAGCCGGCGATACCTGCAAGCCAAAAGCGTTGGTTTTCATATCCACGCTCATAGTATATGGCGAATGCGCAAAGAAACCGCCGCCGGCATCGTAAATCAATTCATAGTTCTGCTTGCAGCCTATGGTAGCGCTTTTAAGGTAAGATACACCCAGTTCAACACCAAAATAGCGGTTGATTTGGTAACCCAGGCCCAGGGTAAAATTCATGCCCTGCCCGTAGGAACCACGCACCAATTGATAGGAGTTAACAGAATCGTTCGGATGGTCAATATTGGCCATTGGCACCAGGGCATCGGTATAAGGGTTTTTAGGGTCAACACGGGGGCCCATAATGCTTTCCGTTTTAAGAAAGCCCGGCCAGGCATATCCGCCTGCCAAACGCAGGCTGAAGCCCTTTTGCGCATTAAGCGCTGCTGCCGAAAGCAACAGGGCTGCTAAAACTGCTGGTAGTTTTTTGTTCATAGATGGTTTTTATGTTCCGCTATAATACAAAAACGCCCGTAATTGCACGTTTATGAAGCACCCGAACAAATTAACCTGCCACAGAATGCTGCCACTTGTACAGCTAGAATTTCCCGGAGCTGTAAAAATGCCAGTGATTACGGCCGTATAACTACTTGCTGCGTTGCCCGCTCATAGTCCGTTTCAACAGTCAAAATATAAGTAGCCCCCGCCTTTATCGTTACTTTAGGCTGTATAGTATGTTCGCCTGCACTTAAATTATAATGAACTTTCTCCTCCACTTTCTTACCTCCTACATTAAACAACGTTAGCCACATAACCGTTGCTTTTTTTAGATAGAACCTTACTGCAAAGTCACCATTGTTTGGGTTCGGCAATACCTGTAGTCTTAATGTTCCTTTACTCTGTTCATTAAGGTCATGAACCGCGGTTACATCGTTTTTTACAATATACACCTTAAGCACCTCATTGCTGGCAGCGCTTTGCGTACCATTATTTATAAAAAAAATATTAGGAGCAGTGCTACTGATTCCGCCATAAATATACCCCACCATTGCGGTATCGCCCGCTATGTCATCCAACTTCAAAACTCCATTATCGTAGTGCGGTACACTATCCAGGGCTATAAACTCGGCACTGGCACCAAGTAGGCCGGGCATCTCCACCGGTAATTTATATTCCGCCATTATACTGTCCGCCCCGCGTGTAACGCGGGCAATTGTTTTCACAAAAGGAACGTTATCATCCTGCACCAGCACATTAGCACTATCATAATACTGGGCAATACCACCAAAGAAAACTGTATGCATTTCGTTATTTGCCGCACTGTAAACCGGCAGAACCGCACAATGGTAGTGATTGTAATATTGTTGAAAGGAGTTGTTAACGTTATAACCAACGCTATCAATATTTACACAGTTTAAATAGGGCAAATCCACCGTTGGCTGAAAAACACCTGAAAAGGCTGTAATGCCTTCCAATCCATCAGGCAGAATCTGAGAAACTGCGTTATAGTCGCGCCGGTGTAAATTAACTGGGTCAGTTATAGCAGGTAAAAAGTTAACGGTTATGGTGGTACCATCATCGCTAAGGTTAAACTTTCTAATAGCGTTAGTATATACCTGCGTGTAAGTTGGATTACCCATCGGATTATAGTTGCCGTCAAACCTGTTACCGCCAATCAAATAAAAAGTGCCGTTTATCTTTTTCAGATGACCGCCCGTTACCGCAAAATTGGTGTCAGATATCTGCCTAAAGTAAGTGGAGAAGGAATTACCGGCAACTACTGCATCTATCACCGAAGGCACATCAACCGCTGTCAAATTGGGGAAGGTTTTGCGTGAGGAAGTAGCATTATTATAACCATACCCTCCTATAATGTATAGGTAATCACCTTGTTGATGAAACTCCATATTTGTAGAGCTAAGTTGTTCTTGTAAACTTACCGACAGCGATGTTAAGGGGGCTACCCACTTTTGTTGCGATACAGGATCGAACACCATTAATTGATTGTTATTACCAGCAACATCAAAGGAGGCAAACGGTTGCCTGCGGTGGAGCCCATCAAGCCGCCCTCCTAAAACCAACCATTTTCCATTGTGCTGTCCGTAGGCATAGGCTTGCAATCCGCCAAGGCCGGCAACGTTCATAGGTTCCAGGTAAATGTTGAACGGCGCATTTTGCGCAAAAAGAAAAATGCTCAACAAATTGAAAAACAACAGGGTGGATACTTTGTGCTTCATTACGCTCTATTTAAGCACAACAAGATTACGCTTAAAGGCATAGTGCGTCAGTAACAAATGTTACACAGGTGTAACTGCAAGAAGAATACTATGCCAACGGCAGGAAAGGCCTCTGCAATTTTGATAAAAGAAATTATTTTCGCCCTCCGTTCTTTATGGTCCCGTAGTTCAATGGATAGAATAGAAGTTTCCTAAACTTTTGATGCAGGTTCGATTCCTGCCGGGGCTACTAAGTTTTCGCAAATATCAGTGTCATCACTGACATTTAACGGCATTCCGTCTGTGAAGACATAGACGGAGGTAAAGGCAAACAACCATTAAAAAGACTGCGTATCAAAATGGTACTTTCTTAAAACTATCACATTAGCTTTCTCAAATTCATCATTTTCAAAATCGCGCTCTAGTCCCTTTTCAATCAGCAATTTCTGCAGGCTTTCGTTAAAATTCAGAATTTCGTTACGCTCCCTCTCCGTCCTTTCCGGGTCTTCAGGGTATACTACTCCAATATCCTTAAAAGCGTCTAAAACCGTGATTTTGCCGGTATGGTCTATTCGTTTGTACCAATTGGAATAATCGTCATTGCCAACCAATTCCAACTGATAGTTATTATTCTCATCCTTCGTAAAACGGAATCGGACTTTATAGCCGTCACGCGTTCCGTTCGGATAGATTTCGATATCGTATATTTTGTTGACATCAACTACCTTGGGCATCGAAATGTTTCCATAGTTAGCCTGCTTAAACGCTGTTCTGAATATGTTTAATTGTTCGTTGTCCATTTTGAGCTATACAGTCTATAGGTAAATATAACTCAATTACATCTTATACTTGCCCAAGCAATATGCCCGAACAACCCAACAATAACTTTCAATACCCTATCGTCACCAACTTTCATGACATGGTTAATACCTCATTTGCCGGAGAGGTTAACGCAGTTTGCTGGCAACGTAAGTTAGGTGGTGATTTTGCAGAGATAGTAAAGAAGATAGCGTTAAAGGATAACATAACGGTAATTGAGCAGGAAGAACTACGCGCGCTTGATTTAACCGAACAGGGAGCAATGGCGCGTGAAATAATTTTAAACGATTGGGAATTATTGCAGGCGCATGGCGCATCGCCGGTGCTTAATTTAATAAAGCACTATGAAAGGGATAAGGCCTCCTCCTTCTTCCCTACCGATGTTTATTCTTTTCATGCAGATAGCTCGCCCATTGCCACCGATACTTTTTTATGTACCTACTATGGCGCGCCCAGTGAAATAATTCCAAACTCCCAATGCGAAAAGAAAGTGCTTGTTCCCGAAATACGCGCCGAGCTAAGAAAACTATACGATGGAGATGAAGAAGGCTTTGAGGACTTTCTGAAGGAGCACTTCTTTGATTTACACTATCAGGCTAAACCCAATGCTCAAATAATAAACTTAGGCACTGGTAAGCTGTGGCGTTTAGCGGTTGATAATCCTGAAAGCATGGTACCACCCTGCGTTCACCGGGCCCCGATAGAAAGAGATGGACAGACCAGGTTGTTAATGATTTGCTGACTAACTGCCACAATTTTTTTTCCTATACATTCGCGCGCATGAAAAAATCGGAATTGAACTTAAAAGTTAAGAGATCGGCAACAGGATTGGGCTTGTTTGCCATGGAATCAATAGCCAAAGGCACAAAAATCATAGAATATACCGGCGAAAAAATCGGCCTTGACGAGGCTAACCGCCGCGGGGGCATGTATTTGTTTGAGATTAACCCCAAAACATTTATTGATGGCAAGAGCAGAAAAAATACAGCCCGCTACATTAACCATGCCTGCGGCTCAGCAGCAAACTGCGATATAGATATTAAAGCCGGCAGAATTTGGATAAACGCGAGAAAGAACATTAAGCCCGGCGATGAGCTATGCTATGACTACGGTAAAGAAATGTTTGATGCCTATATTAAACCATATGGTTGCCGTTGTGCAAAGTGTAGCTCAGCGCAAAAGGGCCGCCGTAACTTGTAGAGCATGAACAACCCTATTGCTCAGGATTGCCGCAATATCTTCTCCATCTTTTTGCCTTTGGCTAATTCATCCACCAACTTATCAAGGTAGCGTACCTTTTGGGTTAAAGGGTCATCAATCTCTTCTACACGGTAGCCGCATATAACACCGGTTATTAAATGAGCGTTTGCGTTAAGCTTTGCCTGTTTAAAAAATTCTTCAAATGTTACTTTTTCGCTAATCAGCTTATCAATTTTCTTTTCATTAAATCCACTCAACCAGCTTATTACTTCGTCAAGCTCCACTTTTGTTCTGCCCTTCTTCTCCACCTTTTGCAGATACAAAGGATAAACAGATGAGAACAACATTTTAGCAATGCGTTGGTTTTGTTCTTCGGAATTTTTCATAGCAACACCTACAATTTTTGCTCAAGCCCAAACTTAATAGCCTCTTTCAAAACATCTATATTTATGTCAGCCAGCTTTTTAAACTTAATACAATAACCGCTCACACTAGCCTTGCCAATCTTCTTTCCGTAGGTTTTAGCTAAGTAGGCCTTATCCTCCAGGCCGAGAATATAAACAGAGATGCCGGTAGTATTGGCACTCATGCCAATACGGTAAAACTCTCTGCTGGTGCCGTTAGCGTAGTTTATTGTATAAGCTCCGTAACCTACATTAGGATTTGAAACTATTTTACCCTTGGCATCCTTACCATCCAGAAACCATAGTTTACTCTTCGGTTTCATTTTAAGTATAAGCTTATGCAACTCCTGCATGTCGATGCGTTTAGCTTCGTCCTGTTCGGTAATATAGTTTTGAATTTCCTGCTTTACATCCATATGAAGTCCGTCCTTTCTATTGTTTAAAATATGCAACATTTCGTTACCTGCATAAATGCTCAAACCACGCATTACAACTATTGTTCTCCAACATTTCCCGTTTTTACCCCTCCGGTCTTCTTATACTGCGTAGCAATAACACCGTTGGGGGCAACCACGCTTTTATTTAAAGCAAACGCCCTTGCTATGGAGTCCTCATCAAACAACCTTTTACCCTTACCTAAAACTATAGGGTATATCTTAAGCCAAAGCTCATCCACCAAATCATACTTAAGCAGCACATGAACCAATTCACTACTACCCCACACTTTCAGGTCGGACCCTTCGGTGCTTTTAAGTTTCCTGATCCCCTCAATATCACTTAGGAAAACTGAATTTTTCCAGGCGGATTCACTTCTCGTTGTAGATAA
Source organism: uncultured Chitinophaga sp. (assembly GCA_964620645.1). GTDB lineage: Bacteria > Bacteroidota > Bacteroidia > Chitinophagales > LD1 > Bog-950. The sequence continues at coordinate 24,084 of CAZUHU010000006.1, forward strand.
TACATACTTGGTCACTTCCATAATGCCGGGCCACTGCTCAGCATGCTGCGGCCAGTAGTTCTCCCAAATATCAAATGTTTTTCTACCTAAAAGCAAGTCGGAAGGTTTCAACTCCTCCTCCAGCACTTTATTAAATACCTCATCAGTGTAAGGGGCAACCCATCCGCCATATTCAAAATCGCCCTCAGTATCTTCATCCCGTCCTCCCGGGCCTTGTATAACGCCATCCAGTGTAATAAATGATAGCACAATTATCTGTCTCATGTTGTTGTAATTTAGCAATCGTTTTACCGCAAAGCGGCTAAGTCATTTTCACTTCAAAGTTCGGCAAAAAACAAAGCACCGTTAAGGTGTAATTGCGACAATAACAGGGGGCGGTTGCGTGAGGGGTGCGGCAGGCCGAAAACAAAATTATAAGTCACCCTTGCTGCGGTTATCGGAATTACAGTTAAAACCATAAATCCTTCTATTTTCGCAACGGACTCACATCACGTTAACATGGCGGCTAATACTTTATTGGTTAAAAACATGGTTTGCCAGCGTTGCATACTATCGGTAGAAGGTGTGCTGAAAAAGCTGAATATCCCATACAGCAAAGTATTGTTTGGCGAAATTTACCTAACGGATAAAATCAGCGCACAGCAGAAACAAAATCTATTGACCGAACTTAACCGCATTGGGCTTGAAATAATTGACAACCACACCACGGTGTTGATTGAAAAGATTAAGCAGTTGGTGATAAAAATGGCGCGCAATGAAGAATCGGAGAAGGAAAAGAAAATTAACCTCTCAAAGTATTTATCCAACCAGTTAAACTACGAATACACACACTTAAGCAGTTTATTCTCCTCAGTAGAAGGCCGCACCATCGAACAATACTTTATTGAACAGCGCATTGAAAAAGCAAAAGAGTTGATTGTATACCGCCAGTTAACCTTATCAGAAATTGCCTATCAACTAAACTTCAGTAGCGTAGCGCACCTTTCCAGCCAATTCAAAAAAGTAACCGGCCTTACTCCTTCATATTATAAGGAGATAGGTACAGCCAAGCGCAAAGCTTTAGATAAAGTTTAAACCCAAAATTCTATAACATCTTCCTGTATTAGTATAAACCCCGGGGGTAGTAGCAGCGCTATGTTTGCATCATTAATTAACCAAACAATCAAAACAATGGAAACTACAGTAAATCCAAAGAAAGCCACCTGTGCAAACCCTGCTTGTAAATGCGAAAAATGTGCCTGCGGCCCTACAAGTTGCGCAGCAAAAACAAGCAACTGCCAGTGCGCGCCTTGTAACTGCACTAACTGCCAGTGCTAATTTGAAAAGAAGCCGCCCTCAAGGGGCGGCTTCAATTTTTCACAGAGTTATAACATAGCCCGCGGGAAACGGGCGTTATTAAAATACACGGCCGGTAATTACATTTGAAACAAGCATGAACCAGCCGATCGCTCCACACTTGCAAAAACTCAATGCACTATTATCTGCCACCGAAGGACTACACGAGGAGGACAGGGAAGCATTCCTTAGCCTTTGGGAACCGTTTGAGGCAAAGCGCAAAGAGATATTAACACGTGCCGGCGAAACAGAGAAGTTCTTGTACTTCGTAAACGAAGGCGTGCAACGCATTTACTATTTTGATGAACAGGAACGCGAAGCCACCATTATTTTTACTTATGAGCCGTCCTTCGGTGGCGTTTTAGATTCGCTGATGCTGCAGCAACCATCGCGTTACTTTTATGAAACGCTTACCCCTTCATCATTTATTAAAACAAGCCAGCAAGCCCTATTTAATATAATGCGCAACCGCCCTGCCATTGAGGTAATGATAAGGCAAGGCATTACCACCGCCATGGCAGGCACGCTTGAGCGTATGGTGGAGTTACAGAGTTTTTCATCTGAAGAAAAGTTCAGGAAGTTTATGCAGCGTAGTCCTCACATGCTGCAATTGGTGCCTCATAAATATCTGGCCAACTATCTGGGCATTGATGCTACAAACTTCAGCAAATTGATAAACCGGGTTAAAATCTGAAAATCTTGGTTTTTGCCAAGAATCGGTAAATGTGCAGTTACCACATTTGCACTGTAAATATCAAACACATGAGCAAGCGCGAAAAAAGTAACTACCAACTTGTAGAAGAGTTGGAGAAACGGGTAGAAAGTCACTTACAACTGGCCATAGGCACATTTCAAAACCTGCACGAAAACACATTGGTGAAACCTTCCTCAAACGGGGGATGGAGTATTGCCCAATGCCTATGGCACTTAAATTCATATGGCCACCACTATTTACCTCATCTCGCACAAAGCTTGCATAGCGCTGCAGATTGCCCACCAAACCATCTCTTTAAATCAGGTTGGTTAGGCAACTACTTTACTAAGTTGATGGAACCCGGTGCCAATATGAAAAAAATGGGAGCCGACAAGGCACACACGCCACCCCGTATTACTGCGCCATACCCAGTAGTAGCAGAGTTTATACAACAACAGGAAACCCTCCTGGCTTTGCTTAAAGAAGCTAAACATAAGGACCTCAATCAACGAACGGTGTCCATCTCTATCCTCCGCTGGCTGAAACTGAAACCCGGAGATGTGTTAAGCTTTCTGGTAGCTCATAATGAAAGACACTTGCAGCAAGCCCAAAGAAATCTGTAAATAGTTTACAGGCACGGTTCACGCATCCATTACCCACATTCATATTTTCAAACACATTAAACTAATTAATTATGAGAAATTTATTTCTTCTTCTAACCCTTTTTCTGTGCTCAGCTTCCAGGGCAGCAACTGACAGTACAGTGTATACGATAACCGCACAAATTTATCCTGTAGCGGCAGGGCAGGTAAACGGCGCAGGTAGTTACCCCAAAGGCAGCTTTGTAACTCTTGAAGCCATACCCGTAAGCGGATTTACTTTCGGATACTGGAGCTTGAACGGAATGATAACCAGCATGAACACCACCTTTCCCCTCGTAGTTGATACAGACCTTGTTGTTCAGGCCACCTTTTTACAACAACCGGACAGTTTTCTGGTTACCGCTAATGCATTTCCGGTAAATGCAGGTATTGTTAGCGGCACAGGTATATACAAAAATGGTGATACCGCTGTTGTAACTGCCCATGCCAATGCAGGTTATACCTTTAACAACTGGCAGCAAAACGGCATTATAGTAAGCACTGATACCACTTATGCCTTTGCGGTTACAGCCAATATTCACTTAAACGCTAGCTACCAGCAGTTACCCATACACGTAACTATCAGCACGCAGGTTTTTCCATCGGACGACGCAGGCACAACTACAGGCGGCGGAATTTATAACCAGGGAGATACAGTGCATTTAACAGCCAGTGCCCAAGCCGGTTATGTATTTGCCAACTGGCAGGTGTTAGGCATAATTGCAAGTAGTGATTCAGCCTATACCTTTATTGCTACGGGGGACATGAATCTGCATGCTAACTTTATACCGCTTACTTATACAATAACTACCAATGCCTTACCTGCGCAGGGTGGCACTGTATTGGGTGGCGGCAGCACCAGCCATGGCAGCACTGTAACCTTACAGGCCTTCGCCTACAACGGTTATGCTTTTGATTATTGGGAAGAAAACAGCACTGAGCTAAGCCGGTTGAGCCAATATTCCTTTACCGCTACTGCCGACAGAACAATTACGGCCCGCTTTAAATTGCTTACTTCTATAGAAGACAACAAAATCCCGGATATTATTATAACTCCAAACTTTGGCAGTGGGCCGTTTAGTATAGCGGCTGATAATACTTACCAATTGCAGCTCTTTAATTATGCAGGGCAGGAAATCTTAACCAGAACTTTAGCCGAGGGAAATAATACTATCGAGATTTCTAACCCCGGTTTATACATCCTGCAACTTACCAATAACGAAGGCGTAACAGTAACAAAGAAACTGTTGGTTCAATAATATCCTGAAGCAGAAGAGAGACAACCCGACAGCAGCAATCCTTTTGCAAATTATACCGGTATCGAAGCAAAGCTGCTCCGTTAAAGAGCGGCTTTGCTTTTACAATGATACGCAAAAAGAAAATTCGATATTTTAGATGCAGGACTTAAACAGCAATAATGAAAAAGGAACTGCCGGCTAAACGTGCGGAAGAATTACTGAAAATACTGAAGACGCGCTTTGAGAAAAACACCAAACGCCATAAAGGCATAGAATGGGTAAAGGTTGAAGAAAAACTGAAAGCCAATGCCGCAAAGTTGTGGTCGCTAAACGAAATGGAAGAAAGCGGCGGAGAGCCGGATGTGGTAGCTTACGATAAAAAAAGTGGTGAATTTACTTTTTACGATTGCGCTGCTGAAAGCCCTAAGGAACGCAGAAGTTTTTGTTATGATCGCCAGGCCCTGAACTCCCGTAAGGAGCATAAGCCTAAAAACAGCGCTATGGATATGGCCGCTGAAATGGGCGTTGAATTGCTGACTGAAGAACAGTATCGCGAATTACAACAGTTGGGGGAATTTGATTTAAAAACCAGCAGTTGGTTGAATACACCTGAAGCCATAAGAAAATTAGGAGGCGCTATTTTCGGCGATCGGCGTTTTGATACTGTATTTATTTACCATAATGGCGCAGAATCGTATTACGCGACCAGGGGGTTTCGCACCTGCTTAAAGGTATAGTGCCCCGTCTATCTGAATTGCTTCGGCTTTAAGTTTTGCGCTGCCAGCTCCGAAATTTCGGTAAGCCTTTTTTGCCGGGTTTCGGGCCTTTTGGCCAACACCAGCCATTGCAATATGGCTTTGCGCGAGGATTTGCTCAAGCTTAAAAAGTATTGTCTTGAGCCGGGCCGGGCTTTAAACTCTTTGCTAAGGTCCCTTGGTATTTCTAACTCTTCTACCTTATCTAAAATACTCCAGCTTCCATTTTGCTTTGCACGCTCAATAACTTCTAAACCGGCTTCAGCCATCAGGCCTTCATCTATTAACCGCTGCACTTTCTGCTTATTGATTTTGGACCAGCCACTGTTAGCCTTTCGCTTACTGAACAGTTGTATAAATTTTTCATGGTCCACCGGCTTACGCACACTGTCTATCCAACCAAAGCACAGGGCCTCGTCTACTGCATCGCTCCATACAACAGATGGCACGTTCGACTTCTTTTTATAGGCTATTAGCCAAATCGATTGCTTAACGCGGTGGTTGCGCATAAGCCACTTTCTCCACTCCTGCCTGCTTTGCGGGCAAACTGTTTCCACCCCGTCCTTTTCTTTCATAGTGTTACAGGGTTATCTTTTCTATTACGGCTAAAAACTCCGTCTTGCGTTCGCGCGCCAACGGTATTTGAATTTCATTTTCCAGCAACACATAGCCTCCCTCCTGCTTTACATACTGCTTCATCTTTTTAAGGTTGATGATGTAAGAGCGGTGCGTTCGGAAAAAATTGTTCTGCTGCGAAAGGGCATCTTCAAATTCCTTTATCTTTTTACTCACCAGTATTTTTCTTCCATCGCTGAAATGAAAGTGAGTGTAGGGCCCGTCAGCCTCCAGGTGCAAAATATCTTCAACGTTTACAAACAATAGCCCCTCGGCCACGGGCAACGCCAGTTTTTTAATAGTGTTGCCTTCAAAGTTTTCGCGTAATACGGAAAGGCGTTCCCGGTTTTGCCCACGTTTCGCCTTTACTTTTTCCACGGCAGCTATCAATTCCGAAATTTGAATGGGCTTTAATAAAAAATCAATAGCACTAACGCGGAATGCCTGTAAGGCATAGTCGCTGTGGGCGGTTGTAAAAACTATTTCAAAGTCTGTTTCCTTAAAAAAATCGAGCAACTGAAAACCGGTATAGCCCGGCATTTCAACATCCAGAAAAAGCACATCGGGTTTGTGTTGGTTAATGGCAATAACGCCGGAGGGTACGTCTTCTGCCGTTGCAACCACTTCCACATCGGGGCAATATTCGTGCAACAGGGCCTCAATTATCCTGCGCGCCTTGGCTTCATCATCAATAAGTATTGCCTTAATCATAACTTACGGGTATTAATATAGAAACTCTGGTGCCCTGTGGCAAATCTTCGTAAAACACGCCAATGTGCTTATCACGGTTTTGGTTCAGCAAATCAAGGCGTCGGGCATTGGCTGAGGTAGAAAAAGATTCGTTCAGCTTGCTACGGCTTTTATTTATTTCAGATGATGCGGCCCTCCCCACACCATTATCTTCCACCACGCAACTCAATAACTCTTTGCCTTCATCAAAATTAAAAGCTACCGTCAGCTTCTTTTCGCCCTTACGGTGCAGCAAACCGTGCCGGATGGCGTTCTCTACGTAAGGCTGTATAAGCATTGGCGGTAAACGAATATCATCCGCTATATCCTCATCATTAACAGTAATGCTAAACGAAAAATCAGTTTCAAAACGCAGGCCTTCCAATTGCAGGTATTTAGTAAGCATTTCTACCTCATCGGCCAAAGAAATAAATTGCTTGCCGCTGGCTTTTAAAATATCGCGGGTTAACTGGCTGAATTTGCCGAGGTGCTCATTGGCTAAGCGCTTATCACCAATAAAAAACATTTCCTGTATGCTGTTAAGCGCGTTAAAAATAAAGTGAGGGTTCATTTGCGCCTTAATGGCCTTCAGTTCACTTTCGCGTTGTTCAAGCGCAGTTTGTTGCTGTTTTATTTTCAACTCCCGCAGCTCGGCTTCGCGCTTCTCGGTTTCGTAGCGTTTATTTAATAGCGCTACCTGCTTAATGCGCTCGGCATTTATTAGCTCCGCTTCCAGTTGTGCTTTTAACCTCAACGCATTATAAGCCTCCTTAAACTCCTTAAGCTGCTCATGGCATTGTGCCAACATTGCCAGGCTGGTAATATGGTCATTGGCGGGTATAGCATCGCCCTTAGTGACAATAGATTGCTGCAGAAAATCAACAGCCCTCTCGTGGTCTTTCATTAAAAAATAAATACGGCCCATTTGAAATTGCGCACTGCCTAACTTGCGGCTATTGTTTTCGCTTACTGCTTCTGCCACCGCCTGCTTAGCAAAGTTAATGGCATCCTCTACCCTGCCCGCATGGTAATAGGTTTCTGCATCGCTAAGTTGCAACTGCTGTGCGCGGTGCGCATTTACGGCTGCATGGTGTAAATCAATTTCGCGCAGAAAAAACTTCCGGGCCAACTCCATTTCTCCTTTCCTGCTATACAAATGTCCCAACTGCCGCGCTACGCCAAGCAAGGCTGTTTGATCGTTTTCTTCATCTTTAATGCGCAACACCTCGCATCCATATTCAATAGCTTTGTCCACATCTCCGCTTTTATCAGCTATGGTTTGAAGCATTTTTAAATGGTGCACTGTATCAAGCGGGCGGCCGCACGCCTTTGCAATTGTTAAGCCCCCCATGGCTATTTCCGCAGCACGGTTAAGGTTTTCGTTCACAAGGTACTGTGCCGCCTGGTGATAGCATTCCGCCTTCATTAAAGAATCGGGTAGTGCTTTGTAATCTTCAACACAGCGCAGTAAAATTTCGCCCGCTTCATCTGCTTTGTGCTGTCGTAATTTGTGTAGCCCAATTTTTTGCAGGGCAGTTAAGCGGCCTTGTTCATCCTTAATTTCAATAGCTAATGCCACTGCCTTTTCCAGATGTTCAATAGCCCTTTCCGATGCCGAAACGCCTTCCTCTAATATTGCCCGTACAGTCCAGTAATCTATTTCCGTTGCCTTAAAATCCCCCTCGCGGCAAATTTCAAGCGCTTTGTTGGCGTAGTCTAAAGCCAGTTTAGGGTCACTTGGTTTATGCTCTACCGCAAGGTACAAATAGGTATCAGCCTTTTGAGCACCTGTTTCGGTTTCAAGCCTTTTCAATAAATCAGCAATAGAAGTGCCGTAAAAACTCACCCTCAAGTTTACCACAAAAATTTACCATTCATAAACTGAAAGTTACCGTTCATGAAACGGGCGGAAATACCCCCTTTTAACGGCTGATGTTTGCGCGCAAACAAAATTCAATCAACCAAATTAAAAGAAATGAAAAAGACAATTACTCTGATGGTTTTACTGCTAACCCTGTGTTTCAGTAAAACCTATGCGGGTGGACCTTCTGCCGCTACCCGGTTCGACATGGGCTTTGGCCAAAACGGATTTTATATTGACACCTTAACAGGCGGGCCGGCTGGCACCTATATACAGTATATGGAAATTTTAGCCGGGGCAGCCAACCAGTTTTGGATTGGCGGTGTTACCAATGGCAGTTACCTTGCTAATAAGTTTGACGCCAACGGCGGCCTTATTATGAGCAAAACCGGAAGTGCCTACCAGGCGGCCGGCGGTTATACGGGTGCAATAAAAGGCAATAAGTTTTTCCTTGGTGGCCAGAACCCCAACGGAGGCCATTACCAAAACATAGCCTACAATTTTGATGGAACTACTAACCCTATGTTCCATCAAAGCACACAACCCGACTCCTTTATTACAGAAGCGCTGTATGGGCCTAATTATCCGGTAGGCCAAAGCAACCCGAACTGCTCAGATATTTTAGTAGGAGGTGATATAGTAACAGCCGTAATCAACTACAGCGGCGATAGCTTATACATCACCCAGTTCGCTCAAGCACCTCATACTACTGTAATTACCTTTCCTAAAATTGCGAGTAGCATTGGTACATGGCGCCCCAAAGCGCTACGTACTATACCCGGTAGTAACACCTGCGCTTTACTGGTTTATGATGTAATGGGCAGCAGTACAGTATTTGTTATTAGCAACGGCACCGTTATATCTTCCTATAGCTTAGGTAATGTGCGTTATAATGCAATGATTGCCGTAAACAGTTCACAAATGCTTCTGGGAGGCGATAACCTGTTACTATTAAATATAAACACCGGCGCAACCACCGCGGTTACAGCCAATGTAAGCAACGTTTTACAGCTTACCCGGCACGCTGCAAGCGGAGAAATTTATGCCTTTAATGGCACCAACCTTTATGCGCTAACCTCAGCCATGGTTTTAGACAACACGTTTAACCCCGATGGTTTAGGCAACAATTTTGACTACACACCGGTTAATGCCGCTTACCTGTTGGGCACGCAGCAAATTTATTTTACTGATATGGAAATGCTGGGTAACGACATTTTACTTTCCGGCTTTGCGCCCGACTTAAACGGAACACCAACTACTGCCGGGTTCGCAGGCTTTGTAATAAAAATACTGGGTAAAGGGTCCAACCCCTCTTTATGCGCTAACTTTACAGCCCAACTGGATTCAGTTTACGGCACCAGTGGCTGCGATTGGAACGCACACATCACTTTAGCAGGTGCTTTTCCTATGACTGCTACTTTTACCTGGTCGAGTGGTGGCTCAACCACTCAAGTAACCTCATCACCTTTTATACCGGGCGGCTTATGCCCTGAAACCTACGAGATACTGTTTGAAGATACCAACCATTGTACAGGCTTGGTAAACTTTGTTACGCCTCCGCCAACACCATGCGTTACACCGGTTATCAGCACACAACTGCCAACTAACCTGCCACTTTGCGAAGGAGAAACCTTACAACTGGGCCCCGTAAACGTAAGCAACACCACCAACTATACCCAGCAATGGTATAAAGATGGGGCAGCCATTACCGGTGCAACCTTAAACAGCCTTTATACACCACTTGTTACCACAAGTGAAAACGGTAGCTATTATTACATAGCAACTTCTAACTGCGGAGCAGGCAGCGACACCTCGGAAACCGTGGCCGTAAACGTTACCGCCAATGCTGCTGCGGTAATTCTGCAAACCGGCAATGTGTTAACCGCTACACAGTTTACACCCGGTGCATCTTTTGCATGGCACTTAAACGGTACACTTATCCCTAATGCTAACGATAGCACTTACGTTGCAACACAAAGCGGTAACTATACGGTAAGCACCACTAACGGAAACTGTATGAAATACAGCGATAACCTGAACGTAACCGTTATTGGAATTACCGATGAAGAGGACAACAGCAAACTTTCGGTTTACCCTAACCCCGTTACTGAGCTTTTAATTTTAAGCTGCGATGAAGAAATTGAAACGGTAGAGGTGTATAGCATAACCGGCCAACAGGTATTATTTGTGAGGGGGCAAATAACCAAAGTAAATGTGGCCCCCCTCGCCAATGGCCTTTACACCCTTAAAACAAAAGCAGCAAGCGGTAAAAGCGCCGTTAAGCAATTCAGTAAACAATAAGCATTAAACTATTCTCTTTTTGAATTGAGTTTTGTTCGGTCCCGCTTTCGCGCTGAGAGCGGGATTTTATTTGTAAAAAGGCCCCGCTTAAAACGGGGCCATCCTAAAATCAGCGCTAAAAGGCTATTGCGCGCCGGTAATACATAATTGTTTTGCAGTAATCTTTCCGTTGTTGTTTACATGCACCAGAATATATGCAGCATCAACCTGGCTAAGTGTTTTGGTGTAAATACCGGCTTTGGTCCAGGTATCTTCCATCAGCTTTTGGCCAAGGATGTTGTATACATCTATCTGTGCTTTTACCTGTTTCACCTTACTGAAATCGATAAAGATGTTGCTTTCGTTGCTCCACATACGGATAGCTTCTTTATCTAAATTATCAATACCGGTTGCAGACTTAGCTGTTACGGTTACCTGCTGTTGCACGGTTGATGAACAACCGTCGGCATTAGTAACAGTAAGCGTTACGGTGTAAACACCTTCGCTTTGGTATTGGTGGGTTGCAGTAGCTGTAGTGGCTATAGCGCCATCGCCAAAGTTCCACTCTGTGGCAGTTGCATTAACTGTGGTAGAAGTAAACGTAATGTCCTCAGCAGTTTCAGCAGTCGTTTTATCAACTGTCATTGAGGCGGTCATTGCCTGAACACCGTTAACCTGAACATTCTTAACAACGGTGTAACCGCTGCTATCAACAAGGGTTACCTGGTAAACACCGGCAGGTACACTTAGGTGAAATGGGCTCACAACACTAAGTGCACCATTACCGATGTTATTTCCTTGTATGTCATTTACGCTTACCGTCCAGGCTGCAGCGCCTTCCTGTGCCAGTTCAATTTCTCCCAAGCTTTCGCATGTGGCATTTAAAGTATTTACCTGAACAGCAGGGGTAAAATGCAATACAAACCTGTAACGGCTGTCAGTTGCTGCACTGCTGAAGCTGTAGTCCCCCTGCCTAACGTTATGCATAATGTGGAGTTTAGTATCCTCCAGCGTGATATAAGAAGTGGCATCAAAAGAAGTAAGGCCGTCAAAACTTAAAGTATAGTTGCCGTTAATGCCGGGCTCAAAACCAACAGGCACACGCATGGGTTGCGTGGGCGGCGGCAAGGTATTAAGGCAATACCATTCGGCCGTATCAGAAGTATAGCTGAATAAGGTATGCCGATTAAGTGCGCCTGCCATTTTCAATCCATCAAAAGCATTATCATAATGCGCTGTAGCGTTTGCATTAAAAGCAACAGTGGTTACATCTAACAACCCTGTTGCATTGTTAGCTGCCTTAATAACCAATTGCTCATTAGTTTGCTTCTGGTAATTGGGGTTATTGCCCTTTACCCTTTGCGTTGCATTTATTACATACGAAGCAGGCCCCGGCGCGCTGCGATGCACCATAAAACCCTGGAAGGGCGCTACCACAGTTGCAGGTTGATAGCTTCCGGCAAAAGCTCCGTTTGTATTCCACACCATTTTAAGCACATCAAAGCCGGTTACCGCGCCACTTATATCCAGTTCGGCAAGGTAGGGGTTAGCTACCAGGTGCCAACCGGAGGCTACGGGGTGGCCCTGTAGCGTTACATTAAGCCAGTTGCTGTTATCTAAATTGTTAAGTGTATACGAAGAGGCAAGGTTAGGTTGTCCGGTAAGAGAAAGCACGCCTGAGCCTGTTTTATAAATAGAATAGCCCTGTGCGTTTTGCGTATTGCCGGCCACTTCAACTTTCCAACCGGCGGTGGAACATACCGCCCCTTGTGTTTCATCATAACTGAACACGGTACCGAAAGGGGACCCTACTGCAACCTGTGTTTCATCACAAGTGCCTACAGGCACTACATAGCCCGGTGTACCCGTGGCGCCCAGTTGGCTAAAAGCCACGTTATCTACAGGCGAACCTAAAAAGTGCTGGTAATAGGCGCCCGATGCCGCTGCATCGTAGTAACGTTCTGCCGTTACTGGCCCCGTAATTGTACCGTTATAGCCAGGGCTAAAATTATCGATAATTGCAGCTTGTGCAGCATAAGTGCTTTTGAATGTCAGCACTCCACCGGTGGTAGCAAAATTACCGGTCTGCAACTGCAATTCGGAATAAATGTTTACCGCTGCGCCCGGCTGCATAACAACCCCTGCCGTGTTATTAATCCGCAGCATGCTTATCTCTATCATGCCCGAAACATTCTGGCTGCTGCTACCGGAAAGAACAAAAGCACCGCTACCCAGCACCAGGGCGTTGGAACTTGTTCCACCGGTAACATTGCCACATACATCTATATTGCCGATAACCAAAAGCAGTGTGTTATCCTGTATTTCAATATCATGAACACTAACAGATGAGATTAACACAGGATCGTTACCTGTATATGGTATCAATACATCAGCAGTGCAACCGTTAGGCACCACACCATTACTCCAATTGGAGGGGGTGCCCCAATCGCTGGTATTTCCCAGCCATGTATTAAGGCCAAAAGCATTAACAGTAGCCACCAGCATGGCAACAACAAGAAAAAGAGAATTTCTAATCATATTAATTATTTTTTGAAACATAAAAAGGAAGGGAGCGGGGGGCTGAATAAGCATGAAAACAGCCCCCGAACTCGCACATAACGCTCCCTTGATTTTTACAGCTTAACCAGTTTAGCGTTAAATGGCCTGCTGCCGTTAGAAATACGTATAAAGTAAGTTCCACTGACCAGGCGGTGCACATCAAGCCTTGTAATGGCTTGTGTTAAAAGCAAAGTCATTACAAGGCTTCCGTCCAATGCAAACATTTCCATAGTGCCTTCATTACCGGTAAGCTTTGTTTCTATCTCAATAGTTACTATATCCAAAAAAGGATTGGGCCCTATACTAACCTCTCTGGATTTAGTTTCCGCTATGCCCACTCCGCCTGCAGTGTAACAGCTTGAAGTATCAACGCACCCCGCATTGGTTGTTACCACCACAGCATAATTGCCCAATTGAGTTGCGATAAATGAGGAGGTTGTTTCTCCGTTAACAGCATCGCCATTTGCACAATCAATCCACTGGTATGTTCCATTTGTTTGAGAGCAGATAAGCGTATCACCGTTTTGAGTAACGCTGGCATCAACCGTGTTTACAATTACAGATATAGTATCAAAAGCCTGGCAGCCTGCATTTGTTTCTACCGTTACATAGTACTGCGTAGTTTGCGAGGGGGCAACATCTATAGTTGAGGTTACTGCACCCGTGGACCATGTATAATTATCGCCATTAAAATTCTGATCGCTGATAGTGGTGCTTTCCCCTGCACAAACATCAGTTGCATCTAATTCCGGATTAGGGTAGGCATTTACATAAACGTCAACGGTTGCTGTATCAACACATCCGTTGGCGGCAGTGCCGGTAACAACAAAACTAAGCGGGCCTACAGCAGTAGTGGGCACCGTAGCTCCTGAGTTTACGTCACCTGTATTCCATACATAGCTAATTGCGCCTCCCGCATATAACGTTATATCGGTGCCTACGCATACATCGCCTGAAGTGGCAGTAGCAGTTACATTGGGCACCTGCTTTACGTAAATAGTTTTTGCGGTTCTCGCACCTGCGCCGCAAGTACTATCTTGCGCCCAAACCACAAAAGGGCTTTGAACATTTGGCAAATTATATGTTCCACTTGCAAGGCAGGTGCCTGCAGTCGGACTGTCGTACCAGCTTATCACCCCGTTACCGGAAGCAGAAAGACTTACAGCAAAACCTGAGCAAATCGAATCTGAAGGAGAAGCGGACACTGTTGGCGCCGGAGGAAAGTTGCAGTCGGCAAACTTTACGATAAAGCCTTCCTGCGAATTGCTAGTTGTTTCCAGCTTTCTGTTAACCGGGCTTATGTCAACATCTATATTGATGTTAAAATAGCCCGTTAAGTAAATAGCTGAATTGTTATCAATACAAAGCCCGTTACCAAGGCTGTTGCCCCCGTTAACCAAAGGGTAACCCCAAATGGGCAGTCCCGTTGTTGAGTATTTCAAAAGGTAAGGATCATGGCCCGATGTATTTACCCGTAGCGTATCAGGGCCGGGGTTAGCATCAAAAGCGCCCTCGGAATAACCGGTTACATATACGTTTGAGCTTGCATCTAAAGCAACGGTAAAGGCAGTTGTATTAAATGTGCCCCAATAACCGTTCACCCATTGGTAAACACCTGCCGATGAATACTTGGCAACATAGCCACTCACATAATTGGTTGCCGGTGCCGAAACTATAGCCGTGCCAGCTGTTGGATCAAAATCTGTGCTGCCGTTAATATAGCCGCATACGTAAGCACTGCCTGTGGCATCAACTGCCACGCCTAGGGCAAAATCTATAGCGTTAGGTCCACCAATGCTTACGCTCCAGCTTAAAATTAAAGAAGGGTTATACTTTGCCAGGAAAGCATCGCCGGCACCATTGGAGGTCATATTGCTGACTGCTCCCCCTGGGTTAAAATTAACCGTGCCCGCATAACGGCCGCTAACCAAAAAGTTGCCAGTAGCGTCTATAGCCAGGTCAATTCCAAAATCCTCACCTGTTCCACCCACTCTTCTTTCATTAACAAAAATCCCTGCAGTGGTGTATTGTGCAATAAATATATCGTGCGCCCCTGCCGAGGTATCATTCTTTACAGCTGCAGCCGGATTAAAGTCAGCTATAGAAAAGAAGCGACCTGTTATACAGATATTTCCATTTGCAGGGTTAACACAAATGGCTGAAGCAAAGTCATCATCAGGTCCACCCATGGCACCGGCCCACAGGTAGTTTCCGGAGGTATCATACTTGGCCAGAAAAATATCATTGTAACCAACTGCACCTAACTTGTTAGTTGCCGCCGAGGGGTTAAAATCAGCAGTATCAGTAAAATAACCTGTTATCCAGATATTACCGGATTGATCAAGCGCAAGGTCATAAGCCTCTTCGGCACCGGGCCCCCCGATACTTTTTGCCCACTGTAATTGGCCGGAAGAAGAGTATTTGGCAATAAAAATATCTAAGCCCGAGTTTACGGAGGACAAAACCGTGCTGCCGCTGCTAAAATCAAAGTCAACATTACTGCCGGCATAATAGCCTGCAACATACACGTTACCTGCTCCATCAGTTTTTACAGCCTTAACCATATCGGTACCACTTCCGCTTACTGCCCCCGCCCAGTTATAAGCAGGGCCGGTTACAGCCCCCGAAAAAAGATAAGAACACATTGCAAGCAACAGGAGTAGATGTTTCTGCATAAGGGAGAGTTTATCGTTATTAATGGCACAAAGGAGGGAGTAAGCAGAGGCTATTAAAAAACTAAATTGACATCAAATTAGGCTAGTCAAAACATCCTTTTTTAGCTATCTTGCCCCCATGGCCACCCAAAAAGAACTATACGAGCTGGTTCATTCGCTGGATAAAAACGAGAAGAAACACGTTAGCCTCATGATAAATGCCCTTGGTGGCAAAGGGCGAGACCGGTATGCTTACGTTTTCGATACTATAAACAAGCAGAAGGACTATGACGAAGCAAAACTGAAACTGAAACTCGCCAGGGGGGTAAGCGGCATGAACCTTTCTGAAGCCAACAACTATGTATACGATTTCATTTGCAAGGCCGTAATAAGCTATTTACCTGGTCAAAATTTAGGCTACTCAAATCATCTAAAGTTCATCGAGTTTCTAATTAATAAGAAGCTATTGGATAGCGGGCATAAGCAATTACAAAAGCTTATACCTGAACTGGAAAGTGCCGGCTCGCATTCGCAGTTGTTACGCGCCTACGAACTGCAGGAGTTTGTAACAATACAGCACCCCGGGGTTAATGCCGACTATGGTTTCCGTTCGCGCTTTTTCGAAAAACGGTTAACGGCAATAAGAAATCAATTGCAAAATGTGGAAATACTGCAGCTGCAGTACCGCTTTCACAAGGCCGCTAAGGAGGTTGGCCAGCCCCGCACCAAAGCACAACTGAAGCCTTTTGAAGAACTATGGGAAAACCCATTACTGAACTACCCGCTTGAGAAAATAGAGCGGAGCTCAATAGTGCCTTACCTGCTTATGAAGATATCGCTGGCGGCCGCACTATACAAACCCGAGGCTTATCAAATAGCTGTTGATGCAGTTAAGTTTATACAAACCAACTTTAAGGAAAAGAGTTTTGAAAACCGCGAAGCCAACCTTTTAAACACCTTGCTTACGTTAATGATTACCCAACCCGAGGTAAACTACGGCGAGTTGCAATGGGCTACCAGAAGGATGCGCGAGATTAAAAAGAGCAACCAACACCCCGTAATATGGCAGCAACGCGAGGCGAAGATTATAATGGCTGAGTTAAGCTATTACCTGAAGAGAAAGCAATACAAAAAAGCCACCGCTTACTTTGAGCAAATTATAAAGCCTGAAGTAAAAGATACGTGGACAGGCTCGCTGGTTAACTATGCCGTACCATGGATGGGGGCGCGCCTTTACTTTTTGGACCGAAACCCCGATAAAGCACTTGACTGCCTTTTAATGATACAGGGCCAGGAAAAAACCATGAGCCCCAATGTTTTTATTGATTACAAATTCCTTTCGTTAATGTGCCATTACAAACAGGAAAACCATAGCCTGGTTATAAGCACAGCCGACTCCCTATATAAACGTTTACGCAAAACAGAAAAGCTGTATGCCCCTGAAAAAGCTATGCTTAGCTTTGTAAAAAGCAGCGGCACTATAGAAAAAATGAAGCACAACATGCGCCGTCTGTATGATACCTTTCGTGTTTTAAAGAAAGACCCTTTTAACTCTTCATTCTTCTTATACAGCGATTACATAGAGTGGCTAAAAATGGAATTGGAGAAATAGGCACAAAAAAAGCGGCCCCGTTATAAACGGGGCCGCTCAAATGGATACAATCGTAAAGGCTATTTAGTGCCTGTTATAAATAATTTTTGCGTAGTAATCTTTCCGTTGTTGTTTACATGCACCAGAATATATGCTGCATCAACCTGGCTAAGTGTTTTGGTGTAAATACCGGCTTTGGTCCAGGTATCTTCCATCAGCTTTTGGCCAAGGATGTTGTATACATCTATCTGTGCTTTTACCTGTTTCACCTTACTGAAATCGATAAAGATGTTGCTTTCGTTGCTCCACATACGGATAGCTTCTTTATCTAAATTATCAATACCGGTTGCAGACTTAGCTGTTACGGTTACCTGCTGTTGCACGGTTGATGAACAACCGTCGGCATTAGTAACAGTAAGCGTTACGGTGTAAACACCTTCGCTTTGGTATTGGTGGGTTGCAGTAGTTGTAGTGGCTATAGCGCCATCACCAAAGTTCCATTCGGTAGTGGTTGCGTTAGCTGTGGTAGAAGTAAAGGTAATGTCCTCAGTAGTTTCAGCAGTGTTTTTATCTGCAGTCATACCTGCCGCAATGGTTTGCACACCATTAATCTGCACGTTCTTAACTACTGTATAACCGCTGTTATCTACTAAAGTAACCTGGTAAACGCCTGATGTTGCACTTACAGCCACGCTGTTATTCTGGCTCAATGTTCCGCTGGCAATTACCACATTGTTCTGGTTGCTTACGGTGTAATTCCAGTTAGCAGAACCAGGTTGTTCAATAGTAATCTGGCCCATTGTGGCACAGCTTGCATCGGTAGTGCTAAAGGCAGCAGCCGGTGTAAAATGAAGTACAAAACGCTCATGAGCATCGGCAGTAGTGCTTTGGAAAGTATAAGTTGGGTTTTGTCTTAAATCAATCCACTGTCCGGTTAACTTATCTTCCAGAAACACATAGCTTGTAGGATCGAAGCTGTTAATGCCGCTTGCAGTAAAGGTAAACGTTCCGTTAGCGCCCGGTATAAAGTTCATAGGCACGTTTGGTGTTTCATCAATAGTGCGGTTTACGTTTATTGATAAACGTTCAGCATTGTTGGTGTTAAATGTAAAGATGGTAGGCTGGCCTAAAACGCTTAGTGGTTTGCGGTTATCGTAACCAAGGTCGTAAGCGTTAGTAGCATCCGAATTAAACTCTACGTAAGTAATATCATTAAAGCCGTTACCGCTAACCTGTATGTTCATAGCATACTGGCTGGCCTGCTTGTAGAAAGTTTGGCCGGCGTTAGTAGTACACTCACTCTTGTTAAATGTAAAGTTTACACTGCTTGAAGAGGAGCGGTGAACAATAAAGCCCTGGAACGGAGCAATGCTGCCTCCTGTAATTGGAATAGGCTGGTATGAACCGCTGAATGGTCCGCTGGTTACCCAAATAGCCGCTGCATCAAAATCAGGCGCGTGGCCATTCAAGGTAAGCGGCGCCAGGTAAGGGTTAGCTACAATATGCCAGCCCGATTCGTAAGCCGCAGGAACAAACCCGAAGGTCTGAAGGGTGTTGCTTGCCCAGCCGATGTTATTCATACCGTTAACCGAGTAGCTTGCGCCCTGGTTAATGTTACCGGTAATGCTGAATACACCGTTTGGCAGAAAGGCAGAGTAACCGCGGCCTGCTTGTGTAGTACCGCTCACTTTTACTTCCCAACCGTTATACAAGCACTGTGCGTTTAGTGGCTTATCATCATGCCACTGGAATACGGTACCATAAGGGCTGTTAATAGCAGTTTGTGTTTGGTCGCAGTTCCAGGTTGGTAATACGTAACCCGCAACACCTGTTGCACCTAACTGGCCAAATGTGGCGTTGGTTACCGGTGTGCCAAAGTAGTGCTGGTTAGTACCACCCACTGGCACAAAGCGCTGGGCAGTAGCATTACCGCTTAAGCTACCTGTAAAGCCTGCACTGAAGTTATCAAGTATAGCAATTTGCGAGGCAGATGTGCTGCGGAAGCGTAAGGTAGCGCTGCCGGTGCTTAATACACCTGTTTGCAATTCTACTGCGTTAAACACATCAACCGAAGCACCGGCCTGTAACGAAGCGCCTGCTGCGTTATTAAGGCGCAGGGTATTTACTTCCAGCTTGCCGCTTAATTGCTGGGCGCCGCTGCCACTTAATATTAAGCGGCCCGTGCCGTTAACCTGTGCCACGGTGCTTGCACCGCCGCTAAAGTTGCCGCATACATTAAGGTTAGCATTAAGGGTAAGTGTTGTTCCGTTTTGCAACTGAACGCTGCCTACGTTAACCGCACTGCTTAATACAGGGTTATTTGGTGTAACAGGTACTATAACATCATGCGAACACAAAGTAGGAACAAAGCCGTTGCTCCAGTTGCCGGCAGTATGCCAATCGTTGGTGCCGCCTAACCAGGTGTTAGCGCCGCAGGTAGTTACGTTAACAGCTACTGTGCCTGTAGAAGTACAGCTTTGGTTATCTGTAACAGTTACATTATAAGTGCTATTGGTTGTTGGAGCCACTGAACCACCGGAAACGTTACCGGCTATACCGCTGCTCCATGCATAAGTGCTAATAGGATTGCTTCCTGCGGTTGCACCTGCTGAAATAGTAGAAGCTGCACCATTACATATAGTAGCCGGTGTAGCCGTAGGCGCTAAAACAGGTGGATTATAAACCACAAAGTTAGTAGCTGTGCGGCAAGTACTGTTTGAAGAACATGCAGCATAGAATGTAGTTGTACCCGGTGTATTAGGGTTAACCAGGCTTAAGCTTACAGGGTTTATTGATGAGCCTGTACCAACAACTGTGCCGCCTACAGCTGCACTATACCAGTTCATAGATACTGTACCAGGCAGCATAATTTGACCGCCGCTTGGTGGTGTTACCGTCCATGTAAATGGCCCGGTATAAGTACCCGAAACAGTTGCATAAGTAGTTGAAACAAGCGTATAGGTAGTACCCGCATTTAAGGTAACAGTCATTAAAGGTTCGTTACCAGCAGCACCACCATCATCATCACCTATTACCCAGGTACCGCCGCCGGCACAGTTGCCGGGCACAAAAGCACCTGTGGTTATATATGCCATGCCGTCAAATGCAGTGTTATCGGTCATTTCTAAGGTATATGAACCGCTAACACTTACCTGGAACTGCTGCGCAACATAGTTACGGTTATAAACCGTGCTGCTGAATGAACAGGTAGTTGAATTTGACATGCTGCCTGTAGGGCGGTTAGCTGTAGGGTCTGTAGCGCCGTTCCATGCGCTTGATATTGTTAAACCTGAGTTTATAAAACCGCTGCAGGTAGAAGACGTAGAAATTGTTGCTGTTCCACCCGGACATATGCTTGCGCCTGTAGTAACCGGAGGAGCAGGGTTTACGGTTACTGTTGCTGAACCGGTAGCAGAACAGGTAGTTGCTGTTACGGTAGCAGAAACGGTATATGTAGTGGTTGAAGATGGACTTACAGATACAGATTGTGTTGAACCCAATGAGTTGCTCCAAGCGTAAGTAGCACCGCTGGCAGGCGAGGCCGCTAAAGTAACAGAACTGCCCGTGCCGGCACATATGCTTGAAGTTGAAGGGTTAATTGTAACCGTTGGATTAGCATTTTGTATGGCCTGGAAAGGTGCCGTAGTAGCTGAAAGGCCAGATGTGCTGCAAGTTGACTTTAAACGATAGTAAATGGTATGCGTAATAGCCGGTGACGTGTAATTGGCAGTTGTTGCGCCGCTGCCGCCTACTGCATTTGCCCAGGCATCGGTAGCACCGTTATCATCACTTTCCTCCCACTGGTAGGTTACACCGGGGGTAGTGCTTAAGCCGGTAGCATTTAAGGTTACTGTTGAAGTTGTACCACAGAAGAATTGAGGCGTTGTTTGCGTAATAGTACCCGCATTAGGCGTGCCGCTGCAAGGGCAGGTAACAGTTATAGTACCTGTGGCACTGTTTACTGACGATTGGTTATCTACAATAATTAAATAAGTAGTGCCCGCATTAAGCGTAATGGTGTTGCTGAAACCACCGTTATTTATTATACCAAGGCAAGTCCATCCCGTTGGGCCGCAACCTAAGCTGGCATCTTTATACAAAGTGCTAACGTTTGCTGTGCCGGTTTTAACACCGTCAAATTTATACGAGCCTGTTACGCTTGGTGTAAAGCTAAAGAATTGCTCAGGGCCTGGCGTTGCATTGCCGCAACTGTTGTTAGGGCTGGTACCCGAGAAGTTGTAGGCAGTGGCGCCTGTTGCACCCGCAACACTATAATTACCCGCCACGCCACAAGTAAGCGGCGTTGCTGTTGAACAATCTAAAGGCGTGGTAAAGCTTACAACAGTTGAGTTGCTGCTATAATCAGTACCGCTGCAGTTGTTACGTATGTATGCATAATAAGTAGTGTTAGGCGTAAGGCCGCTTATTGTTATTGGCGAACTGCTTACCGGTGCGGTTACAGTACCGGCGCCTGCGGTTGCTCCCGTTCCGGGCGTAAATCCTGAGGTAGTGCTGTATTCAGCAATGAATGTGCCTGTGCAGCTTGTGCAGGTAAATGGCAGTGTAGCACTGTTAGGCGCAGTAGTTACCGTACCTATAGTTGGCGTTGTGGCGCACACAGGGCTTAAATCAACACTTACATCATCTACAAAAATATACCAAAGGTTGCTGGCTGATAAACCATGGAAACCTATTGAATAAGCATTGGTAGCTGATGGTGTAAAGTCGGCAGTGATTTTTGTGTAAGGGTTACCGCCTGTTATACCAAAAGAAGTGACAATGGTTCCGCTTGTCATTGCAGCAGAAGATGGCGCCGTGCCGTACTTAACTTCCAATTGCTCAGTTAAACCGGTATAGCCTCTGCACCAGAAAGTCAGGCGATAGGAAGTTCCCCCGGTTAAGTTTAACTGCGGCAGGAAGAACCAATCGTTCATAGCTGCTGTAGGATTATAACGTATACCCATTTGGTTGGTACCGCTGTTAGGTGTAACTGCAGTGCTGTTACCCAAAGAGGTGCTTGTGCAGGTTTGCCAGGTGTAGGCATCGGCATTGGTGTTTTCTACACCAAAGCAACTTGGCAGAGCAGGTTGCGTTACCCCATCAAAGTTTTGAGAGTATGGTATGTTAAGTGCATTACATGGCGTAGTAAAGCTGGCAACAGGGCTATTAGCGCTGTAGCTGCTACCGCTGCAGTTGTTTCTTACATATACATAGTAGGTTGTATTTGGAGAAAGGCCGCTTATGGTAATTGGCGAACTGCTAACCGGTGTAGTTACCGTACCGCCGCCTGCCGTTGCCCCTGTGCCGGGGGTAAAGCCCGATGTGGTGCTGTATTCAGCAATAAAGTTACCGGTGCAACTGGTACAGGTAAATGGTACGCTGGCACTGTTAGGGGTTGTAGTAATGGTGCCAATGGTTGGTGCAGTTAAGCAGGCCGGCGTTAAATCTACGGTTACGTCATCTACAAAAATATACCACTGATTGCTGGCCGATAAACCATGGAAACCGATACTGTAGTCATTAGATGAAGATGGAACAAAGTCTGCAGTAATTTTGGTATAAGGGTTTCCACCTGTTATACCAAAGGAGGTAACAATAGTACCGCTTGTCATTGCTGCCGAGGTTGGCGCAGTACCATACTTAACTTCCAATTGCTCGGTCAGGCCTGTATAGCCACGGCACCAGAACGTTAAACGGTAAGATGTTCCACCGGTTAAAGTTAACGGAGGCAGGAAGAACCAGTCGTTCATTGCAAGGCTGCTGTTGTAGCTTATACCCATTTGGTTGGTACCACTGTTAGGCGTTACAGCGGTTGAGTTACCCAATGAAGTAGAAGTGCAGGTTTTCCAGGTATAGGCATCAGCATTCGTATTTTCTACGCCGAAACAAGCAGGCAATGCGGGTTGTGTTACACCATCAAAATTCTGGGTATATGGCACGCTTTGCGCTGCACAAGGCGTGGTAAAGCTGGCTACCGAACTATTGCTGCTCCAGTTGCCTGCGCTACAGTTATTGCGCACATATACATAGTACGTAGTATTGGGCGAAAGGCCGCTAAGCGGTATTGGCGAACTGCTAACTGCTGAAGTAATTGTTCCGCCCCCTGCAGTGGCTCCGGTACCGGGTGTAAAGCCCGATGTAGTGCTGTATTCAGCAATAAAAGTGCCCGTGCAGCTGGTACATGTAAATGGCACACTGGCACTGGTACTTGTAGTTGATATAGCACCAACGGTAGGCGTTGTTGCACAAACAGGCGTAGGTGCTAAAGAAATATCATCAAACGAAATATAGTTAGGTGTAAGTGAGTTTACGAATACATGTATCCCAACAACATAGTCTCCTGTAGAAGCCGGTGTAAATGTACCGGTAACTTTTACAAAACTGCTTGTTGTTCCTACGTTAGCCAGCGAGGTAATAGCCGTGGTCATACCGGCCGGCGTTTGCGATGTGCCATATTTTAGTTCCGTGGCAAAAGCAGTAGCTCCTGACCCACCGTTGTTATCTGCAATGTAGTAGTAAGTAAAGTCATAACTAACGCCACCGGTTAGTGTCGTAGCCGGGGCAAATAACCAGTCATCAGCACTCCATTGCGTATAAATAAACTGGTTGCCGGTGCGTGGCTTACGGTAAGTGGATACAGTTCCTGTAGCAGAAGTCCAATCACCGGTTTCAGACCAACACGATGGAAGGTAAGTTCCTGTTCCCGCGCCGGAGCCCGGTGTAACACTCTCAAAGCCTTCGCTCCATGGGGCACTTATCGCCGTGCACGGCGTAGTAAAGGCGCTGGTAGTAGTAGCTAACGTACCGCAGCTTGCGTTGCTGACTGTTATACGTATATCATACAGAGTACTGCCCGTTAAACCTGTTAAAGTATAAGGGCTGC
The DNA here is from genome assembly GCA_964620645.1 of uncultured Chitinophaga sp. GTDB lineage: Bacteria > Bacteroidota > Bacteroidia > Chitinophagales > LD1 > Bog-950. The sequence continues at coordinate 47,919 of CAZUHU010000006.1, forward strand.
CTGTAGGGGCAGGAGAAGCTGTTAACCAGGTGCCACTGGCATTGGCCTTATACTCCAACACGTAGCTCGAAGCACCCGCGGGATTGGTCCATGTAATGGTAGCCGAAGTTGGGTTTACAGGTGTGCCGGCCAGCGCTGTTGCAGCTGCAGCACAGGTTAATTTACTGGTGGTGTAGGCAGTGGCAAAATATTTTGGCCCACCTGAACAACCACTGTTATTATAGGAATAAATGAAAATATAGTACAAAGTATTAGCCGTTAGCGACGACATAGTGAACGAAGTAGAGGCGTTTGATTGAACCACTGTGCCACCACCTAAGGCATTACCGGTGGAATAAGTTGTTCCGTCAACCGGGCCGCTGCTTAAAGTGCTACTGGTGCTGTAAACTACCAGGTAACCATCAACAGCAGGCGAGGCTGCAGGGAAAGACGTTACCGGAATAGATGTGCTGGTAACCGTACCATAAGTTAACGGGCCGGCTGTAGTAGCCGAAGGCGTTAAACATGGGTTAGATAAAGTAGTGAACTGTGTAGGGCCGCTCCAGGTGCTTTGCGTACCGCCGCAGTTTGAGCGAATCCATACGTAATAAGTAGTAGTTAACGACAAGCCGCTTAAGGCCTGTGTTAAACCGCTTACTGCGCTGAAATTTGGGCTGGTGCCTCCTGTTGGGGCAGTATTAGAAGTAGAATAGTAAATATCGTAGCCGTTAGATGGTGCTGTGTTGGCAGCGGTCCAGTTTAAAGTAGCAGTGTTTTGGCCTATACCTGAAACAGTAACAGGACCCAATGAGAAACATGTTGGTGAAAATTCATCTGCGCCTATATCAATAGTACCTGTGCCGCGTGTTTGGCCATCAATATCAACATAAACGCCTGCGTTAGAGCCGGCAGTTTTAGCCGGTGAACTGGTGTTGGTTATATGCAGATCGGTAGTAGAAACCAATAAAGGATCAGCCATTAAAGACTGCGCATCTTTAGTGGTAGCGGTTTGCCATGCAGACAGGTTAGCTCTATCACTACCTAAAAAGCCAAGGAAATAAGGTGCGGTACCGGCTGTTGCACCAACCCAATAAATGTTGTTATTAGACTGGGCAAAAGTAACGCCACT
>CAZUHU010000007.1:0-12747 GCA_964620645.1 uncultured Chitinophaga sp.
TTTTGGGATACCGACCCCGGCTATGGAGCAGGGTACCAGTTAGTAGCTTTTGATGGTAACTATAACGAAGCGCTTGAAGTTGGCGTTGATTTTAATGCCACCACAACCTTTGATGGGATACACTTATTCAATACCCGCTTTAAAGATGAGAAGGGTAGGTGGGGACCGCTGTTTAAAAAGGCTTGCCAGATAAACGGCAATTACAAAACACTTGATGTAAGTATCAACCATAATGATACTACCATGTGTAGTAACGATTCTATTATTCTTATTGCATCAGGTGCAGGTTCTTTTGTTTGGTCGCCGGCCACAGGTTTAAATCATACAACCGGTGCAGTAGTAATTGCCAAGCCAACAACTACTACCACCTATAGAGTTATTGGCCAGGGTAGCCCCGGTGTTTATGATACTGCTTATATAACTATAACTGTATTACCGGGCGCCAGCGTAAACTTAGGCGCTGATACTAATTTATGCTCTCCTGCCACACTAACGCTTAACGCAGGTACCGCAACCACTTATAACTGGTCTACCGGTGCAACATCGCAAACTATTGTTGCCTCCACTACAGGCTATTACAGTGTTACGGTAAGCAATGCCAATGGCTGTACCTCGCGCGATAGCATATTGGTTACCATCAATAATGTTCCTACCGCATCTATTTCACCGGCAACGGCTACCATTTGCAACGGACAAAGTGTTACCCTTACTGCAAGCGGTGGCGGAACATATGCCTGGAGCAACGGTTCATCCGGCGCAGTTATTAGCGTTAACCCCGCTGCCACTACAACCTATACAGTTACAGTAACGGCTGCCGGTGGTTGCAGCGCAACAGCTTCGCGTATTGTTACGGTAAACTTCCCGCCTGAGGCAACTGTTACGCCATTTACGCAAACTATTTGTAGCGGACAGAGTGCCACGCTTACTGCTTCCGGCGGAGGCACCTATTTATGGAGCACCGGCGCAACTACTGCGTCTATTACGGTTAACCCGTCCGCTACTACTACGTATGTGGTAACCGTTACCGGCGTTAATACCTGCAGCGCTACTGCTTCAGGTTTAGTAAACGTAAATGCCTCGCCAAATGCACAGGTAACACCATCCACCCAAACTATTTGCAACGGACAAAGCGCAACGCTTACAGCCAGTGGTGGTACATCCTATAGCTGGAATACCTCTGCCACCACAGCAGCTATTTTAGTTTCTCCTTCTGCAAATACAACGTATACAGTAACTGTAACTAATGCGGCTAACTGTTCGGCTACAGCTTCGGGTAGTGTGAATGTAAATTCAACACCAACCGCACAGGTTACGCCATCTACTCAAAGTATTTGCAACGGGCAGAGTGCAACACTTACGGCTTCGGGCGGCACTTCGTACTTGTGGAGCACTACAGCAACTACAGCAGCTATAACTGCCTCTCCAACTTCAACCACCACTTACACAGTTACTGTTGCAAATGCAAGTAACTGTAGCGCAACTGCAAGCGGTACCGTAACGGTTAACGCTTTACCAACGGCGCAGGTAACACCATCATCGCAAAGTATATGTAATGGTCAAAGCGCAACGCTTACAGCAAGTGGTGGCACAAGCTATGTTTGGAACACAAGCGCCTCAACAGCGGCCATAACGGTTAATCCAACAACTACAACCACCTATACTGTAACAGTAACAAATGCCAATAACTGTAGTGCTACGGCTTCGGGTTCGGTAACTGTAAACTCTTTACCCACCGCGCAGGTTAATCCATCATCACAAACCATCTGTAATGGCCAAAGCGCTACGCTTACTGCTTCGGGTGGCACTTCCTATGTGTGGAGCACAACAGCCACTACAGCAGCCATAACAATTTCACCTTCGGCTAATACTACTTATACGGTAACTGTTACCAACGCGGCAAACTGTAGCGCTACGGCATCAGGCTCTGTAAATGTAAATGCCGTGCCTACTGCACAGGTTACACCTTCCAGCCAAACTATCTGTAACGGGCAAAGTGCAACGCTTACCGCTTCAGGTGGTACGTCATACGTATGGAACACAACGGCAACAACGGCAGCCATTACGGTATCACCTTCAGCAACTACTACTTACACTGTTACAGTAACCAATGCAGCCAACTGCAGCGCAACGGCCAACGGGGTAGTTAACGTAAATGCGCTGCCTAATGCGCAGGTATCACCTGCCAGCCAAACAGTTTGTGCCGGCACACAAGTAACGCTTACAGCCTCCGGCGGTACCGCTTATACCTGGAGCACCAGCGCCACAACGGCTGCTATTTCGGTTACACCGTCAACAACCACCACCTACACCGTTACGGTTACGAACGCCAACAACTGTAGCGCCACAGCCAGCGGTACAGTTAACGTAAATGCGCTTCCTAATGCACAGGTAACCCCTTCAACGGTTGCCTTATGCACGGGCCAATCAACTACATTAACGGCCAGCGGTGGTACGCAATATATTTGGAGCACAAGTGCTACTACGGCAGCAATTACTGTAAGCCCAACATCAAACACGGTTTACACGGTTACCGTTACCAATGCCGCTAACTGTTCAGCTACTGCACAAAGCAGTGTGACCGTAAACTCGAGTTTAGTACCGGTAATAACCCCTGCTAACCCTGCGGTTTGTTTGGGTGGAAGTGTAACCATTACTGCTTCTGCCGGTTCATCTTATGCCTGGAGTACGAGCGCTACTACACAATCTATTTCTGTATCGCCAACTACTGCCACCACCTATACTGTTACTGTTACCAACGGTTCAGGTTGTAGCGGTACGGCAAGCGCAACGGTGGCAGTAAACAGCAATCCAACTGCGCAGGTTACTCCGGGTACGCAAAGCATTTGTAACGGACAAAGCGCTACACTTACTGCTACCGGCGGTGGAACGTATGCATGGAGCAATGCTGCCATTACAGCCGCTACAACAGTTAGCCCTACAACTACCACAACTTATACCGTAACTGTAACCAATGCGAATAACTGCACTGCCACAGCAAGTGGTCAGGTTACGGTTAATCAAAATCCAACGGCTTCTATTTCGCCGGCTACTGCAACAATTTGTAACGGCGGCAGTGTAACACTTACTGCAAGTGGTGGAACAGGCTATACCTGGAGTAACAGCGCTACAACGGCAGCTATTACCGTATCGCCAACAACTACAACTACCTATACGGTTACTGTTACTAATGCGGCAAACTGTTCGGCTACGGCCAGCCGTTTGGTAACGGTTAATCCATTGCCAACGCCGTCCATCAGTCCGGCAACAGTAGCTATTTGTAATGGTAGCAGTGCAACCCTTACAGCCAACGGAGGCGGCACTTACGCGTGGAGCAACAGCCTTGGCAGTAATGCACAGGTTACAGTAACACCAACTTCATCTACAACCTATACGGTTACTGTAACCGATGCCAATAGTTGCAGCGCAACCGCCAGCAGATTAGTTACGGTAAATCAAAACCCTGCTGCTGCTATTGCCCCTGCTACGGTTGCTATATGTGCCGGTAACAGCGCAACGCTTACCGCAAGCGGTGGTACAACTTATAACTGGAGTAACAGCCTTGGCACCAACGCACAGGTAACAGTTTCTCCTGCATCTTCTACTACATACACAGTTACCGTTACCGATGCTAACAGTTGCAGCGCCACTGCCAGCCGCTTGGTTACTGTAAACAGCAACCCAACAGCAGGTATTGCACCGGCAACAGTTACTATTTGTAACGGTGCAAGCGCAACCTTAACTGCAAGTGGCGGCACAGGCTATACGTGGAGTAACAGCGCTACAACGGCAGCTATTACCGTATCGCCAACAACTACAACTACCTATACGGTTACTGTTACTAATGCGGCAAACTGTTCGGCTACGGCCAGCCGTTTGGTAACGGTTAATCCATTGCCTACGCCATCTATATCGCCGGCTATTGTTTCTATTTGTAATGGCAGCAGTGCAACACTTACGGCAAATGGCGGCAGCACTTACGCATGGAGCAATGGCCTTGGCAGCAATGCACAGGTTATAGTTTCGCCAATAGCATCTACAACTTATACCGTTACTGTAACGGATGCCAATAGCTGCAGCGCAACTGCCAGCAGATTAGTTACGGTTAAGCAACCTACAAGCTCAACCTTAAACAACAGTATCTGCACCGGCAGCACTTACTTCTTCAATGGCCAGTTCTTATCGCAGGCAGGTATCTATCGCGATACATTGGTGAATACTGTGGGCTGCGATAGTATTATTACATTGAACTTAACGGTTAATAGCTTTGCGTCCAGTTCGTTCAGTGCATCTATCTGTCTGGGTCAAACCTACGTTTATAACGGTCAGACTTTAACACAAAGCGGCACTTATAATGATACACTTACTGCCCAAAGCGGTTGCGATAGTATTGTTACGCTTAACTTAACGGTAAACAATCCTACTTCATCATCCTTCAACCAAAACATTTGCCAGGGTGGTAGCTATCTGTTCAATGGTCAGCAGTTGACGGTTGCCGGTAACTATAACGATACCTTGGTAAACAGCAAAGGCTGCGACAGCGTTATTACTTTACACTTAACGGTGTTAAGCCCATCTACATCAACTATTGCGCAAAGCGTTTGCCAGGGCAGTAGCTTTACCTTTAACGGGCAAAGCCTAACCCAAAGCGGCACCTACCGCGATACATTAATAAATGCGGTGGGTTGCGATAGCATCATTACTTTAAACTTTACGGTGCTTAACCCTTCAGCTTCTACCATAAACCAAAGCATTTGCGCGGGTAGCAGCTATTTGTTTAACGGGCAGAACCTGACGCAGGCCGGTACGTATAAAGATACACTGGTGGCTGCTAATGGTTGTGATAGTATCATCACTTTACAGCTTGCGGTTAACAGCGCTATTACTTCTTCATTCAATGCTTCTATCTGTGCAGGTAATAGCTATTCTTTCAATGGGCAAAACCTAACCCAGCCAGGCAATTATAACGATACCTTAACGGCCAGCGGAGGTTGCGATAGCATTGTAACGCTAATCTTGTCCGTGCTTAATCCTACAGCCTCTACCCTTAACCAAAGTATTTGCAGCGGAAGCAGCTACGCCTTTGGCGGACAGAATCTGACGCAGGCCGGAACTTACCACGATACCCTGACTAATGCTGTTGGTTGCGATAGTGTAATAACCTTGAATCTTGCTGTTAATACGGTGTTTAATACAGCGGTTGCCGACACTATTTGCGCCGGTGATGTATTGCAGTTTGGCGGACAAAGCTTAACCGCGGCAGGTGTTTACCATGATACCTTAACAGCACAAAGCGGATGTGACAGCATTATAACATTAACCCTCGCAGTTAATGCAGTGCCAAGTGCAACAATTAACCGTGCGGCTGATACACTAAGCACACAAAGCTTTAACTCGTACCAGTGGTTGTTGAATAACGCACCAATTAACGGCGCCACCAACCAAAGCCTTGTAATGACACAAAACGGCAATTACAGTGTTATAGTAACCGGTGCTAATGGTTGTAGCGATACATCAGTAGTTTACAACGCCACAGGAGTGGATATAACGGAGGTTGTTGATGCCTGGGGTATTAAGCTATACCCTAACCCTAACACCGGCAGTTTTGTTATTGAGTTTACAGGAGATGGTGAGCGCTTTATTCAAATTCATAATGCTGCGGGTCAGTTAGTTTACGAAGCCTTAACCGCGAGCAAGCAAAACAGCATTACTATACCACAGGTTGCTGCAGGTATGTATTTCGTTCGGATAAACAAAGACGATGAATCCAGAACGTTTAAAGTAACCGTGCTTCAATAGTCTTTTCATTTGTGCCCATACAAAAAAGAACCCCACTCGAAAGAGTGGGGTTTCTTATTTTTTATAAGGCACTTCCTTTAAAGAAGTTCTTATAGTGCTTTGTTATTTGCTGTAAACAGCTACCGGCACAGTATGTAACCAGCCAAATACATCTTCTGCTTTACCTGATTTAATAGCAACTAAACGTTTCTTCAGTTTGTTGCTCATTTCGCGGCCTTCTACAGGAGGCAGTTCGTAATTCTCGCCTTTGTAGTGGAACTCACCAATGTGCGATAACACCGCTGCAGTGCCTGCACCAAACATATCTTCTAACTTACCTTCGTGGTAAGCGTTCACTACTTCGTCTATTGATACGTCACGCTCCTGCACTACATAACCCTCGTTTTCGGCCAGGCGTAAAATGCTGTCGCGTGTAACACCATCAAGTATAGTGCCCTGGTCTAATGCAGGTGTAATCAATACACCATCAATTACCACAAACACGTTCATGGTGCCAATCTCCTGCAGGTAGCGGTGGTGTATACCGTCTAACCATAGTATCTGGTCGTAGCCCATTTTTTGCACTTCGCGTGTAGGCATCATTACTGCACCATAGTTGCCGGCGCATTTAGCATAACCCACACCACCGGGGAAAGCGCGCACATACTTATCATGTATAAACACGCGAACCGGTTTGTTGTAGTAAGCGCCTACCGGGCTGGTGAAAATGATGAACGTAAAATGCTCAGCCGGTTTAATGCCTACAAACTTTTCGGCAGCAAACATGTAAGGGCGTATATAAAGCGATGAATTAGGTGTGTTAGGTATCCAATCCTTATCAATGCTCAACAATTTGTCTATAGCGCCCATAAACAAATCTTCCGGTACTTCAGGCATAGCCATACGGTCTGCCGAAATGTTAAAGCGATTTAGGTTTTTAAGCGGGCGGAAAATTATTGGATTGCCATCCGCATCGCGCTCAGCCTTCATACCTTCAAAAATGGCCTGGCCATAGTGCAAAGCAGATAAAGCAGGGTGAATGCTGAAGTCCTGGAAAGGGATAATTCTGCAGTCCTTCCACTCGCCATCGCTATATTCTGCAATGAACATGTGATCGGAAAAATACTTTCCGAATGGCAGGTTATTGAAATCAATATCCTTAATGTGCGACGCCGTAGTGCGTTCTACCGTTATTTTATAACCCATGTTAAGAGTTTGTGTGTCAGTGGATGCGAACAAAAATAGAATAATTTTTCGGCCATGCTTTCGGCTACAAGTTTATTTTTGAACATTGAATACCGCTACATATCCTGATATGATTAAGCTCGAAAAACCTCAAATTTTATTCGAAAAATCAAAGATTTATCGAAATAATGCTGCATCCGGTGCCATAAACTCTAACGGAAAAAAAGAGGTATTGGTATTGGTTGAAGGAGGACCTGAGCAAATTAAAGCGGAAGAAAAGGAGCAGTTGTTGAAAATTTTAGGTGCCTGTAAGTTAAAGGAAGAAGATGTTTTAATGCAGGGCATTTATGATGCGCAAGTACGAAAAGCGGCAGGTGTAACTAAAGTAATCGTATTCGGCGAGGTGCATTTCTCCGGCAATATGCAGTTACCTAAAGTGCGCCTTGTAAATGTAGATGGCCTTTCTGTTATTAAAACCGAAGCGCTTTCAAAAATTTCAAAAAGCGACGCCGCTAAAAAAGCGCTTTGGTTAGAATTGAAAAAGATGTTCGGTATATGAGGTTAATTTTTGCCACTTCTAATAAGCATAAGTTAAAGGAGGTGCGCTCGCTTGCGCCTTCGGGTTTTGAAATTGTTGGATTAGAGGATATTGGTTTTAACGAAGAGTTACCTGAAACACAGGATACCATAGAAGGCAACAGCCTGCAAAAGGCAGAATACCTCTCCAGGCAATACAATTGCGCCTGCTTTGCCGAAGATACCGGCCTTGAGATAGATGCCTTAAACGGCGAGCCCGGGGTATATTCAGCCCGCTATGCCGGCCCGCAGGCTACTTTTAACGATAACGTACAGAAGGTTTTACGTGGCATGCAGGGCAAAAGCGACCGCAATGCCCGCTTTAAAACCGTAATAACATACTATAGCAACGGTAAATACGTTCAATTCGAAGGTGTTACAAAGGGTTCTATACTTCAGGAGCCGCGAGGGGATGAGGGTTTTGGATATGATCCTATCTTCATTCCCGAAGGTTCAGATAAGGCTTATGCCGAGATGACGCTGGAGGAAAAGAACCGCTTTAGCCACCGCAAAAAAAGTTTTGAGCAGTTTGCCAACCATTTGCTTAAGATGGGCGTCTAACAAATAAGATAGTTGGCATAAAGTATTATCTTTAACTAACCCTTAAAGGCCAAACATGAGTTCTATTGTTTTCCAAGGCTTTACCGAGCAACAGATAATTGCGGGCTGCGCCAATAGCGAGCGCAAGTTCCAGCAGTTGCTGTATAACATGTTCTCGGCTAAGATGTTTGCCGTTTGCCTGCGTTATGCCAACGAGTATAATTCAGCACAGGATTTATTGCAGGAAGGCTTTGTAAAAGTGTTCCGCAATATTGAGAAGTTCCGCGGCGAAGGTTCTTTTGAAGGATGGGTGCGCCGGATTTTCGTAAACACCGCTATTGAGCACTACCGCAAGCAGGTAAACCTGTATGCCCTGCACGATAGCGAAGCGAAAATGTATGAATACTATGAGGATAATGCTTTGGAAACCCTGAAGCAACAGGACATAGTAAAAATGATACAGCAGTTGAGCGATGGTTACAGAACAGTGTTCAACCTGTATGTTATAGAAGGATATTCGCATAAAGAGATAGGAGATATGCTTGGTATATCAGAAGGCACCAGTAAATCGCAGCTTGCCAGGGCTCGCTATTTGCTGCAAAAAATGATATTGGAGCATGAGCAGGGGGTGAAACAAAGCCATAATGGCTAAAACTATTAACTGAAAAGAACGTATAGAGATAAATATTTACACGGTATGGAAGATAAGAGAATGAAAGATTTTGATAGGCACATTGAGCGTTCTATGAACGAGTATGCAGTGGCACCGCCTTTCGGAATGTGGAACCGGATTCAGAATGAATTAGATGGCACCACCAAACCGATAGCCGCCCCGGCACCATCAACACCACTTGTACCACGTGGCGTGTTAATGGGCTTTATTTCGGGTGCAGCATTAATCAGCGTGTTAGTTGGTGGTTTTCTGTACTACAACGGCGGTAACCAAACAGGTGTTAATCAGACTTTGTCTAATAATGGTGGTGCAAGTTTTGTAGAAGTAACACCGCAGCTACAGCAGCCTGTTATTGCTCAACTTACTACTGCAACACAGGAAACGGTAGAACCTACCATTGTAACTATTGCGCCTGCTAAAAATGAAACTGCGGTAACTACTGCTTTTACCCCTGCCCAGGAAGAGAAAACAACTATTGCTGAAGAAAATCAGTTGACTGCTAATTCTGAAACAGCCATTGCTGCGCAGCAAAATGTTGAAACCAAGGCTGAAGATGGCTATTACTTTCCGCCTGTAGATATTAATACCGGTGCCAAGAACGAACAGGTAGTAGACGCCTTATACAGAGGTTATAACTCAGCTGAGCCAAATGCTGATTCAAAGGCGCCTGAAGTGAAAAAGAGCAAATCATCTTCGTCCTCATCAAATGTTAAGTTTAAGAAGAAGAAAAAATCAAGAGGTGGGTTTAGCTACGGCCGCCTTAACAGGCTGAAACCTTCAAAGAATAACTAATAAAGTTAAACGGGACGCTGCAAAGCCTCCCGTTTTTTATTTTTACCACTTCATGAGGATTTCGGCTTTTCTGTTTTTGTATTTATCAGTTCTGTTTTGTGGTGCCTACCAGGTTAAGGGTATTGTTACTGACGCAAAGGGGGCACGCCTGCCTTATACCAACATTTACATCAAAGGAACATCTAACGGCACCTCGGCCAATGCTGAGGGCGAATACACCCTTGAAATTGCAAATGGAAGATACGAGATAGTGTTTCAACACCTGGGATACCAGCAGCGTATTGAGGCGGTTAATGTACTTGGTGCCAACGTTACCCTTAACGTTAGCATGAAAGAAACGCAGTACGAGATAAAGGAAGTGGTAGTTAACCCTAACGAGGACCCTGCCAATGCCGTAATCAAAAAAGCGATTGAGCGGCGCAAGTATTTTTTGAATGCCGTTAGCAGTTATTCCTGCGATGCCTACGTTAAGGGCATGCAGCGCCTTACAGCTGTGCCCGCCTGGGCCGAAAAGCGCCTGAAAGGTTATGGCATTGCTTTAAATAAGAATGGCACTGCTATTATGTATTTAAGCGAATCTAAGTCGAAGCTTTATTACAAAAAGCCGAACAAGTTTCACGAGGTAGTTTACTCCTCAAAAGTAAGTGGTAAATCGCAGGGCTTTACTTACAACTCGGCACAGGACTTTTACTTTAATTTTTACGAGCGCAACATAACCATACCGGTAATTGCCACCCGTCCGTTCATCTCCCCTTTATCCGAAAGCGCTTTTCAGTATTATAAATTCCATATGCTGGGGGCCTATAAAGAGGGCGACAAACTGATCAACCGAATACAGGTTATACCCAAAAGAAAATCTGACCCGAGTTTTAGCGGGGTAATAAGTATTGTTGAGGATAGCTGGAATATACACTCGCTGGAACTTTACCTTACTACCGATAATGGAATTGAGTACATAGACTCACTGAAGATTACCCAATACTTTGTGCCGGTAAAGGATGATTTGTGGCTGCCTACCCAGCAGCGCTATGATGCCCGGGGGGGGCTTCTTAGGATTGAAAGGTGACGGTTATTACCTGGGGATCTTCAAGAACTATCAGCTCAATAACCTTTATGGCAGTCAACCTTTGGCCAAAGCGGACAGTACCAAAATACCCGCCACCAAAAAGGAGATAAAAGAACAACAGAAGGAAGAGAAGAAGTTTGAAAAGAAAATCTTTACAGCCGAGGTAATTAGGATAGAAGAGATTGCCAATAAGCGCGATAGTTTATACTGGGATAGCATACGCCCTATACCATTGACGCAAATAGAAATTGAGGATTACGAGGAAAAAGACAGCATACAAACTATTAAAGAGAGCAAAGCGTACCTGGATTCTACTGATAAAAAGCTGAATATACCGGGGCCGCTATCACTATTGACGGGCTATACCCTTAATAAACAATACAAAAAGATTACGGTGCAGTTTTCGCCACTGCTTACCATTTTCAACTTTAATACCGTTGAAGGGCCTAACTTCAATTTCTACTTCCGCGTAACCAAAACGTGGGAGAAGGATAAACGGAGGCTTTCTTTTCAGCCTACTATACGTTACGGCTTTACCAATAAAGAGTTGAATGGATTTGCAACTCTTTCATTCCGCATAAGCCAAACGCGCGACGAAAACATTACACTTAGCGGCGGCCGCAGGGTTAGCCAGTTTAACGAGGACCAACCGCAGCCAGGTTGGGGTAATACCTGGATGAGCCTCTTTTTTAAGCGGAACTATTTAAAGCTTTACCAGGAGTACTTTGCCAAGGTTAACTACAGCCGCGAGGTTTACAACGGTATATACGGCTTTATAGGATTAAATTATGATAAGCGGTTTCCATTGGAGAATACTAACCTGTATTCCTTTTTTCCGCAGGTGCGCAACTGGTATACGCCAAATGGAGTTGATTTACCGGGCGTTGATTACGCAACCGACAATATACAGCCTCATACCGCTTTCCGTATTGATGTAAAGTTCAACTTTGTGTTTGGGCAGCAGTATGTAACCCGTCCTGATTTTAAAATAAGGACCGAATCAAAATACCCCGAGCTTACGGTTGTGTATAAAAGGGCTATACCTATAAAAGGCTTCAGTGATCTGAATTATGATTTCCTGGAAGCCCAACTACGCGGTAAAATACCTATGAAACAGGCCGGCACCCTCTTTTACCGTTTTGGCGGGGGAGGCTTTCCCACGGCAAAGCGCATTGAGTATTCTGACTACAAACACTTTTACGGGAACTTCTTTACACAAGGCGAAACTGACCAGATTGGTTTCTTTACCCTGCGTTATTACAGACACAGCACCGATCAGTATTTTGCGGAGGCACACCTGGAGCATAACTTCGGCGGTTTATTGTTTAACCGCATACCGGGTTGGCGCAAGTTAAAATTACAGGAAGTGGTGGGCTTCCACTTCCTGTATACACCTGTGCGCAAGCAATATTTTCAGGTGGATGTTGGCATGGCTAACCTGTTTAAGATTGTTAGAGTTGACTTTGTTACCGGCATAGAAGCTGACGGCGACTACTTCCTTGGCGGCCGAATGGCTACTAATTTATACTTCGGTAAATAGCAAAGGCTGCTATTTTACAGGCGGGTCCATTGCTGCAATAGCGGTAATGGCTTCCACCAACCGGTCTAAATCGCGCAGAGAAGTGTATACATGCGGCGTAATGCGAACACCGTGCACGTTCTCGTGGTTAACGGTGGTGCAATGTATTTTTTTAAGTTCGAAAAGCTTGGTGTCAACGTCCGCCGGCTTCCAGCCCTCAATACCAAAAGTGGCTATGGCGCAACTGTATTCCGGTTTAAGGGAGGTATACAGTTTGAACTTCGGAACCTTTAAGGCCTTCTCGCACCAATAGTTTTTAAGGAAGCGCAGGCGCTCTTCTTTACGCTTTGCACCTAACAGGTAATGGAAGTCCAACGCATTGCCTATAGCCATTTCAGCCGCAAAAGAGCGGGTGCCCAGGCTTTCGAATTTGCGTATGTCGGCGCCATCGGGCTCTACAGCTGATAGTAGCGCCCACACATCCTTTATCTTTTCTTTTTTAATATACATAAAGCCTGTGCCGAATGGCGCACACAGCCATTTGTGCAGAGAAGTGGCATAGTAATCGCAATTCAAATCGCTTATTTTATGATCAACATGCACAAAGGAGTGTGAGGCATC
>CAZUHU010000007.1:12847-47966 GCA_964620645.1 uncultured Chitinophaga sp.
GAAACCGTGTATTGCTCACGTATAAAATTCCAGAAGTCCTCATCCTGCGCAGCAATAGCAGGCTCCAGCGGTAGAACTCTTTTTAGATGATGTTCAAACTCGGCCGCAGCGGCAGGCTTCATAAAATCGAAAATGGAAAGGCCCGCAGTGGCCAGCGCCGAATGTTTAAGAAAAGTTCTTCTGTTGAACATAGGCAAGGGTTAGGTGGTTATAATATCCAGTACTTCGTCAATAACTTTTTCAACTGCTTTTTTAGGGTCGCTGCTGAATTGATGTGTAACGCGATTGGCCAATATTACATTTAGGGAAACACAACGGTGCCCCAGTATTTTACCCAGTCCGTAAATCGCTGCCGTTTCCATCTCAAGGTTGGTGATGCGGAAATGCTTGTGGCGGAAACTGTTCATTACCTCAATAAAGTTGGTGAACTCGCCACGGGCGCGCAAAATCCTTCCCTGTGGGCCATAGAACCCTGCTGCGGTTAAAGTAGTGCCCCGCTTGTAATGCTGTTCAAACTTTTCAAGCAATGCTGTATCGGCAGTGGCAATGTATGGCTTTACGCCATTAAAATGCGGCTTAATATGCGCGTTAAATGCTTCAAGGTAAACAGTTTCCTGTATGCTGTTCTGCTGCTCGTAAAAGTTAAGCAGGCCATCCATACCAATACCTATTTCTGAAACAATTACCGACTCAACAGGCGTTTCTTCATTAATAGCACCTGAAGTGCCCAGCCGGATAATCTCCAGTGAACGCTTTTCGTTCCGCACCTCGCGGGTTTTTAAATCAATGTTTACAAGGGCATCAAGTTCATTAAAAACAATGTCTATGTTATCTGTACTTATACCGGTTGATACCACGCTTAGGCGTTTGTTGTTTAAATGCCCGGTGTGCGTGATAAACTCGCGGTATTGCACCTTGTGCTGCACATTATCAAAGTGCCTGCTTACCTGTTCTACGCGCGAAGGGTCGCCCACCACAATTACCGTATCCGCTATTTGTTCCGGTAGCAGGTGCAAATGGTAAATGCTGCCATCGGGATGAACTACCAGTTCTGATTCTGCGATCTTTTCAGTTGTCATTTCTATTGTGCTTTACTCCACTTAAACCCGCTGATGCTGTTTTTCGTTCTGGCTCTTATAAAATATAAAGCGGCAGGCAAGCTGTTGTTTTCATAGTGGATAATGGCTTCTGAGCTTGTTATGCTCTCAATAAGTCTGCCGTTGATATCCATTACATCGAAAGTAATATCTGCCGAGGTGGAATTGATGATGGCAAAGGAATAGCCATTCTGAACAAATGTTAGCGGTGTTAAAGTAGTTTCTTTAATAGCGGAGAAGCCGCAGGGATTATTGGCAAAGAAAGGCACCAGGCCCCTGTTCATTAATTTCTCGTAAACAATGCAATGGTAGACGCCACCGGTTAAGTTGGAATCGGCATCCAGCAACAAGTAGGCAGCATCATCCATTTTCATGTTGCTGGCGTAACTGTAATGCGCTTCGTAAATAAGGCTATCAGTTGCCGGTTTGCCAATAGCATTGTGTATCTGCATCAATGCAGCCGACCATATCTCCGCATTATTATACATGTTGCCGTTAACGTTGGTAGGGTAAACCTTGGCACTGTTTACAACCCTGCCGCTCCAGAATTGGTTTTGCCCGTCCCAATTAAATATTGAATCTCCTTTATAGCCATCGTAAATTCTGGAATAAGAGGCTGCCAGGTAATCGCCAAAACCTTCATCAAGCGAGGTTCGTTCTAAACCTATGTTACTGTTTGGAGAAGCATTGTAAGAAAGAAAGTGGCCGTATTCGTGTGTTACCACGTCAGCATCTTCGGCATCGTCAACTCCGCCAATACCGTAAAATATACGGGGAGGAGAGAAGGCCGGTGCAAAGTAGGAGTTATCGTTGTTGCCACCGTGTGGGTCCGCCCATATTTCGTGGTTGGCCAAATCAAAACCCAGCGAATCGGCATGGTCGCGTACTTTGTTAAGATGGTAGAACACGTTTACATCTTCAAAGCCGTTTTGCGAACGGTTAAATAAAAAGGAAGGTGTAGTGCTTGTAGCCGGCAAAATTTTCGGACTGTCGAGATCGATAATTCTTACAAACTGATTACGTAGTTCAAACACGCCACCATTAAAGTCAGCATTAAAGGTTACCGTACGTAGTTGGCTGTTGGTCAGCACCGTGTTCTTGTCATTACTGTCAAGGTCAATGTTGTTGTAATACTGGTGCGCGGTGGTTAATGGGTCAGGCAAAAATACGTTTCCCGTTACAAGGGAGTCGGCAAAACAGTTAAGCGGGCGCTCGAAAAATTTTACTCCGTTCACATAAACAATCTCACTGCTGAAATTTTCAATTCGCTTTTCACCTATAAAAGCTTCATTGCTTTCTTTATCTACCGCAATTACAGTGCTGGGATTAGTTTCCGGTGAAGTAATTCTCCAGCTTTCAGTATCGTAGGAGTTGTCTAAAACCGAGCGAACAACATTGTTGCGGCCCACATTTACTTTTATTTCAGCCTGATAAATTTCTACGCCTTTATATGTTTGGGTAAAGGAGTAATGCCGGCCCCCGGGGCTGTTAGTAACATAGTTTAAGCGCACACCACAATTAGAATTAGAGAGCGCCGGCAGGTAGCCTTTTAAGAATTGCATTACTCCTTCTGCGTTATTTTCTGTTTGCAGCTTTAGCTGCGGGAAGGTAACAACGCAGTGCGCCTTATAATCCCCGGTAGCAATTGCTTCGTTATTTTTTTGCGAATAAGCGTAGCCACTAAGCAGCACTAATACTATCAACGTCCATCTCATCAATATCTAAAATAGCTATTTGCCCGATAGCAAGATAACGGTTATAGAGGCGGCGGCGAAAAGCAGGCCAGCCATGTTGATTTTTGATATTTTTTCACGGAATACGACAATGCCGGCTATGGTGGCGAAGGCTACCGTGCCCAGGTTAATTACCGGGAAGAGTACCGAACTGCCCCATGGTACTTCTGCCAGCGCTTTTAGCATAAAAAAGTAGGAGAAGTAGTTAATGATGCCCAGTATAAGGCCTCCTATTACACTCTTTAACGGCATGCTTATTTTGTTGCGCAGCCAACCTATAACAAAAGCTACAGTGCCGGCAATTGCTGCTGCCAAAAACAGAAAGAAAGAGAATTCTTCCATGCCCTCTTTACCTACATATTGTTTGTTGGCGAGTTGGGTAAGCGCATCGGCTGCTCCGCTGCCTAAAAATACCAGCAATGGAAGGAGTAGTGCAATTTTAGTGTGTTCATGATGTTCGGTTTCTTCTTTTATTGAAGAAAGGATAACGGCTACAAATGCCAGTAAAATACCAAGCAGTTTAAACCAGTTAAATGGTTCGCCATAAAGGGTAAAGGCTAACAGCACCGGTAAAACGAGGCCCAATTTCATAGCTACCGATGCCGTAGATACCCCGAACCGAACTGTGGTAATACTAACCATATTAAAAATGGTGATAAACAGGGTGCCCAGGCCCAAGGCAAGCGGTATCCACGTATGAGAGAATAACGCCCCGGAAGTTACCCCGCTTTTATCAGGTAGAAATAGGAATGCGCTGATAGTGGCGGCGTAATAATTGACCACAATAGCAGGAAAGAGATGCACCCGGTATTTATCAAATACCTTGAACATTAGCACCAGGCTTGCTGAAGTTATAATGGTTAAAACGAGAAAAATCATAAGGAACTGTTCAGCAGTATTTCAAGATTATCAGATTCCAGTTGTGTTTGCTCATGCAATTTACCCGATAGAGGCATTACGGTTTTGCCGCTGTGCAGCATTGCCGTTGTTTTAAATATGCGGGCTTCATCCCATAGGTTTGCTTCTATAAACGAGTTTAAAAGCACGGCACCCCCTTCAATTATCAAAGATGATATACCGCGCTCGTACAGTTTACCTAAAACCTGCTGCGGCAGGGATGCCTTGAAATCGATTTTAATCTTTTCAATATTCTTTTGCTTGCTGTTTTCGCGGCTGTTGAATACGATAGTATCTGCTTTATCATTAAACAGAAGGTTGCCTATTGGCAAGCTTAGGTCTTTATCAATTACAACTCTTAATGGGTTTTTGCCCTTCCAAAGTCGCACGGTTAGCTCCGGGTTATCAATGCGCGCTGTATTGGTACCAACCATTATGGCCTGTTCTTCGCTGCGCCATTTGTGCACCAGTTTTTGGGATAGTTCATTGCTGAGCCATACCTGCCTGTTATCAGCAGGGGCAATAAAACCATCTGCGCTTTGCGCCCATTTTAAAATTATATAGGGCCGCTTTTTTGTAAAGAAGGTTAGAAAGCGCCTGTTTAAAAAATCGGCTGACTCCTTAAGTATATCGCATGTTACTTCAACACCTGCGTTACGCAATTTGGCAATGCCTTTGCCTGCCACTAAAGGATTAGGATCGCTACTGCCTATAACTACTCGCGGTATTTGGCTGCGCACAATTAAATCGGAGCATGGTGGTGTCTTGCCATAGTGCGAGCAGGGTTCCAGGTTTACGTATAAGGTGCTTTCCCTTAGTAACTCTTTATTGCTTACGGAGGCTATGGCATTAACCTCAGCATGGGCCTCACCGTATTTTTGATGGTAACCCTCGCCTATAATGGCGCCGTTATGAACAATAACGCAACCCACCATTGGGTTGGGCGCAACATGGCCCATGCCCTGCACGGCAATATCCAGACAACGTTGCATGTAACTTTCGTGCAGGCTCATGCAAGCGATTAAAATTTTTGGTTAATGGCTTTTTGTACCCAGTCTTTTTTAGCAAACTGTTTGGCTTTATACATTAACCAACCCATAGGGAAGAACCGCTTGAAATGGAATACGGCTTTAGCCTGGTAGGGGTGTAAAATGTAGAAGGTGTTCTTGCCGGCTTGCGTTAAAATGTAATCTGCAATTTCATCAGGACCGTATTTGGCGCGGTCAATTATGGTTTGGCCGATAGCTGTAGCCTGCTTATCGCCACGGTTGAACTGCATAACGTTACTGCGGAAGAAGGTAGGACACACCACGCTTGTTTGCACATTAAACGACCAAACTTCGCCATGTATAGATTCCATTAAAGAAATAACAGCAGCCTTAGTAACGTTGTACATGCTCATGTTAGGCATGTTGGCTATGCCTGCTGCGCTGGCTATTGAAATGATGTGGCCGCTCATCTGCTTCTTCATAACCGGTACGGCAAAGTGAGAGCCATAAACTGCCGCCATTTGGTTAATACCGGTAATCCACTCCCAATGTTCCAGGTCATATTCACCAAACAGTCCGCCATCGCCCACACCGGCATTGTTAATCAGTAGATCTATACCGCCTGCAGTTTCAATAAACTGCACAAAGGCACTGCGGTATTCCTCGCGTTTAGAAACATCAAACTTATACGTAAGCGCTTTGCCACCTGCCGCTTCAATCAACTTCTTTGATTCGGCAAGGGCTTCCTCTTTAATATCAGAGATACCTACGGTCCAACCATCGCCTGCAAGTTTAAGTGCTAATGCACGGCCAAGACCGCCACCACCACCTGTTATAAAAGCGCGTTTTTTCGGATGTTTTGCAGATAAGTTATACGCCATATTAAAAGATTGATTTTACGAATATCTTTAAAAAGTTGCCAAACTCTTCAGTCAGTATTTTCCAGTTCATTTTGCTAAGCTGTACCTCCGGCCGCAGTTGTACCTGAACGGTTTTAATGTTTAGCTTACTGCGGGCTGCAAGAAATATAAACTCGAGGTCGAAGAGGTAACGGTCAATAGTAGTTGTAAGGAAAACCTGCTTGCCTTTTTGGTTAAAGCCTTTAAGGCCGCATTGCGTATCGTCAGTAGGGATGCGCAGAAATTTTTTGATAAACCAGCGTAGCAGTTTGGAGATTCTTGTGCGCTCTTTAGGTAAATGGCTATAGTAGCTTTCATCTCTTACACCAACAGCAACATCGACCCCGTTCAATAAAGCCTGGTAAATATCGTAAAAGCTTTGCTCGGTGTAAGGGAAGTCCACATCGGTATAGATGACCAACTCTCCGTTACATTTCTTTACGCCCTCCCTTAAAGCAAAGCCCTTCCCCTGGTTCGGACCGTAGGACCCAATCTGTATTTCTGGGTAATCAGTATAAAACTGCCTTAACGCTGGTTGGCTGAAGCCGTTAGTGCTACCATCATTTACTATCAGCATCTCGATGGGCACATCCAATAGCTGCTTTAGGTCAATAAAACATTGCAGGGCATGTATGTGCCAGTTAGCCGGGGCGTTGTAACAGGGGAGAATTATGGAGAGTTTGGGTGCGGCACTCACAAAGGCAAGTATAGATATAAATAACAAATGCCCCGCAGGGCATTTGTTTGGTTTATTTTCGAATTGAGATACTAATTCAAACTTCTAAAGTCTACCGGTACCACACGCGATACACCTTGCTCGGCCATAGTAACACCGTAAATGGCGTCTACCTCTACCATGGTCATTTTGTTGTGGGTAACGATAATGAACTGAGAGTCCTTACTGAACTCCTGTATGATTTTGGTGAACTTTTGCACGTTGGTATCATCCAATGGAGCATCCACCTCATCGAAAATACAGAAAGGAGCCGGCTTAAGCAGGTATAGTGAGAATAACAGGGCAGTAGCTGTTAATGTTTTTTCACCACCGCTTAGCTGGTCAATAACCGTAGGGCGCTTGCCTTTAGGGCGGGCCACAATTTCAATCTTGCTCTCCAGCGGGTCGTCCGGATTTTCAAGGAACAGGTCGCACTGGTCATCAGAGCTAAACAGGGTTTGGAATACGCGGATGAAGTTTTCGCGCACCTTGGTAAAGGCTTCCATAAACTGGCTCTTGGCGCTGTCTTCAATCTCCTTAATGGTAGTTAACAGGCTTTCCTTGGCATCCTCAAGGTCCTTACGCTGCGCGATAATGAAATCGTAACGCTTCTTCATTTCCTCGAAGGCTTCAAGCGCCATGGGGTTAATCTCGCCGAAATTCTCGAGGCGTTTCTTCACCTTCTCTACTTCGGTTTGCACTTCCTCTAAAGGCTGCACCATTTCAAACTCCTCATTAAGGATAACGTTGATGTCCATGTTGAATTCAACATGCAATCTCTCCTTCATTGAGGTAAGCGAAAGGCGCAGTTCGTTAAACTTATCGTTGATGTTTTGCAGCAGGTTAGCAACGCTATCGCGTGCGCGGGTCAATTCGCGTACTTTGCCATCAAGGTCGTTTATCAGGCCGCGGCTGTCGTAATAGTTCTTCTCTGCTTCGGCCACTTCGTTTTGGTAGCTTTCCTTATCAGCATAGCTGCCTAAAAGCTCTGATTCCAGGTCTTTCAACTTCTTCTGGTTTTCCTCCACCTGCATCTGGCTTTCGAGGATAACATCGTTATTGCGCGTAAGCTGAGAGGTAAGCGTTTCTATCTGGCTCTTCTTAAAGCCTAATTCCTGGTTAATAGAGTTAACGCGGTTTTGCTGTTGGTGGAACTCAATGTTCTTTTGGTTATAGCGCGATGAGGCCTCACTTAACTTGTTGGTCATTTCAACAAACTCCTTATCCGTTTTTTCCAACTCGCTCTTGGCACTGGTTTGGGTTTCGCGTATGGAGTTAAGTTGGTTGGTGAGCGCATCCACTTCTGTGGTAAGCAACTCAAGGCGTTGGGTAATATCCTTGCTTTTAGCATCAGCGCCTTCCAAAAATTTTACAAGGCTTTGTATGCTGGCCTGCGAGCCGGATAGTTTGGAGCTCAGTTGGTTTACCAACTGGCGCTGCGCTTCAATTTCGCGGGTTAGGCTGCTGCCTTTTAGCTGGTTGATTTTAACCTGTGCGTTGGCAACCTGCTGGTGTAATTTGTAGCTGCTTACTTCAAGCGCTTTAATTTCTTCCTGTAATTTCTCCAGGTTTTTAGCGCGGCCTATCTTCTTGCCTTCAAACAAACCTACTGCGCCACCGCTTAACGAAAAGTCCTTACGGATGTATTTACCGCTTTGCGAAAGCACAACAACTTTATCGCCTTTGGTATCTAACTGCGATATATTGAACTGAGCGCGGTCGTCAATCAAGTAAACACGGTCTAACAGGTAAGCTCCTAATTTCTTATAGCGGCTATCCAGCTCTACTAATTCCGCAACGGGTTTTGCGCCGTCAATGCTTACCGCTGATTTTGGTTCATACTTTTCAAACTCATCCAGTATAAAAAAGTTGGCTCGGCCCATGCTGGCGTCGTTCAACAGGTTTACCGCCATTACAGCTTCCTGCAGGTTTTGAACAACGTAGTAGTTCAAGTAAGGTTCCAGGTAGTTTTCAATAGCTACGCGGTATTCTTCAGCACAGTAAATGATATCTGAAAGAAGGGGGGCTTCCTGGCTCCACTTGGCGTTCTTCTTCAAAAATTTGATAGACTCAGGAAAACCTTCCAGGTTATCTACTAAGCTCTTGGTAAGATCAAACTCGTTCTTCTTGGCATCTAACGAGCGTGTTTCGGCTGTAAGCTCAAGGCGGGTTTTTTCTACCGAAGCTTCCAGTTCTGTAATTTCCTTCTTCTTGTTCTCTTCTTCGGTTATCAGGTTGTTCAGCTTCAGTTCGGCTGCGTCCTTATCGCTTTTTACCTGCTCAAAGTCGGCCTTTAGCTGCTCTAACTCGGCGCGCTTTTTCTTTACGTCATCTTCGCTTTGGTTTAAATCGCGTTGCAGGCTTTCGTTGCTGCTACGGTTAACGGCCAGCTTCTTTTCCAACTCAAATATCTGGCGTTCCTTTTCGGTATAGCTTTTCTGCTCATTGGTAAGCGTATCTTTAAGGGTGCCGTGCGAGGCGCGTATTTTATTCAGTTCTTCCTCTAATACGGCCAGTTCCTGCTTGCGGCTTTCCAGTATGGTTTCTTCACTTTCCTTATCTGTTGAAAGCTTGTCAATGGAAATTTTCAGTTTTTCAACCTGGTCGTTCGCCTCTATAATCTGCTTTTCGGCAGTGTCTTTTTTGTCAAGCGAGTATTTGATTTGCTGGGTAAGCAGGTTTCTCTCGTTTTCCTTTTCGCCTACGCCTGCAACCAGGGTATTCAGCTTTTTCTGTACTTCAAACAGGGCGCGTTCTTTATCAACGTTGCCCAGTTTTTCTTTTTCCAAAAGGGCGTCGGCCTGCGATATGGATGTTTCCAACTCCAGCTTTTTGTCCTCTTCCTGTAGCTTCTGTGTTTCCAGGTTTTTGTAGGTTTCCTTATAGGTTTGTAGGTTGTATTTGGCTAAAAGCAGGCTTAGTTCTTTGTATTCTTCTTTTAGCTCGTAGTAGCGCTTGGTTTTTTTAGCCTGCGTTTCAAGGGTTTTAAGCTGGCCCTCAATTTCAAACAACAAATCCTTTACACGCTCCAAGTCGGCATCGGTGCCCTTCAACTTGTCAATAGTTTCCTTTTTGCGCTTTTTATACTTGGCTACGCCTGCGGCCTGTTCAAACAATTTGCGGCGGCTGTTGTCGCGGTCGTTCAATATTTCATCCATCATACCCAACTCTATAATGGCATAGCTATCGGCGCTTACGCCGGTATCCAAAAACAGAGAGGTAATATCCTTTAAGCGGCAAACAACCCCGTTAAGCAGGTATTCGCTTTCGCCATCGCGGAAAAGGCGGCGGGTGATGGTTATGGTTTTGTAGTCGCTGCTTACAACGTTCTTGGTGTTTTCGAAAGTAAGGCTAACCTCGGCCATGCCTGATGGCTTGCGGCTTTTGGTGCCGTTGAAAATGAGGTTCTCCATCTTCTCCAGGCGCAGTTGAGAGGTCTTCTGCTCACCCAATACCCAGCGGATGCTATCCACCACATTACTTTTGCCGCAGCCGTTAGGCCCAACAACCCCGGTAATGCGGTTATTGAAATGTATGGTGGTCTTCTCGGCGAAACTCTTAAAGCCTTTTATTTCAAGTGTAGTTAATTGCATATTGTTCGTCCACGGTTTGTGAGTGCGAAAAAGGGTGACGAAAATATAAAAAGGGTATACCCTTAAAACCCGAAACAACCAACACGTATCCACAGCTTTTCCACATTTTTGAAGAGGCTGGTTTTGGGGCATTTCCCTAATAAAAGTCATTTGGAAATGACGTAATTAGAGCCCAAACTTGTGCCGGATGAAAATATCTTTCCATGGGGCTGCCAGGCGCGTAACGGGCAGCAAGCATTTGCTTGAGTTAGAGGACGGTACAACCATTTTGTTAGACTGTGGCCTTTTCCAGGGAAACCCCAAAGAGGTGGACGAACTGAACCGCCATTTCGGGTTTTCGCCGGTTGGCGTGCAGTTTATACTGCTTAGCCACGCCCATATTGACCATTGCGGCCTGATACCTAAGCTGTATGCCGAGGGCTTCAGGGGCAAAATTTACTGCACCCCGGCCACTTTGGACCTTGCCAAAATACTGCTGCTGGATTCAGCCAAAATTCATGAATCAGACGTTGCTTACCACAACAAGAAGCGTTTAAAGAGGGGCGAAGACCTTATTGAGCCCTTATACCGGGCCGAGGATGTTTACGACTGCCTTGAACTGTTTGAAACAGCCCCTTACCACAAGTGGATAAAACTGGGCAAAAGCGCTGAATTCTGCTTTAATGATGCCGGGCACATAATAGGCAGCGCTACTGTAACGGTTAAAGTAACCGAAAACAAGCAGCAGAAGGTTTTAACATTTAGCGGAGATGTTGGGCGCTATAATGATGAAATACTGAAGAAGCCGGAGGATTTCCCTGATTCCGATTACGTAATTCTGGAGTCTACCTATGGTGATAGCCTGCATGAGGAGGCAGCGGCTATTGACATGCGCCTGCTGGAAATTATAATGCATACCTGTATTGAAAAGGGCGGTAACCTGATTATACCTGCCTTTAGCGTGGGCCGCACCCAGGAATTGGTGTATGCCCTAAACAGGTTGGAGATAAGCAAGAAACTGCCAAAGATTGAAGTGTTTATTGACAGCCCCTTATCATCAGAAGCAACGGCTGTGGTACGCAAACATGAAGAGTGCTTTAATGACCGCATTAAGGAATACATGAAGCGCGACCCTGAGCCCTTTGATTTTACCGGCCTGCACTACATAACGGATGTTATGGAAAGCAAGGCATTGAACAAAAAGAAGGAACCTTGTGTAATTATCAGTGCATCAGGCATGGCGGATGCGGGCAGGATTAAACATCACATTAAACATAATATATCATCAAGCCGTAATACGATTTTGCTGGTAGGCTATTGCGAACCTAACTCATTAGGAGGAAAATTAATGAATGGAGCAAAAGAGGTTACTATATTTGGTGAACCTTTTAGTGTAGATGCCGAAGTGCGGGTTCTTCGCTCATTAAGCGCGCACGGAGACCGTGATGACCTGCTGCATTTTTTAGGCGCAGGGGATAAAGAAAAGATTAAGAAGTTGTTTTTAGTGCATGGCGAATACGAGGTGCAGGAAAAGTTCAGAAATAAATTAAATATGATGGGTTACTACCATGTTGAAATACCTGAAATGCACCAAACGTTCCAGTTATAGATAGCAAATGGACAAATACAAAAAAATGCCTTATGCTTTATTGCCGGTGGTTGGCTATTTGCTGATTGCGGTAAATGCAGCAGTTGAGTTTTTCAGCCCTGCCGGTATTTATCTGCAGGTGGCTTATGTAATTGCAATTTTACTCACCTTTTATTCTGAAGAGAAGTTAAGCACCATAGTAGCTGCAGTTGCATCTGCCCTGGCCATCCTGTTTTCCGTATTCTATTCGCACTCAAACGAAGATTTTAATGTAGTAACCATTAACCTGTCAATTTCATTAGCAGGGGTAATGGTTGCCATGTTCTTTGTTTTATATGTTAAAAATTTAAGAGGTAAGTCGGAAGAGAATACCAAGCAGATAGCCTCACTTTTTTCGCATGCAACTGAGGGCATAATATTAACTAACCGCATAGGTGAGATAGTGCTGGTAAACCCGCATGCTGAAACCCTTTTCGGTTATACCAAGGAAGAGTTGGTGGGTAAGCGCATTGAGATATTGCTGCCGGATAGTATTAAACGTTCGCACGAGAAACAGCGTGAAGGATTCCACCAGAACCCGGTTAACCGCACCATGGGTGCAGGGCGCGATTTGTTTGCGCGCAGAAAAGATGGAAGCGTTTTCCCCGTTGAAATAAGCCTTAGCCATTACCGCTCGGGCAAGGATGCCTTTGTGGTGGCCTTTATCATTGACATTACCGTGCGTAAAAAGGGAGAGGAGCAACTGGATCAAAAGCGCAAGGAGTTGGAAAATGTAAGCCGTGAAATACGCCAGCTAAATGTAAACCTGGAGCAAAAGGTTAGCGACAGAACCATGATGTTGCGCGAAACACTGGCGCAGTTAGAGAAGTCGAAAGACGAGTTAGCAACTGCGCTTGAAAAAGAAAAGGAGTTAGGCGACTTGAAATCGCGCTTTGTTTCAACCGTATCGCATGAATTCAGAACTCCGTTAAGTACCATCCTTTCCTCTGCGTCCTTATTGGGCAGGTATGCCCTTACTGAGGAACAGGACAAGCGCGAGCGCCACATAGCACGCATAAAAGATTCGGTGCAGCATATGAGCGCCATGCTTGAGGACCTATTATCTCTTGGCCGGTTGGAGGAAGGCCTTGTGGAGGTGAAAAGGGACATGTTTAACTTCTCACATTTCTTTGAAGACTTTGTGACTGAAATGAAGGAGATAAACCAAAAGGGCCAGCAGATAGAATACACGCACAATGGGCCCGCTGAGGTGCTTGGCGATCGCCGACTGATTAAAATCATATTGCTGAATCTGGTGTCTAATGCAGTAAAATTTTCGGATGAAGGGGCCACCATACGGGTGAAATCTGAAAACGCGAATGGTATGCTTACCCTTTCAGTAAAAGATAGCGGTATCGGAATTTCAGAGGAGGATGTGCAGCATTTATTCGAAAGGTTTTTCCGCGCGCGCAATGCTGTCAATATTCAAGGTACAGGACTTGGATTACATATCATATATAAATACCTTGAATTAATGGGCGGAACGATAAATGTGCATAGTAAATTGGGAGAAGGAAGTATATTTACGGTCGCAATTCCATCTGTGTAAATTGGTTAGGACCTTATGAAGAAAGTTTTACTAATTGAGGATAATAAAGCCGTAAGAGAAAATATTGCTGAAATACTGGAGCTGGCCAAGTATGATGTACTAGCCGCTGAAAACGGTAAAGTAGGAGTTGACATTGCCTTAAAGGAATCGCCGGATTTGATCGTATGTGATATAATGATGCCGGAGCTGGATGGCTATGGCGTGCTACACATGTTGAGCAAAAATCCGAAAACATCTGCTATCCCGTTTATCTTTTTAACTGCAAAAGCTGACCGTGCTGATTTCAGAAAGGGCATGGAAATGGGTGCTGATGATTTTATAACAAAGCCATTTGATGATATTGAGTTATTGAATGCAGTTGAAACCCGTTTGAAGAAAACGGAAATGCTGAAAACGGAGTTTTCAGCAAACATTGAAGGTATAAATGCCTTTTTAAATGAGGCCCGCGATGCTAACAAACTTGACCTTACCAAAGGCGAGCGCGAAGTGCAGCAATATAAGCGTAAGCAAAATGTTTATACCCAGGGCCACCGCCCTACCTGCCTGTTTTTTGTAAGCAAGGGTAAAATCAAAACATTCAGGATAAATGACGACGGTAAGGAACTGATAACCGCCATATATAAGGATGGCGACTTTATGGGTTATACCGCCTTATTAGAAGAATCAGTTTACCAGGATAATGCCGAAGCATTGGAAGATGCTGAAGTGTTGATTATACCGAAGAGCGACTTTTTAGCTGTGGTAAACAGCGACGGCCACGTTGCCAGAAAGTTTATCAAAATTCTTTCAGCTAATTTGGTGGAGAAAGAAGAACAGCTTTTAAATCTTGCCTATAATTCCTTACGCAAACGCGTTGCCAACGGCTTATTACACGTTTACGAGAAGTTTAAGAGCACACCTGGTGATAAACCACGGTTAGAAATGAGCCGTGAGGATTTGGCGCAGGTTGTAGGTACAGCTACTGAGTCGCTGATACGCACATTAAGCGATTTTAAATCAGAAAAGCTTATTGAAATTAAAGAGGGTAAGATTTCTATACTTGATGAAGCGCGCCTGAAGAACCTGCTTAACTAAAGCGCCTTTTTTACTACGACCATTTATCTCTGTCCGTCAAATCCAAATCATCGGCCTCGTCAAAAGGCGATTTGTGTTCAGATATTTCACGTCCTTCCAGGTTCTGTTGCTCCAGTGTCCATCCGTTGGTTAAAGTAGTTTCAATCCAAAGGTTGCCTGATTTGCGGAATACCTGAACCGATAAATTGAATTTATCCCAAAACTCCTGCTCAAGGGTTGAAACAGTTTCGGTTTTAGAAATTGATATTTCTCCTTCATCGTGCGTTTTACGGCAGGATTTTACTGTGCGGCTATGGTTGTACATCCTCGATTTCGGTGAACCCGAGCCGTTATTATGGGGCGTTTCAAAGAACTCAATCTTCAGATAAGGGAATTCCTTATTGAATTCCTTCTGAATTTCCCCAAGGGTTTTATTGTCTTTTACAACAATTTTCATGTGCAGTTCTTTAAAAACTATTTTTTGTGACAGCACGAATGTTTCGTGCAATCGGTTTTACTTAATTGAGGACTCAGGTATGGAATACCCAAATTCATACCACGCATGATCAGCACACAAGCCATAAGGCCTACAAAAACCGGCACCACCTTCCTTATTTTATTGCGGACGCCTATACTGATGCTGTTGGAGGCCAGGTTAACCAAGGCCATAGCAGGTAGTGTGCCTGCACCAAACATCATCATAAAGGCGCTTCCTTTAGCGGCCGAACCGGTAGCAATAGCACCGGCAACTCCTAAGTAAACCAGGCCACAAGGCAAAAAGCCGTTTAAAACACCTACGGTAAACAGCGCCGAGTATCCTTTTTCCCGAATAAAATGTCCGAGCGAAGATTTTACTTTGGAGATTAAGCTCGACATGATTTTCGTCAGTCCCCAGCCGCTTGCGTATTTTTGAGGAAACAGCAGCAATGCCAGAATGATTATCCCCAAGGCAACCGATAGCACCTGCTGATAGCCGGCAAGTATAAACCCTTTACCCAACAAGCCGAAAAGCAACCCGAAAAGGCCATAAGTAAATATGCGCCCTAAGTTATAGGCCAATGTACCTAACACCCTTTTGGTAGTGCTTTGGTTGTTAAGTGGTAAGGCCATAGCAATAGGGCCGCACATTCCCACACAGTGGAAGCTGCCTAAAAAACCCAGTGATATGGCTGCCCAAAGGAATTCCATTAGTTTATGTTTATCTCATTTTCGGTATAGTAAGCAACGCCGTCAGCACTCCATTCCACCTGCATTTTGTATTTGCCCGGGGCAAACTTGTCAGATTGTATCTGGCAGCTACCGCTGGCATCGGGTGTGCAGCTAACGCTAAAGTCGTTTGCGCTGTTGTTGGGGCGGTAAAACAATATGTCTGCTTTTATTTGTTTACCACTAAGCTTTTCAGGAAACTTTACGCTTACCTTTTTTGCATCAACGGTGCAAACCAATGGTTCGCCTAATGCATTGGCATTTTTCATTTTGTCCAGTTGGTCCTGGTATTTTAACTCCTTGCTATAATAATCGCTGGTTACCAGGTCAACAGTTTGCCTGTTGGCTAACCACACCATTACTAACATAAAGGCAACAAACACCGTGTAAACAAGTGCTATACCCCAACCCCAATTGAATTTCTTAATCATATAATTTAATTTGCTGGTCCCAGAAATACAGTTTTAACCTGATCTATCTTTTTATCGCCCTGGTAAATTCCTATTTCAATTTTGTTTTTGCGCTGGTGTATTTTGGTTTTATCTACCAGTATAAAGAATACACCATCGCCTATTGATTCTTTACCCACTACCATATCCTTTCCCACCATACTTATCTCTCCGCCTATATCACTTTTCTCAATTTTAAGCGATACCGGCAACTCCTTACGGGTTTTGTTAATCATCTTAATGTTATACAGATTACTAACCTGCTCGCCCCTGTCCTGGTACATCATGCCCTGTGCGCGCATGATATTGGTTTGAATGTCCTTGCGGGTAAGCAATAGAGTAGCCAACACTGCAACCAGTATAACCAATACGGTTGAGTATGCTGCTGAACGGAAAGTGATTTTTACCTTCTCCTTTTTAGCAATGTTGTTTTCAGAAGCGTACCTGATAAGCCCGGTAGGCTTGTTCACGTGCTTCATAATGTCGTCGCAGGCATCAATACAAGCGGTGCAGTTTACACATTCCAATTGTGTACCGTTGCGTATATCAATACCGGTAGGGCATACACGCACACAGGCTGCGCAATCCACACAATCACCGTGCTCTGTGGCATCATTCTTTTTCATTTTACCTCTTGGCTCGCCGCGCATGTAATCGTAAGCCACAACAATAGAGTTGGGATCTAACATTACACCCTGCAGCCTGCCATAAGGACAAACTATAAGGCAGGCCTGCTCACGGAACCACCAGTAAACGAAGAAGAACACACTGGTGAAAATTACCAGTGGAATGAATACGCCGAGGTGAGGCGGTATACCTTCTTTCACGTACAGCAACACATTATCCATACCAATAAGGTAGGCTAAAAAGTAATTGGCTATAATAAAAGATATATCAAAGAACACAATGAACTTAAGAATGCGCTTCAGGGCCTTTTCAGCGTTCCAAGGCATTGCGGAAAGCTGGCGCTGCTTTTCGGCATCGCCGTCAATCCAGTATTCTACCTTTCTAAAAACCATTTCCATGAAAATGGTTTGGGGACAAACCCACCCGCAGAATATGCGGCCGAATACAACGGTGAAAAGAACAATGAATACAATGAACGTAAGGAAACCGATTACGAACAGAAAGAAATCCTGCGGCCAAAAGATGGTGCCGAAGAGGATGAACTTCCTATCGAGAATATTAAAGAGAAAAAGAGGTTCGTCTTGATACTTAATCCAGGGTAAGGCAAAGAACACTACCAGGTAAACCAGGCTTACGATGGTTCGTGCATTGTATAATTTACCGTGTGGCTTTTTCGCAAATATCCAGTTGCGACTACCTTCTTCGGTAATTGTATTAATTGAATCCCTGAATTCTTCACTACGAACGCTCATATTTCTTCACTTAGCATTATTCCTTTATACCACACTATTTTGCTGCAGTGCTTGCAGAATCGGTAGCTACAGCGGCAGTTGAATCGGTTGCTGCTGTGGTAGCTGCACCGCCT
The DNA here is from genome assembly GCA_964620645.1 of uncultured Chitinophaga sp. Taxonomy (GTDB): domain Bacteria; phylum Bacteroidota; class Bacteroidia; order Chitinophagales; family LD1; genus Bog-950. The sequence goes on from CAZUHU010000007.1 coordinate 30,126, forward strand.
TCAACATACAGTGTACCTTCGGCTACCTTAGCGTTAGCCGGGTTGGTTCCGCGTATTGATTTGATGTAGCTAACTACGTTTTTGATCTCTTCTGGCTTTAAATCAGCTTCCCACGATTTCATGCCTTTTGCCGGCCAACCGTATTTAACTGATTTGAAAACCTCGCTCATTGAACCACCGTGAATCCAGTAGTCGTCAGTAAGGTTAGGGCCAACTACGCCTTCGCCGTTTTCACCATGGCATGGTTTGCAGTTAGTAGTGTAGATGGTTTTACCTTCGGCAATACCGGCAGCATCGGCCATGGTTACGCTGTTTTCATCAACCTTTGCAGGGTGTGCTTTAATGTAAGCGGCAACTTCTGCTTTTCCTTTCTCCATTTCAGCTACAAACTCATCGTGGCTTGAAGGGCCGCTACCGATGTGGTAATAAACCAGGTAAGCAATGGCCCATACGATAGAGATGTAGAAGCTGTATTTCCACCATGGTGGCAGGTTGTTATCCAACTCTTTAATACCATCGTAGTTGTGGTCCAACAGAATATCCTTTTCTTTTTCAATAGAAACTGAAGCATTGAAGTTATCGAGGAACTGAGGAATAACTTTTTCTTCAGCAGCTTTTGAATCTGCAGGAACCAGTGCGCTCAACATTCTGCGAATGCGGAATAACAGGATGATAACTGAAGTTAGAAGTGCAATAAGCACTACAGCAGCCATAACCAGGTTCCAATCGCCAAAGGCAGATTCAGTAGCAGGCGCAGCAGCAGGTGCTGCATTTTGGCCAAATGCAACAGATGTGATAAGCAGCAGGGCTACTACAGTAGCAGCTTTAGACTGTGCCGCTACGGCCTTAGCTACGTTTACCAGCACATTGCCCAGTAACATTACTGCTACCAGCAGTACGGCCATTACGCCTATAATCATCCACCACAGGAGGCTAACACTATCGGTAGCTGCTTCTGCAGCTGGTGCGGCTGCGGGCGCTGCCTGTGCCATAGCGGCAAGGCTGCCCAGGATAGGAACAACGGTAACGATTGTTCTTTTAAATCTTATATTATTAAATAATAGCATCATGGTCTATCAGATTTATAGTTTTAGTTAATCTTTTCACTCTCGTCAAAGGGCAACTCGGTTAACTCTTTTATATAGCCTTTATCCGCGCGCAGGGCAAACCACACCATACTGATGAATACTATAAGAAACAACAGCATAGCTATTTTGGGATAAACCTCGGCGCCATTAAGGGTTTCAGCATATTTTTTTATGAATGAAAACATAGTTGCCTTTTTTAATGGGTTATTTTAATTCTGAAGTTTGTTCGCTTGCAGATTGGCTGTAAACATCTTTACCAAGACGTTGCAGGTAAGCTATCAATGCGATGATTTCTTTCTTTTCAGAAGTCTGGATTTTATCCTCTTTCAGGCTGGCTTGTATTTGTTGCGCCTGCTTTTCCAAATCGTCATTAGCTATTTTATCGTAGCCTGCAGGATAAGGAACACCTAAGGTTTGCATAGCGCGTATTTTAGCGCCGGTGTTGCTTATATCCAGGTCACGGTCTAATAGGTGAGGATATGGAGGCATAATAGAGCCAGGGCTCATTTGACGAGGGTCTTCCATGTGGTTGTAGTGCCATGAATCGCGCTTTTTAGCGTTGCCTACGCCTTCGCGTGCTAAATCAGGTCCGGTTCTTTTTGAACCCCACTGGAACGGGTGATCATAAACAAACTCGCCGGCTTTAGAGTATTCTCCATAACGGGCCACCTCTGAACGGAACGGACGAACCATTTGGCTATGGCACACATAGCAACCTTCTCTTACATAAATATCGCGGCCTTGTAATTCAAGCGGAGTGTAAGGTTTAACACTTGCTATTGTAGGGATGTTAGATTTGATAAGGAACGTAGGGATAAACTCAATTATACCACCTATGGCCACCATAACGAAGGCAACAACCAGCATTTGCACAGGCTTTCTTTCAATCCAACGGTGCCAGTGTTCGCCACTGTGTGCGTGGTATTCGCCGCTAAGTGCAGGTGCTTCAGCTTCTTCTTCGGCCAGGAATGAACCCTGTGCTGCAGTTTTAACCAGGTTGTAAACACCAACGCAGGCTGCAATTAAATATAATGCACCACCAAACGCACGCATGTAATACATAGGCATTACGTTGGTAAGTGTATCAAGGAAGTTAGGGTAAAGGAGGTTACCTTCAGGGGTAAATTGCTTAAGCATTAAGGCTTGTGTAAAGCCGGCTATATACATTGGTATAGCGTAGAACAGTATACCCAGTGTGCCTAACCAGAAGTGAATGTTAGCCAGTTTACGGCTGTAAAGTTCAGTACGGAACATTTTCGGGATGATCCAGAAAAGAATACCGAAGGTTAAGAAACCGTTCCAACCAAGGGCACCTACGTGCACGTGGGCAATGGTCCAGTCGGTAAAGTGTGAAATAGCGTTTACGCTTTTTACTGAAAGCATAGGGCCTTCAAAGGTTGACATACCGTAAGCGGTAACAGCTACCACGTAGAATTTTAAAACAACGTCGTCGCGCACTTTATCCCATGCACCACGCAGGGTTAAAAGACCGTTGATCATACCACCCCAGCTTGGCATTATAAGCATAACCGAGAAAACGGTTCCCAGAGATTGGGCCCAGTCTGGCAGTGCAGTGTATAACAAGTGGTGAGGGCCTGCCCATATGTAAAGGAATATAAGCGCCCAGAAGTGGATGATAGAAAGGCGGTAAGAATAAACCGGGCGGCCTGCGGCTTTAGGCAGGAAGTAATACATTAAGCCCAGGTAAGGAGTGGTAAGGAAGAATGCCACCGCATTGTGACCATACCACCACTGTACCAGAGCGTCCTGTACACCGGCGTAGAGTGAATAACTTTTGAAAAGTGATATTGGTAATTCAAATGAGTTAACGATGTGTAACATGGCCACTGTAATCCAGGTGGCGATGAAGAACCATATAGCCACGTAAAGGTGTCTCTCGCGGCGGGTAAGTATGGTACCGAACATGTTTACACCAAACACAACCCATACAAGGGTTATCAGAATGTCAATGGGCCATTCCAACTCGGCGTATTCTTTACCGGTAGTAATACCCAATACTAAGGTTAGCGCGGCGCACACAATTATAAACTGCCACATCCAAAAGTGGATATTGCTGAGCGCCTTGCTCCACATTGGCGTTTTGGTTAAGCGTGGCAGAGCGTAGTAAACGCCCATAAAAATACCGTTCCCCACAAATGCAAAAATCACCGCGTTGGTGTGCAACGGGCGAAGCCTGCCGAAGGCCAGGTATTCCATTAGGTTTAATTGGGGAAAAATGAGTTGCAGTGCGATAATTAACCCAACCAGCATGCCTACCAGTCCCCAGATAAAGGAGGCGAAGCCGAAGTTTCTCACTATTCGGTTATCGTACTTAAATTTCTCTACTTCCATACTCTACTTTTTAGTTTTAGCGGGTGAAGACTTTAAATCATTTTCGAATAATATCCGTACCGAGGGGGTATAGTCGTCATCAAACTGGCCACTCTTTACACTTTGCAAAAAGGCTATGAGGAACCCGATTGCGAGTAAAAGACTGGCTCCGATTAAAATGAACAACACACTCATACTGAAATTTTCAACGTCAAAATTAGATGCGCGTTAGGCGTAAGCTTATGACCTTTACCCGTATAGGGTACTGATTAAAATCAGTTAGAAGCCACGGCGTTTTGCAGCCAGCGAGGATGACAGGGTAGTAAAGCTTATGATAGTTACAGAACTAAGCGGCATTATGATTGCTGCCACAATGGGGCTCATAGTACCCTGAACGGCCAGGTATATGCCAACCAGGTTATATATTAAAGAAATGCCGAAGCTGGCAATGATGATTTTGACCCCATCCTTTGAATAGGCCAGCATTTGGTCCATGCGTTCAAATTCGGAAGCCTCAATTATACCATCGCAGGCAGGGGAGAAGTTGTTTACGTTATCGGAAATAGCCAGGCCTACATTGGCCTGTTTTAAGGCGCCGGCATCGTTCAGCCCATCGCCCACCATCATCACCTGTTCATGTTTTTGTTCCACAAGTTCTTTAATAAACATCAGCTTATCGGCAGGTTGTTGGTGGAATATGAGGTTGTCAGGGCTGATGTATTGGCCCAGGAAGTTTTTCTCGGCATCGTTATCACCACTAACTACGTACAATTTAAATTTGTTTTTAAGGGTGGTCATCAGGTTGCCGAAACCTTTGCGGTATTCGTTTTTAATAAGGAAGAAACCTTTAATGTTGCCATTAATGCCAATGTAAATTTTTGACGCATGCCTGAAATCGGAAATAGGAGAGGATGAGCCGGTATTATCACCGTATAGATATTTTTTAGAACCGATACGTACGCAGTTTTCATCTACCCAACCTTCAATACCTTTCCCTTCAATTTCTTTAAAGTCGGTAGTGTCAATCAGTTTTACCTCTTTCAATAAATCGTAAACCTTACGGCTAAGGGGATGCGATGAATGGTAGGTAAGCGATTTTACCAATTGCAATTCGTAGGGGGTAAGTGCCTCGCCATGAAAATCTATACTGGCTGTTTTGGTATTGGTAAGGGTGCCGGTTTTATCAAATACAATGGAGTTGATGCGCGCCATTTTTTCGATAACCAATGCATTTTTGAGGTAAACTTTATTGCGACTTAAGCGACGCAACACGTTGCCCAGTGTAAAAGGGGAAGAAAGCGCCAGCGCGCATGGGCAGGTAATAATTAGTACTGAGGTAAATGCGTTTAGCGCTTTGTGCAGGTCCTTGTTCCACCAAAACAACATGGCGGCGGTGGCAATGCCAATTACCAGTGGTGTAAACCATTTACTTACCTGCGTTGCCAATGAAGTTATTTGCCTGTCCGCATTTTCTTTGTTAAAGGCGGCATCGTTCCAAAGTTGGGTAAGGTAACTGTGGCTAACTTCTTTTGTTACTTCAACTTCTATTGCGGCGCCTATGTGCTTGCCGCCGGCGTAAATTACATCGCCGCTGGTTTTACTCAGCGGGGTAGCCTCTCCAGTCACAAAACTGTAATCAATATTGCCCTTTCCCTTAATCAGCACCGAATCGGCCGGCACTAACTCCTGGTTGCGTAGTAATAGCCTATCGCCAACACGTACCTTGGTTAAAGGAATGGAGCTTTCAATTCCATTGTTAACGGTGGTTACGGCAATAGGGAAATAAGATTTGTAATCGCGCTCAAACGAAAGCGCATCGTACGTTTTGTTTTGAAACAAACGGCCGATAAGCATAAGCAGAATGAGACTGCCAAGGGTATCGAAATAACCGGCACCTGTTTGACTGAAGATTTCGTAAGTGCTGCGAACAAACATGGCAATAATCCCCAATACAATGGGGATGTCCATGTTAAGTGTTTTTTGTTTTAAAGCATTATAAGCTGAAGAAAAAAACTCTGAAGCGCAGTAAAACATTACCGGAAGGGCAAGCACAAAATTCAGATAGCCGAAGAACCTGCGGAAGGGAGATTCAGTTAGCGCATTAATGCCGAGGTATTCAGGAAAGCTGAGCAGCATTATGTTACCGAAGGCGAAAAAGGCAATACCGATTTTTAGATAGTACCTGCGGATGTGGTCGCTCTTTTCTTTGCGTTCAAGGTCGTTAAGGTTTATGTTAGGCTCGTAACCTATTGACACCAGCAATTCTACTACCTGTCTTAAGCTCAGGATGGAGTTATCAAACGTAATGTATACTTCGCGTTTCATGAAGTTTACATTACTGCGGCTAATGCCTTGTTTTAGCCGGTAGAGGTTTTCTAACAGATAGATGCACGAACTGCAATGTATTTGGGGAATGTAGAAAGTGGCAGTGCTTATTTTGCCATCAGTAAATTGTATAAGCTTTGATTTTACCTGTTCATCATCCAGGTAAGCAAAACGGGTTTTATGTACTTCGCGGTTTAAAGAGGTGCCCGGTGTGTTGTTTAGGTCGTAGTAGTTGCAAAGGTTGTTTTCGCTAAGTACTTCGTAAACAGTTTTGCAGCCCTGGCAACAGAAGGTTTTGTCATTAAAGTGGATTTCTTCTTTGCAGTCCTCTCCACAGTGGTAACAATGCTGAATATTGATAATCGCTTTTGTCAATGTAATCGCCCTCTTTTTTTACAAATAACGGCTTGTGTATGACAAGTGGTTCATGATAAAAGTCAGGGTTTTGACTGATTTCGGTCAAAACAAAAAAACTTTAATACATGGGTGGCGTATAGGCATGAAACGTGATCTGATTTTATGCAACTGAATTTAACCAAAAACCAACAGCCGTTAAACGTTTCATCGCAAGGCATGCGCTTTTCGATGGCGGGTGTAAAACAACTTTGGCAGAAGTTTGTGAACACCGGGGTAGATGCGGCCTTACCAAAAGATGAAGTGCGCTATGTGCATTTTACAAACATCATTGCGCTTTTAACCATAGTGGCGGCTGCCTCTTACATACCATTCTCGGTATACCAGGGCCAGTGGGCGCTGGCCTTAAAGCAGGTAATTGATGTGGCTTGCATAAGCATGGTTATTTGGTTTAACTACCGTAAACTGTATATGCCGGCACGGTACGCCTATATTATTTTGGTAAACATTGTGTTGCTGCTAAACGCCTTAATGATTGGCCACCAGGCAAAGGTGCACGAGTTTTTTTACATAAGTTACATGGTTCCTTTCCTGTTGTTCAGGGTTAAGGACTATATGAAGATTATATTGGGGTTGGTTATAGTATTATCATTTCTTGATGTTTATTACAACCTGTATCCCAACTTTACCGCTTATAATTTAGCTATTGATATGCAGCAACAGCTTGCATGGGGCAATGCGGTAGTTAAGTTTGGTTTGTTTGGCATTGCTATTTATTTGCTGGCCTATTATAACTACGAAAGCGAAGTTCAGTTGGAAAAGGCTAACCATGACTTAACTGAACATAGCATGGAATTGGAGCAGAGCAATGCCGACCTTGAGCAATTCGCCTATATTATTTCGCACGACCTTAAAACCCCGGTTAGAAACATAAGCAGCTTTTTGGATTTGCTGGCCCAACGTTATGGAAGCAGTATTGACCAGAACGGAATGGACTACATTAACTTTAGCCGTAGCGGTGCGGTGCGCCTGGCTCGTCAAATTGATAGCTTATTGGTGTACTCAAGAATAGGAAAAAATTTACCCCCTGTAGGCCAGGTAAATGTGGCTGATGTGCTTAACGGCCTGCAAATAGAAATGCAGGATAAGATAAAGGCTACCGGGGCAGTTGTTACCACTAACCGGCAATTGCCCAGCATTAATTATGTGCATTCGGGCCTTGTAATGCAACTATTCCGCCAATTACTGGATAACGCTATAAAGTTCAATAAAAGCGATGCTCCGGTGGTTACTGTTGATTGGGATGAGGATGAGCAGAAATATACCTTCTCGGTTGCAGATAACGGAATAGGTATTGACAACCAGTACAGCAATAAGTTGTTTCACATATTCAGAAGACTGCATGGTGAGGGCGAATACGAAGGCTCAGGCACAGGCCTGGCCATTTGCAAAAAGATACTGAACATTTACAAAGGCAGTATTTGGTACAAGGGCGAGCCCGGAAAGGGAACCACGTTTTACTTTACCATACCCAAGGCAGACCCTTTTGTTCAGCCGATGCAGCAGTTGGTTAAAGCGGCCTAGAAAAAAAAGGGCCGCCGTGAAAACGGCGGCCTGCTCTGCGCGCTAATTGGACTATTAGGACTCAGCGATTATATGGTAAGACGCGCAGAGTGGACTCTTTATGAGTGTTTATTAGTTCTAAAACCGACCATTTCGTACAATGGGCACCAAAAAGCTACGGCAGTTCCAAAAAACACTGCGCCAGGTAAAACCCATAGCCATTGACCGGTTAATACGGCTACTGTTATAGAAATAATGAACAACAAAGTTCTGAATGCTCCGTCGAAAGCTCCAACGTTTGATTTCATGTTTCTTTTCTTTTAGCGTTAATAATTACACCGCAAAGAAGAAGGCACTAACGTTGGCAGGCCATGACCTGCATCAGCAGCGAATTTGATTGATATCATACACTAAACAAAAAACGCAGCGGCTTGTTCTGCCTGCTGCGTCTTATTATGTCGTTTTTCCGTGTTAAAAAACTTTGCTCAAAAAGCGGTTGAATTCAAAGCGTGTATCGGCCATAGTTGCGGCAAACATTTTGACGCGGTCGCGCAGAGAATCGGCCATTTCGGTTGATTTTTCATGGATATGCTCCGGCTTTTGCCTGGTTAGTTCCTGTAGCTCATGATTTTTTATTCCTATATCATGTTTTAATATATCTAACTGCTCGCGCAAAACCACGAACTTATTTTGGAAATGTTCCACCTGGGCTGCTACATCTTTATCTGAACTAAGGCCCGAGGCTTCTTCTAAGCGCTTGGTAAGTATGGCAATTTCTTCTTTGTAAAAATCCATTTCGCGCAGCCAATCGGTTCCCTGGTGGTGTAAAGCATTAATTGAAGTCTTCATTACGTACATTTTTGTGCCGCAAATTAGGCGGCGGTTATCTAATTTTTATTGGTGAGTTATAAATACAGGTACACTTAATTCTTTGATAATGCGGTTAGAAACACTTTGATGAAAAAGGCGCGAAATGGCATTACGGCCATAGGAGCCCATAACCACTATGGCATTGGACGAATTCTTTTTGAGGTAGTTAATCAGTTCATCGCCGCTATCGCCATTCAGCACTACATATTCGCTATCGCTAAAGTGGGCGTGTATAAGGTCCTTAAAATTCACACCTTCCTTTAGGTGGTTGCCCGATTTTTCGTTTACGCTTACTACTGTGGTTTTTAAATCCTCCAGCTCCGGAAACAGGTAAGCAAACTGCTTGATGGCATATACACTGGAGGCGCCGCCATCGTAACATAAAAACACTTTATCGAAGTAGTGGTAATGGTGCGGCACTATAAGCACCGGGCAATGCGAGTCAATAAGCAAATCCTTTAAAAACGGGCTAGGCCCTTCGTTGCCCATTGTAAAAAAGCCTGTGTTTTCATCAATAATGATGATATCGGCAAAGATGCTTTCCTTCAACAACTCCTGTAAAGGCACGCCTTTATCAAGATGCACTTTATGATGAATGCCTTTTTCATCGCAGGCACGGTTAAATAATTTAATGTTCAGGTCTATTTTATCCTTCTCTTCCTGCTGCGAGGCCTCGATGGAACTGAAGTCGATAAATGGCTGGTCCCATGCATAAGCGTAGGTGTAATTGAGGTAACGCATATCCTGTATAAATACCCCGATGAGGAGTGAGTTTGTTGCCTTGGCTATTTCCATGGCATAACGCGAAGCCCCTTCTGAGTATTTGGTGCCGTCGAAGGCTGCTAATATCTTTTTCATACCGCTGAGTTTTATGAAAAGTTACACAGATATAACGAGCAATACAATAAAATCATGTATTGATGATTCAAAAGTAGATTGACTATGAGGCCTTAATCATGATTAAGGTCAAACGGGGTAGTGAGATTGGTCAGGCAGGGCTGCTAAACCTTTTTATCCCAAACATATACGCTGCGCTGGGCGGTGGGGTACATTACAATGTTGGTGATGTTTACATGTGGTGGGGTAGTTACCACGTAGTAAACCGCATTGGCAATATCCTCGGCTGTTAAAGGCTTATAGCCCTGGTAAACTTTTGCGGCTTTTTCTTTATCGCCATGAAACCGCACTACGGAAAACTCAGTTTCGGCGGCGCCGGGGTCAACCGAGCAGCAGCGTATGTTAGTGCCCGCCAAATCAAGGTTAATGCCCTCATTTAAAGCCTTAACAGCATACTTGGTGGCATTATAGACATTGCCTTCCGGGTAAACCAGGTGACCGGCGGTTGAACCTATGTTTATGATGTGACCTTCGTTTCGCTCTATCATCATTGGTAATATAGAACGGGTAATGTAGAGCAGGCCCTTAATGTTGGTATCAATCATTTTTTCCCAATCACCAATAAGCCCTTCCTGTAGTTTGTTTTTGCCCGATGCAAGACCGGCGTTGTTTACCAGAATATCCGGAACAACCTCCCGGCTGGCAAGGTCGTTAGCCATTTCAACGCACTGGTTTAGTTTGGTAACATCGAAACAATAGGAGAGCACCTGTACTCCGTATTTTTCCTGAAGTATGTGGTGGAAGGGCTCCAAACGGTCGTTACGGCGGCCGGTGATGATAACGTTACAACCGTTCTTCGCAAACAGATCAGCTATTGCCTTACCGAAACCGGATGTAGCGCCGGTTATTAAGGCCCATTTTCCCCTTATCGAATTCATAAAGCTAAAGTAGCGTTTTGCTTTAGCCTTACCCAAAAGGTTGACATCATACACCAGCGCTATGCCGCCAGGTTTAATGTAATTAATTGGCTTTTAATTGATTGCTACTCGTTTTACAAAAGTTGATACTTTGAAAGTGTCAACTTTTGTCAACCTTTTTAAGCGTTAAAAATTAAGATTGGGGAGCGCGGGTTATGCCAACTGCGGGCTTTAAACCCATAAAGTTTTCAAGCAGGCGCGCATACAAAAAGGTTTTGCCATCCATGCTTTCCAATTCAACAGAAGGTGCTGTGTTCTTTTCCAGCAGAATGTTTCGTTTAATTCTTAACACACTATTCAGTTCAGTCAATAAACGGATTAGGTTATCAAATCCGCTTATCTCCATCTTGGCCTTCATAAATTTCAGGTTCTTTTTTACCAGGCTGGCAGCCATTTCGTAATCGCCCGTTTGTGCTATGTAAATGTTGTGCACGTAGCGGAAAACCCCATCGCCAAAAGGGGTAAAATCCTCCTTTGGCATCTGCATTACTCGCTGTACGTAATGTGCGGCATCTTTTAAATCATTAGTTAACAGGGCCAGCATTAAGTAAAGTCGAAGAATATCGAAATGAAAGTTGCGTGCGTTTTCGTTACTTAGAAAAGGGTTGAGGTATTTATCAATAGCCACTGAGGCCCGTTTGTAGTGTCCTGCCAGCATAAGCGCGTAGCAGTAGTTGTAGGTATGAAACATTCGCCCCTGAAGAAGGGCGTGAAATTCGCGCAAAGCCGTTTCGTAGGTGGCAATGGCTTCTTCAAAACGGTTAAGGTCAATAAGCAACAGCGCTTTCATTAAAAGCAGGAATGTCTTTTGACGGTCTTCCAGCGTATGGTATATTTTTCGGGCAGCCTCTTCCGCTTTAAGCATGTAATTGAGGGATGTTTCCGCGTCATCAACTTCGTAACAGGCGCTGTAGGCCGTGTAAATGCACATCTCGGCTTTGTGCCAGTTTTTACCTTTTACCTCTGCAAGCCATAAATTCAGTTGCTTAAGCGCATTTTTTTTGCTTACCTCATGCGTTTGCCGAAGACTATGATAACGGGCTACACCTTCTTCCATTTTAGCCAGGTAGCTGTATTTTTCATTGCCCTCATTTTTGCCAAGCAGGCCGGTATAGGCGTAAGCATAATATCTCAGCATTTTTTCATCAAAAACATTGTAGCTAAAACGGGAATAGGTAAGAAATGCTGTTCGGTAAAAATGGAGTTGTTCTTGTTTAGTGCCGTTTTTTTTCAGCCTTTTTTCTGTCAGTTTAAGCTCGTGCACAAGCAAGGGGGTTAAATGCTTTTCTACACAAAAATCCATCTTGCTTTCAAGCCCTCCCGGGGCAAAAAGTTGAAGTGTTTTATCCAGTAATACAGAAGTGATTTTATCGAAATGCGATTGGCTGAGGCTTAGCTTTACCGGCAACAGAGCTTCATTAAAATCGCTAAGGCCGGCAGTAGCAGCATACGCATCGCGTACGGCAGCTTCCTTACCGCTTAATTCTATGGCAATAAAACGTTTTAGCTCGTCGTTGTTTAACGACTTTACCAAATCCAATAAGTAACCCATGCTTTGCTAAGTGCTAATATAAATTTTAGCCTTAACTGCAGAAGAGGATGTTAGGCACACTTAGGAGTTTTGTGCGCCCGGCTTTAAGTACTTGCTAATGGTAAAATAGAAGGTGGTGCCTTTACCGGGTTCGCTTTCGAACCATATGCGGCCGCCGTGTAGCTGCGTAATTTTTTTGCAGATAGCCAGGCCCACACCGGTACCCGGATATTCATTATCGGTGTGTAAACGCTGGAAGATGTGGAATATACGTTCCTTAAAATCGTGACGTATTCCTATACCGTTATCGCTTACGCCAAACTGCCACTCATCGTCCAGTTCCGTTGCAGTAAGTTTAATTTGAGGTACGGTTTCCTTAGGTATAAATTTAAGGGCGTTATCTAACAGGTTTTGGTAAAGTTGTACCAGTTGCGATGATTCTCCCGTAATTACCGGCATAGTATCGGTTGCAACAACAGCACCGGAATTTTGAATGGTAGCGCCAAGATTGTTCAGTACAATTTCTATTACATCCCTGATGTTGACCGGTGCCAGTGGTTTAGGTGCCGATGAAAGGCGCGAGTAGCTGAGCAGATCCTGTATTAAGGATTGCATGCGCTTAGCGCCGTTTACTGAGAAGGTGATGAATTCGTTGGCTTCGGCATCCAGTTTGTCTTTATAGCGCATTTCAAGCAGTTGCATGTAACTGGCAATGGTGCGCAGCGGGCCCTGTAAATCGTGCGATGCTACGTAAGCAAAGCGTTCCAGTTCTTCATTGGAGCGTTCTAACTCGCCCGCGCGTTTTTCTAATTCTTTTTGAACGGCCTTAAGGTCAGTTATATCAAACACCATTACCATTCCGTAAATAATGTTGCCTTCCTCGTCGCGTATGGGTATGTGGTGTATGCGTATGTGGCGGTCAAAGTGCATCCGCTCAAACTCGCTGTTATCGCCGGCTAAAATTTCGCGGTAAATCTTTTCAACGCGTTCAACTTCCGATTCCCGGATAGCCTCGTAAATAGTTTTGCCCTCAATTTCCGATTTAGGCTTACTTAAAATGCCTACCATTGGGCCTTCGGCTACAATAAAACGAAGGTCGCGATCGAAGATAAACATAGCGGCCTTTGGCAGGTGGCGTGCAATCTCTCGGTATAGCTGTTCTGATTTATGAAGTTCCTGCTTGGTTTCTTTTATAGCGGTAACATCAGTAGCAACACCCAGTACGTTAACCATACCACCGGTTAAGGATGCGATTGGCTTTTTAACGGTAGAAAGCCAGGTTACTTTGCCTGTAACAGGGTTCACGTATTTCTTCTCAGGGAACTGCACTTCCTTGCCGGCATTAAGCACTTCTTCATCCTGCCAAACAAAGTAATCCAGTTCTTCTTTATTAAAGTTGTGTTCGGTGTCAAAGTGGCCTTCCATGTCCTGTGTGGTCATGTTGTAAAAGCGCGCTACCGATTCATTTGCCAGTAAAAATTTGCCCTGCCTGTCTTTTACAAATATCAAACTTGGCGAGGCATCAATAATCATTCGCAGAAAGTCTTTTTGTTTCTGCAACTCCTCGTAAATTTTCTCTTTTTCTTCCGCCTCGCGCTGCAGTTTTTCGTTGGCAGCTTCCAGTTCCTGTGTTCTTTCTTTTACCTTTTCCTCCAGTTCCTGATTAAGCTTCTGCATCAGTTCCTGGTTCCGGCGGCGGTCTGATATATCGCGCACGTGCATAAGAAGTGCGGGCTTATCTTTAAAAACAATACGGGCTGCACTTACTTCAATCGGTATTACCAGGCCATCGTGGGCAATACATTCCGTTTCAAACTTGCTAACCTCACCGCTTATAATTTTGGGTTGGCGGCTGCGTATAGTGTCGTGTCCTTCTACCGGCGAAATATCGTAAATGGTTTTGCCAACTAATTCATCGCGCCCAAGGCCATGCAGTTTGCAGGTAGCCTCATTAACGTCCAGTATCTTGCCGTCGTGGCTCTCCACATAAATGGCGTCCGGCGAATTCTGGAAAATATCTTTAAATCGCTTATCGCTATTGATGAGTGAGACTTCAGCCAGCTTTTTTGCTCTTATTTCTTCATTCAGCTTAAAGTTAGCCTCTGTAAGCTGGCGGGTGCGGGTTAGTACCTTTTCTTCCAGGTCTTCCTTGGCATAAATGAGCTCTTCTTCCAGCGCCTTTTGGCGGGTAATATCAATATGTATGGCAATGGAAGCTACAAAGTGGCCCTGGGCATCAAACACCGGCTTGCCGTTTACGCGAATCCAAACGGGGTCGCCGTTCTTCTTCTTCATTTTTATGTCGTAGCTATCGCTAAGGCCTTTTTTACGTAACTCCAGCTTATTTTTAGAAATGCGAACCTGCTCTTCATCCCAGAAATAACTGAAAATATGGCTGTTCATTACCTCGTTAAAGGAGTAGCCGAGGTTGCGGCAAAACTGGTCGTTGGCGTAAAGGATCTTACCTTCGGAGTTTACGCAGAAAATCCCTTCGTTAATCCATTCAACGATATTGCGGAAATGGATAGCTGCGGATAATCCGCTACTATCGCTAATGCTTATATAATCGCTAAACGGCTGTCCGGCCATGGGCTTAAAAGTAATGAAAGTAAAATTTAAATATTTGGTTGCTTGCTAGTTATGCACATGCAGTATTCCCGGCAGGGTATTATACGCTAAAGCGGGTGTTTTGTTGGATAAACGGACTAAAAATTACTCTAAATCGGTTCTTTTAACGCCGTCGAACTGCAAAATAAAGTCTTTGCCAAAAACCTGCGAAGGTGTTTTAGCTCCCGGAGCCGGGGCCTCCGTCAAAACGCGTTTAACTATCTCTACAGCAGTAAGGTAGGTAAGCGTATAGCCTTCAGGTAGTTCTAAAAGTGCCCGTTTCGAGATGCCCAATTGGTTTCTTATTTCGCCCCAAATGCTGCCGGATGCTGTTTGGCGCATTTCATCGGAGGGGCCTGCAGGCCGCTTCTTAATACGGCTTATTACAAACTTTTTTACAATGCCCAACCCAAGTATAGGGGCTATGTAGCTACTCCAGCGCATACCGTCAATTACGCGTTGAGGTAATACGTTGTAAACGGTAATGTTTGGTATTTGCGTGCTGCGCCAGGCAGAGGATACATCTCCCCATGAAATAGCCACGCCCTTTTTTTGCGAGCCGTTTACTTCAATTATGCGGGTTAGCGTACCGTTAGGCACTGAATCAAGTTTCCGCTTGCGGCGGATGGTAGTGTCTTCCCCCATGTTTTCGGCAATGGTAATAGCCGTGCCATGCGATAATTTTGCTCCCTTTTGCATTAGGGCAAGGTCAAGCGTATCGCCCGTTGGTAGTTTATCCTTAAGGTAAGCGGCTAAACAGTCAGAAGGCACCACATCAAACCCAACACCGGGCATTATCAATATACCGGCGTCCTTTGCTGCCTGGTCTTTACGATACAGCCTTTCAAAAACCTGGTATTCGCCGGTAATGTCAAGGTAATGGGTTTTTGCCTTTATGCAGGCCCTGGCCATAATAGCACAGGTATAAACAAACGGCCCTGCACAGTGCAATACCAGTTTAAAAGGTTCCAACTCCCTGGCAACCTGGTCTTCATCGTCTAATGAAAATACACGGAATTCTAATCCGAGTTCTCGGGCTAAGTCTTCGGTACGTTTTGCGTCACGGCCGGCAAGCACCGGCTTTAGGCCTTGCTGAACAGCATACTCACTGATTAACTTACCGGTATAGCCATAGCAGCCGTATATCAGCCAACTTTCTTTCTGCACAGTGGGTCAATTTAAAATCAATTCAATTTAGCGGTTTTCGCATTTGATTTGCAAATAAAACAGCTGAAAAATGTTTTAAGTTTACGGAAGTGATAAATAAAGTTTACTTGCTACCCGGCCTTGGTGCCGATAAAAGAATGTATACTAAGCAGTTAGATCTGTTTCCGGATGCTGTGGTGTTAGAGCATTTAGATGTTGTAACACATGAAACTTTAGCACAATATGCGCTTCGCTTTTTGCCTTTAATTGATACCCGCCAACCCTTTGCGCTGATAGGCACTTCTTTAGGAGGTATGATTGCGCAGGAGTTATGCAGGCATATACAACCTGAAAAGGTAATACTGATAGCTACTATTAAAGGCAGAAGGGAGATGCCCTTCTTCATCCGTTCCATGAAACAACTACGCTTACACAAACTGCTGACCGGCGAAAACTTTTTGCGCTTTAACTCAGTTATGGCAAAGCGATTGGATAGCCGTGGTGATTCGCCTGCCGCTGAATTGATAGTTCAAATGTCGAAGGATGCGCATCCTCGTTTTGTGGAATGGGCTATAAATGCCGTTGTTCATTGGGATGTGCCTGAGATAAACTATAAAAACCTGGTGCACATACACGGCACAAACGACAAACTCTTCCCTCATTCAAAAATTAGTAATGCCATGTTGGTTAAAGGCGGTTCGCATGTTATGAATATGACCATGGCCGATGAGGTTAACCGCCTGATAATACAAGCACTTAAAAGTTGATATGAAACTTACTTTTCCGCCAACCTTTATATTCGGAACATCTACAGCCGCATACCAGATTGAAACTGCTGTTGACCACGATTGGCAAGGCCACAAATCAAAGGATGGTTACGTGTTTGAGCGTACCAGCGACCACGAGTTGCGCTTTGCTGAAGATGCCGCAATAATTGCCTACTGCGGGGGTATGTATCGTATGAGCTTACAGTGGAGCAAGCTACAGCGTGCACCATTTGCCGAATTTGATAAGGCAGTTGTTAATGAATACCGAAACTTTTTGGATGACCTTAAAGCACGTGGCGTTAAGATTATGATGGTGCTGCACCACTTTACCAATCCTAATTGGTTTGCAGCAAAAGGAGGGTGGGAGCGAAGCGGGAATATAGAGATGTGGGTAGACTTTTGTAAGAAAACCGAACAGGAGTTTGGTGATTATGTTACTTACTGGAATACGTTTAACGAACCCAACGTGTATGTAAGCAATGGCTGGGTACTGGGGGAGTTTCCGCCATATAAAAGCAATTTGCTAAAGGCGTTTACCGTTATCGCCAACCTTGGCAAAGCACACCATGTAGTTTACGATTATTTAAGAGGGAAAAGGCCGGACCAACCTATAGGTATAAGCCATAACTGTGTTGCCTTTACTGCCGAAAACTGGCTGGGTGTGCTACCCGCTAAAATCAGCGATTGGTGGTTTATGGATTATACCCTGGCCAAATTTGCTGATAAGCTTGATTTTTTCGGGCTCAGTTATTATGCGCGCATTTCGCACGACCCACTGCCTATAACATATTTAGATACGCCTGAAAAGTTTGCCAAATACAATAAGCCGCACGATGGCATGTGGGAGTATTACCCGCAAGGTATGAAAGAGAGTATTGAACGGTATTGGAAGAAATATAAACTGCCCGTTTTTATAACTGAAAGCGGCATTTGCGCCAACGATGATGCGCAGCGCATAGCGGCTATGAAGGATTATGTAAAAATTATACATGATTGCCTTACATCAGGTATACCTGTGCTTGGTTATTTGTGGTGGAGCACGTTCGATAACTTTGAGTGGAACCTGGGCCCAACTTTCCGCTTTGGCTTGTACGAAACAGATTTAGCCACTAAAGATAGAACCAAAAGGCCCAGTGCAGATGTGTTTCATCAGCTGGCATACAACAAGGAAATAGAAATTTAATAGCCGCGCTTTTTTTGCTGCAACTGGCGTGTAAACTCTTCGCAGTCTTTATTGCCGGGGTCTGCAATAGCGTAAATAGCCAATATTTTTTCGGCCTCGTCTAAGCGGTTTTGCGAAAGCAGGTTTTTACTAAAGGAATAACAAGCTAAGGATACATAGCCTAATAAACGGTCGGCTTTAGGATCTTTAGCGGCGCTTTTTTTCAGCGAGGCTACTTTTTGCTTCCACCATTCGGCATCCTTTGTTCCCAGGCAGGTAATCA
>CAZUHU010000008.1:0-43349 GCA_964620645.1 uncultured Chitinophaga sp.
GAATGCTCCGTTTGTAACTCTGATAGTAGACAGCGTTACCGGTAAAAGCTATCCGTCACCTTCCGACCAGAAAATGCAGGAAGATTACTACAAGAGCATTAAGGACCAGATCATCAAAAACGTTTACGACATCTCTGCCAACTTTGCTAAGTTAACCAACCCTGAGTTGAAGCGTTATGTAAAAACCCGTTTCCTGAAATACGGCGCGGTGCGTAATATTTTAGATAAAGAAACACTTGCTGTTAAAAAGCAAAAACAGGATATTAAGGTTAAGGATATAGTGCTTTAACCGCTGAAGGAATAAATAAAAAACCCGGACGAAAAATCGCCCGGGTTTTTTATTTGAAACAGGAGATGCGGTTAGCTTAATGCTTGCTTTAAATCCTCCAGTAAGTCTTCAATATCCTCAACCCCAACGCTAAGGCGTAGCAGGTTATCAGTAACTCCTGCTTTATCACGCTCGGCCTTAGGAACAGAAGCATGTGTCATAGTTGCCGGGTGGTTAACCAGAGACTCAACTCCGCCCAAAGATTCGGCTAATGCAAAAACGTTAAAGGAGGAAGCGATACGGAATGTTTCTTCAATACCGGCATCCTTAAGGGTAAACGAAATCATACCACCGAAATCGCGCATTTGTTTTTTAGCAACGGCATGGTTGGGATGATCTTCAAAACCGGGCCAGTAAATTTTATCAACCTTGGGATGCGGCTTAAGGAACTCCGCCACTTTGCGGCCGTTATAGCAGTGGCGTTCCATACGCAGGTGCAATGTTTTAATACCGCGTAAAACCAAAAACGAATCCATAGGGCCGGGTGTTGCACCGCAACTGTTATGTATAAAAGCCAACTGTTCGTAAAGTTTGTCGTCGTTAATTACAAGTGCGCCCATTACAACATCGCTGTGCCCACCCAGGTATTTGGTAACGCTGTGCATTACAATATCGGCACCGTATAAAAACGGGTTTTGCAGGTAGGGCGAAGCAAAAGTGTTATCTACCGCAAACAGCACATTGTTTGCTTTGGCAATTTTAGAAACCGCCTCCAGGTCTACAATCTGCATGGTAGGATTGGTAGGTGTTTCTACCCAAATTAATTTGGTGTTGGCGTTAATGTATTGCTCAATGTTAGCCGCCTTGTGCATGTTAATGAAGTGAAACTTTATACCGTAGTTGGCAAACACACGCGTAAACATGCGGTAGCTGCCGCCGTACAGGTCATCGCCGGTTATTACTTCATCGCCGGGGCGTAGCAGTTTAATAACCGCATCCATAGCACCCATGCCGCTGCTAAAACAAAGGGCATGCTTGCCATCTTCAAGCGCAGCAATGTTCTTCTCCAATGCCATGCGGGTAGGGTTTTTACCGCGGGCATAAGCAAAGCCCTTGTTTTTACCGGGCGATTCCTGCACGTAAGTGGAGGTTTGGAAGATAGGGGTCATTATGGCCCCGGTGGATGGGTCCGGCTCCAGGCCGGCATGTATAGCTTTTGTTCCGAATTTCATTTTTAAGAATTGTAAATCAAAAATAGAAATTGAAAATACTTTACTTAGTAACCTAATTACTAACTCAGCGCAATCTTAACATGAAAAGAATTTTACTGCTGGCGGCCTGCTGCATGTGTTTGTTATTTACCCAAAGCCAGGAAGCTTACCGAAGTGGAGGCCGCTCCGCCCTTGACCCCGCATTGTATCCTTTTTACCATGGCGTGGCATCAGGCGACCCTCTGTTTGACAGGGTTATACTTTGGACACGTATCACATTAGACCCTGCGCAAGACCCTGTTAGTGTAGATTGGCAAATAGCTACGGATGCTAACTTCGGGAATGTTGTAAGCAGTGGTAACGCCAGCACAGACAGCACTAAGGATTACACCATTAAAGTAGATGCAACCGGCTTGCAGGCCAATACCTGGTATTATTATCGCTTTAAGTACGATACTTTTTACTCCGTAACCGGCCGAACCAAGACCCTGCCCGTTGGAAGCGTAAATAATATGCGCTTTGCTGTGGCCAGTTGCCAGGATTACCAAAATGGATTTTACAATGCGCACCGCCACATGAGCCAGCGCAATGATATTGATGCTGTATTGTTTTTAGGTGATTATACTTATGAGGATGGGGCAGATAGCGTGATTGCCGGCCGGGTTCATGAACCGGACCATAAAACGGTGCAGTTATTAGATTATCGCATCAGGCAATCGCTTTACCACCTTGACCCTGATTTACAGGAATGCCACCGGCAATACCCATGGATAACCGTTTGGGATGATCATGAAACAGCCAACAATTCATACACTACCGGTGCTAAAAATCATAATACAGGAACTGATGGTCCATGGTACGATCGCAAGGTGAATGGCGTAGAAGCTTACCAGGAATGGATGCCTATACGCATGCCTGACCCTAACGATACTTTTAAAATTTTCCGGCGTTTTCCGTTTGGGGATTTAATTGACCTGAACATGATTGATACACGTTTGTATGATAGAAGCAAACAGGCAGGTACCGTTATATCTGTATATGATTCAGTACTGAATGATACCAGCCGCACCATGTTAGGTCCGCAGCAGTTTAGCTGGTTAGAAAACAACCTTAGCGGCAGTACGGCTAAATGGCAGGTAATAGGTCAACAGGTTATGATGGCCCCGCTGGTAATACCCGCAGGGGTTTTCGGCGACCCCAGCATTGCCAATGGCGACCAATGGGATGGCTACCCATACGAAAGACAACGTTTTTATGACTTCGTAATGAATAACAATATCAATAACGTGGTGGTATTAACGGGGGATATACACACCAGTTGGGCTAATGATTTGCCTTTGCCTAACTACGATAGTATGACACATCAAAACTCGGTAGGTGTGGAGTTTGTAGTAGGTAGCGTTACCAGCGGTAACGAGTTGCCGCCACTTATTACTGCCCCTGTTATCAGTTCCATTGCCAAACATGTGCGTTATGTTGATTTGGTGCAACATGGCTACTACGTTATGGACGTTATCCCCAGCCGCACACAAACTGATTTTGTATATGTATCTACTATACTAAACCAAAACTTTACCGTAAGTACCGGGCCAAGCTGGTGCGTAAACGATGGGGAACGCAGTTTGCATTCGTGCACAACGCCGTCTGTTCCTTTAAATACTTATCCCGCCCTGGCTCCTTCAAAATTTGGAACGGGCATAAATAAGTTGCAGGATAATATTACTACTATTTCCATTCAGCCAAACCCCTTTGTTGAACAGGTAGTGCTGCAATACAACACCTTTAAGCCGGAGGAAATAAATATGGAGGTGCGCAACAGTGATGGCCGCCTTATGCTTTCTAAGCCTCTTGGATTAAGCACAACCGGCACCAACTATGCTGAGTTTGACGGCAGCAATTTTGCCCCGGGTTACTATGTGGTGCAACTGCGTGGCAAATCGGGGGCGGTGGGCAAGGCCGTTATTAAGGTAAGGTAGCTTGGCTAAAAAATAGTTTGCCTGTAATTAAGGCAGGTTTATCTTTAGCTAAAATTACCATTTATGAAGAAGGCTCTGCTGCTGGCTTTATTCGCTACCCCCTTATTCTTTTTCGTAAACTCCTGTAAAAAGGATAAGGATTGCAACAACTGTAATGGCAATACCGATACCACTTATGTGCAAACTACCTTATGGCCCAAATTTGTATTTCAGCATTGGGTGTGGGAAGATGAAGGAACAACAAGCAGCGCCCGTGCCCTTGTAGATGATTACCTGGCACACGGCATACCGGTGGATGCTATCATTATTGACAGCCCCTGGGAAACGGAATACAACACCTTTGATTGGGACAACAGCCTTTACCCTGATGCACAGGGTATGGTCGATTACTTCCATAGCAAGAACATTAAAGTGCTGCTTTGGATTACCGGAGTAATAGACACCAACGTGCATCCTTTGTACGATTACGGCAAGAGCAATAATTACTTCCTGAAGAATAACTCCACCGATACTGACCCTAAAATTGTAAGCTGGTGGAAAGGGAAAGGAGCGCTAATTGATTTTTACAATCCCGATGCAGTAGCATGGTGGAAGGGCTTAATGGATAAGTCGTTGAACATGGGTATCGACGGATGGAAATGTGATGGAACCGACTTCTATGCTTTCCCTTCGGCATACTCACCGGGTGCAGGAGGTAATGTTGCTCGCCTTGATTACTCGCACAAATATTACCAGTTGTTTCATGATTATACCCGCGAAAAGCGGGGGAACGGCGTGGCGATAATGGGCAGGCCGGTTGATAATTACAACCTGGGTGATTTTGGTGGCGACCTTGCAGCCTTTATGCCAAAAGAAATTGGCTGGAGCTGTTGGGTGGGGGATCAGGATGCCGACTTTAACGGGTTGAAAGCAGCCTTAAATAATATGTACTGGAGTGCTGACTATGGTTACATGAGTTTTGGTTCTGACATAGGTGGATACCGGGAGGATGGCTCAACCTTAGGAAGAACCAAGGATGTATTTATCCGCTGGGCGCAGCTTGGTACATTCTGTCCTTTAATGGAAAATGGCGGCGGCGGCGAACACAGGCCGTGGATGTTTGATGACGAAACCAATACTATCTATAGGAATTTGGTAACCATGCGCGAGAAGTATTTGACCGGCTATTTGTTGGAGGCTTCAAAAACTGCATACGCCAACAATAAGGCGCTAATGACGTTTATTGATAAAACCGTTTATAGCTTTAAACTGGGCGATGACATTTTCGTTTCTCCACTTTTGGATAATACAGGAAACATAACGGTTAATTTCCCTTCAGGCAATAACTGGGTTTATTTATACGATAAAACCAAAGTGTATAATGGAGGCACTTCGCAAACACTAACTTTTGCGCTTGATAAATACCCCGTGTTTTTAAAAGAAGGTAGCCACGCTGCGGATGTAATGACGGCGAACTAAAGTGGCGGCCAAACTATTACTTCGTGCGCTTGTTTTTATACTGCTTACGCTGTTAACGCAGGTAGGGGGAGTAATTTATCTTTTATCCATTTTGTTGTGGGGGCTATGGAGTCCGAAGGTTAAGACGAAGTTGCAATTGGTGGCATTAAAGTCCGGGCTTTTTCTTTCGCTATACCTGCTCACTACTTTTTTAATTGTGCCGCCTGTAGCTGAGTTTTTCGGGAGGGTGCCATTACCACTTGCCGAAACGCACCACCTGAAACCTTTGAATCGATTAACCTGCCTGTTGAACCGAAATTACGTAAGGCCCCGGTTGCGCGACTGCGCCTTTGCCGTGGCAGAGGATATGAATACAAAACATCCGGGCACCGCACTCAGTTACCTGGATGCCAACCTGCCGTTTATAAGTGGCTTTCCTCTGGTGCCCCATTGGAGCCATAATGATGGACGAAAGCTGGACCTTGCCTTTTGCTACCTTGATAGTAAAACAGGAAGGGAGCTTAATGCATCACCCTCATTTATCGGCTATGGCGTTAGCGAGGGTCCAAGGCCCGGCGAAGAAAACAAAACGGAGTTTTGTGAAGAGAAGGGTTACCTGCAATATGGTTTATTAAACAAAATAGTGCCGCAGTGGAGTAAGGATGACTTTGTTTTCGATTCAGTATGCACTAAAAGTATGGTAGAGTTATTTGTAGCGCAGAAGGACATACGCAAAGCTTTTATTGAACCGCATCTAAGGGCGCGCTTAGGCCTTAACTCAGATAAAATACGATTTCATGGATGCCATGCTGTTAGGCATGACGACCACCTTCACATAGAAATGTAAATTCAAAACAGGTGGCTGAAAAGCCCGTCGCGAAGTTTGGGCTCGAACCAGGTACTTTTAGGCGGCATAACATTACCGCTATCAGCAATATCCATCAGTTGTTTTAACGAAACAGGGTAAAGGGCAAAGGCAATCTTCCAGTCTCCGCCGTCTACCCGTTTTTCTAACTCCTTTAAACCACGGATGCCGCCGATAAAGTCAATGCGCTTATCGGTGCGTTGGTCAACTATGCCTAAAAGTGGTGTCAGTACATTCTTTTCCAGGATGGTTACATCAAGAATACCGATAGGGTCAGAGGTATAAGTTCCGGGCTTTGCGGTAAGCAAATGCCAGCGGCCATTCAAATACATTCCGAATTCATGTGCGTTAGCAGGCTTGGCTATTCCATCGGTGGCGTGCACCAAAAATTTTTCCTGCAGCTTTGCCAGCAGTTCCTGCTCGGTATGGCCGTTTAAATCTTTAATAACGCGGTTGTAATCCATAATGGCCAGTTGGTCATCAGGGAAAAGTACGGAAAGAAAGAAGTTGTATTCTTCATCACCTCTATGGTTGGCGTTGGCCTCCTTCATTTTTAAACCAACCTTGGCAGCAGAGGCCGTACGATGGTGTCCATCGGCAATATAAGTGAAGGGAATGTCCTCTTGAAATACAGTTACCAGGTGGTTAACGAGTTGCTCGTTTTCAATAACCCATACGGTATGGCGTATACCATCTTCTGAAGTAAAGTCGTAAACCGGTTTATGCTGGCCGGTGGTGTAAGCTTTTACCACCATGTCTATTTTAGCATTATGAGGGTAGGTCAAAAAAATGGGACCCACATGGGCCTGGAGGGTTTCCATATGATGGATACGATCCTGTTCTTTTTCGGGCCGGGTGAACTCATGTTTTTTGATTACATCATTGAAGTAATCCTGTACGGATGAGCAACAAACCAGGCCGGTTTGTTTACGCCCATTCATTACCTGCTGGTAGATATATAAATAAGGCTCACCATCCTGCTGTAAGGTGCCTTGGGTGATAAATTGATAAAAGTTCTCTTTGGCTTTATCATACACCTCCTGTGAATGCTCATCTACGCTTTCGTTCAAGTCAATTTCGGCACGGCTTACATGTAGAAACGTATAGGGATTGCCTTTGGCCATTTCACGGGCTTCTTTGCTGTTCATTACGTCATATGGTAAAGAAGCCACTTGCTCTGCCAATTGCGGTTGCGGGCGAACCGCTTTAAAAGGTTTTATGATAGCCATGTTGTTTTCCGTTTGAGAAAGTGAAATTAAAAAAGAAGCGGAAGCTTCGGAGTTATGAGTTACGAATGGAGAATGATGACTAAAGGAATGGCGAACGTGTTTAGTCTTCAATAAATAACGCTGCAGCTATGCCATCTGCAAACAGTTTGCCTTCCTCGGTTAGTCTAAGGATGTTATTCTGTAAATTGTAGTAGGCGGTATCTATATGCTGAAGGCTTTCCTTTATAGCTAATACCGATGAGGACGAGAGGGCGTCTAAGTTTAATCCCCATTGCGTGCGCAGGCTGGTCATAATTAACTCATTTGTTTTTTGCGCTTCGGTAAGAATTTCTTCTTCAATGGGCAGTAGGCCTTTACCTATACTCTCAATATAGTTGATGTTATTGGCCACATTCCAGCGGTGGCTTTGGTGGTTAAACGAATGGGCGGAGGGGCCAAGACCCAAATATTTTTTGCCTAACCAATAGTTGGTGTTGTGTATGGCGTAATGGCCGGGCTTAGCGAAGTTGGAAATTTCGTATTGCTCGTAACCGTTCTGCTGCATAAGGGCCATCAGTAGTTTAAACTGCCTTGCGCTTTGCTCTTCGTTAACGGGCAGGCGCTGTTTCTTTTTGATTTTATTATCAAGCGAAGTTTTGGGCTCTACCGTTAGAGCGTAGGAGGAGATGTGCGGGATTTGCAGCTTAAACGCCGTTTCAAGATTTTGTATCCATTGCTCATCATTCATGGTTGGGGTGCCGTAAATAAGGTCTATGGTTATGTTCCCGAAACCGGCATCCTGCACGCGTTTAATTGAGGTAAGCGCCTCAGCAGAGTTATGCGCACGGTTCATATACAAAAGGTCTTCTTCAAAAAAAGACTGAATGCCTATGCTGAAACGGTTTAGACCAATAGTTTTTAACTCCGATAGTTCCTTAACTTTTTCAACGGTTAGGTCATCAGGGTTGGCCTCCAGGGTAAACTCCTTCAAAAGGCTTAGGTCGTAGTGTGCTGCCAGCGCTTCTATTATAGAAGTAATTTCCTGCCCGGTTAATAGAGAAGGCGTACCACCGCCAAAGTAAATGGTTTCAATGGGCTGCCCGGCCAGGTAATCCTTAGTAAGTTCAACTTCCTTAAGCAAGGCCTGCAGGTAACGGCTTTTATTGCCCAGGGAGGTGCTGAAGTAGAAATTGCAATAGTGGCAAGCCTGCTTGCAAAAGGGTACATGTATGTAAATGCCTGCCATAAACCGATGCAAGTTAAGAGAATGCTGAATTTGGAATGTATAGCCTGCCTCAGGGATAAAATCAAATTCGGCAGTTGGCGTTATCTTTACCTTATATAAATGAAGGGCAGCTTAGTTTTTGCTTTACTGTTTTTAATGCTGGGGACATGCTTTGGGCAACGTAACTATGTGTTGAAGTTAGCGCCTGCCGATAAGCCACTGACGTTTTTCCAGAAGAAACTTGCAGTAAAAACTGTCCTGAAGGATTCGGCGCAGGCAAACAGGGAAGTGGAAGACTTAATGCGCAAATTAAAGGAGCATGGCTACCTGGCCTCATCGCTGGATAGTTTGGTAGAAGATACCCTTAATGCCGTGGCCTATATATATGTAGGGGAGAAGGTGGAGAAAATATTGTTGCGTAACGGAAATGTGGAGGAAGGTCTGCTTGCGAATGCCGGGGTACGCAATGTTGTGCTAAGCGGTAAGCCTGTTAGTGTGGAAGGCGCTGAACTGATAAAGGAGAAGCTGATAAGGGAATGTGAAAACAACGGCTATCCTTTTGCAAGCGCCAGGCTTGATAGCTTTAGGCAGCAGGGCGAATTTTTTGTAGCCGGCTTGTACTTGGCCAAGAACGACCTTATTAAAATAGACACAATCCGCATTTTGGGGCAAACCAAAACCAAGCGGGTATTTTTAAAGAACTACCTGGGGCTTAAAACCGGTAAGCCTTATAATGAAGCAAACGTTAGAAAGATTACGCAGCGGCTGGGCGAACTGCAGTTTGTGGAGGCTATACAACCTTACACGGTTGAGTTTAAAAACAACAAGGCGGCCATAAACCTGTATTTAAAAGATAAGAAGGCCTCGCAGTTTGATTTTTTGCTGGGGTTTTTACCCGGAAGCAGCGGGCAAAAACTTTTGGTAACCGGCGAGGCGAGGTTTCACCTGTTCAGTTTGTTTGGCGTAGGGGAGGAGATTTTTCTGGAGTGGCGTAAGCTACAGCCCAAAACCCAGCAGTTGGATGTACGCTTTGTTTATCCGTACCTTATTGGTTTACCCCTGGGCATTAACGCGCGTTTTGATTTGTATAAGCGCGATACTACTTACCTTGACCTTAACGGGGACTACGGCATACAATACCAGCTTTTGGGTAGCAACTATATTAAAGCCTCGCTGAGGCAGCAGAGCACCATTATTCTTAATGTAGATACCACATACATTAAACTGAACCATGCCTTGCCGAAAAACCTGGACATACGTACCAATGAGTTTGCGCTGGAGTATTTTCTGCAAAAGCTGAATTACCGTTTTAACCCCGTAGATGGGTACGTATTGCGCCTGACGGGTTCCGCAGGGGTTAAGCAGATAAAAAAGAACAATGCCATATTGGGGCTTTACGATGAGGCCAACGGCAGATTCTTTGATTATCTGTACGATACCACCCGGCTTAAAAGCTTTCAGTTCAGGTTTGGTTTAAGCGTAGATAAGTACTGGAAGCTGGCTTCGCGGCATACTATAAAGACATCGCTGGAGGGTAAATACTTTTTTAGCCAAAAGATATTTGATAACGAGAAGTACAGGTTAGGCGGCGTAAACAGCCTCAGGGGGTTTGATGACCAGAGTATTTTTACGCCCTATTATGCTATGGCAAATGTTGAGTACCGTTTTCTGCTTTCTAAGAATTCGTACTTTAGCGCCTTCTTTAACGGTGCAGTGGTTGAGGATTTGAGGCCGGGCAAGGGTCCGGTTGATTTCCCTTTCGGGTTTGGTGTTGGCGCGGCTGTTGAAACCAAGGCAGGCATATTCGGTATTACATACGCAATGGGCCGGCAGTTGGATAACAAGCTATCGTTTAAAGACAGTAAGATACATTTCGGGTACGTGAACTACTTCTAATTGAAAACCAGCATTACTCTTCTTCTTGCTATTCTACTAAGTGCCTTCAACGGCTTTGCGCAGCAGGTGGACTCTACTTCGGCTGCAGCAGAGGATACCATAACCATGAGTATAGCCCCGGCAGATTTTGGGGCAACGGAACAATACCTGAAGCTTGCAGCGTACACTTCTCCCTTTTTAAATACAGCCGGTAAGCCGGTGCTGTACGATATACAACAGTACCAGCCACCGCGGGTAAACGCCATTGTATTTGCCGTGCTGGTTTTAATGCTGGTGATTATTTCCTACCTGCGTACCGCCTTTAGTAATGAACTGGAGGACATGCTGCAGAGTTTTGCCAACCGCAACATTGCCCAGCAAATTTTCAGAACGCAAACCAGCGAACTGACCTTCTCATCTTTTTTATTGCACGTAAATTTTATTCTCGTAATAAGCTTGTATATTCGCTTCGCGTTGGTGAAGTTCTTCCAGGTTTCAAGTCTTGAAAGCTTCACTTCAATACTTTTCCTGATCTTTTTATTCACATTTTTTTACGGTGCAAAAACCCTAACCACCAACCTGATTGGTGTTGTGTTTGAAATGAAGGAAGTAACAGATGAGTATTTATTTAACTTCTTTACAGTGTGCAAAACCTTAGGATTGACGCTGATTCCAGCGTTATTTGTGTTTTACACCGCGCCGGACAAGTATTTTAAATTAATTTTTATTATAACATTAATTTTAGTGGCGGTGTTTACGCTATTGTTCATTTGGCGAGGGTTATCCACAGGGTATAAGTTACTGTATAAGAGCGTGTATCATTTTTTTATCTACGTTTGTGTAGTGGAAATATCACCAATATTTCTGCTATTTAAATTGTTAACTAAAACAGTTGTTTAACCATGGCAACAAAAAAGAAAGCTGCTAAAAAAGCGGCTAAGAAGCCAGCGAAGAAGAAAGCCGCAAAAAAAAAATAAGTAAGCGGGCATCTTCGAGCGAGTCTGCCAAAGAAAAGGCACCTTCTGTAAAGAAGACTGTCAAGGGCAGCAAAACATCCAACAGTAGCAGCACTCTAAGTAAAAAGGCTGATGTGACATCACCTGAAAAGAGTGCTGCTTCTTTTTCTTCTAAGCCGGCCGTTGCCAATCCCACCCCATCTAAGCCACAGGTTATAATCCCAAACAGACCTGAAAAGAATTACGCCGAGCTAATTTCTAAGGAGCCTAAAACCAAAGTAAAGAACATACTGGTAGCACAACCTAAACCCGAAGGGCCGCGCTCGCCATACTTTGACCTTGAGGCAAAGTATAAGGTGAAGTTTACCTTTCAGCCTTTTATTACCGTTGAATGTGTAGCAGGAAAAGATTTCAGAAAGCAGCGCATAACGTTAAACGACTATAGCGGCATCATTTTTACCAGCCGCAATTCCATTGACCACTTTTTCAGGGTATGCGATGAACTGCGCGTAAAGATGAGCCAGGAGACCAAGTTCTTCTGTACCTCTGAGGCCATTGCTTTGTACTTACAGAAGTACACCCAGTACCGTAAGCGCAAAGTGTTTTTTGGCGATATGAATAACAATAAGGAGTTGCGCATGTTGCTGATGAAGCACCGCGATGCTACCCGTTTCTTATATATATGTGCTGAAGTGCGCCAGGACGAGATACCTGCCTTTATGCAGGCCAACGGCTTTAATTTTGCCGAAGGGGTAATGTACCGCACAGTGCCTAACGACCTTAAGGCAATCAATATAGAAAGCTACGACATGGCTATCTTCTTTAGCCCAACGGGTATTCACTCGTTGTACCACAGCTTTCCGAAATTTAAGCAAGGTAATTTAAAGATAGGCGCATACGGGAAAACTACTGCCGATGCCATTTTAGAGAAAGGTTTGCACCTGCATATGATGGCGCCGCTACCACACAGCCCAACGGTAATTGTTGCTTTGGAACACTATTTAAAGGAAGCGAAATAGATAAGCAACATAAAGCAGAACTCAGAAAACAGATAATAGATCGAGCGCCCCGAAGTAATCAGGGGCGCTTTTGTTTTATGCGAATCCGTACGTCAATACTTGCAATGCAGTAATTTAAACAGGTATAAATAAAATTATATATTATTGGCAGCTTTAGATTACCCTCGCAAACTGCAGTAAAAGGAACACCGCATTACCTTTACCATTTGTTGCTTAGGGGGTAGCTACCATTTGCAGGTATGCCGCCAGGTTCCACTAATATGGGTAACAGTTAAAAGAGTTTTAGGCCTGCTGTACTGAAAGTTGGATAGAATGCGCTATTTTCATTACCCCGAATGAGTAGAAGGTTAGGTTTACTGTTTCTTGTCTCTATTATATATGTAGCTGTACAGGCCCAAAGCGAGCCGCAGTTTACCCAATACATGTACAACCGCTATCTTTTTAACCCTGCTTATGCCGGCAGCGAGGAGTCAG
The DNA here is from genome assembly GCA_964620645.1 of uncultured Chitinophaga sp. Taxonomy (GTDB): domain Bacteria; phylum Bacteroidota; class Bacteroidia; order Chitinophagales; family LD1; genus Bog-950. The sequence continues at coordinate 12,515 of CAZUHU010000008.1, forward strand.
TTGAGTTTGCCCTACTACACCGCAGCCAATATGTGGGTTTAACCACCAAAGCCGTTGCCACTCAAGGGTTTAACTTTAATATGCCCATCTATGCTATTAGTTCAGGCGTGGGCATAACTGCTGTTAACGATTTAATTGGTTATCAGCGCGCTACATATGTAGCCCTTAACTACGATTACCGCAAAAAATTTAAGTGGGGCAATATGGGTATTGGGCTTGGTGCGGGCATTGTTCAGGCATCGTTAGATGGCTCGCAACTAAGGGCTCCGGATGGCGATTACAATACCGGCGGTGTAAACCACAACGACCAGACTTTACCCGTTAGTTTGCAGCAGGGTTTAGCGCCTGATTTATCGTTCGGAATTTATTTTAATAGCGAGCGTTATTTTGCCGGGGCCTCCATCAATCACATCGCATTTTCCATTGCTAAATTGACTACGCCGGGGCAAAAGATGAACCTGGTGTTTTCGCGCAATTTATTCTTTACCGGAGGCTATGATTTTTCGGCCGGTAAGAAACTTAAAATCATGCCCAGCGTAATGGTAAAGACAGATTTGAAAGTGGTGCAGGCTGAAGTAGCCGCCACCTTTACTGTTATCAACAATATCCTAACCGGAATTTCGTTTAGAGGATATACTAAAAAGACCATTGACGCGTTGTCGGTGTTTTTGGGTATGCGATACAAGGGGTTTCAACTCGTATATAGCTACGACGCGAATGTATCGTACCTAACCCGTTTTAATACCGGCTCGCACGAGGTAAGCTTAGTTTATAGATATCCTTTGAAAAAGAAGGAGGTTCGAGGTTACTTTTATCATAATCCGCGATTTAACTAATAAGGGGTTAGAAGAGGTAACAAAGGGCCACGGATAACGTAATTAACAAGTGGGGTAGCAATTTTTTTTGGAATATTTTTGTAATTTCGAAATCTGTCTATATTTACGCTCTTCAAAAAATAACGGGGAAAAACTATCAAAAACGCAAACATGAAAAACGTACAAGCTCTTCTTGGCAAGGCAATGATTCTGCTGATTGTTTTCATTGCCGGCTGTAAAGGAGGTTACAACGGCCAGTTGCTGGGTGAACAGGATAGACCAAGGTGGAATCCCATAACGCCATACGGTATGGTGTTTATTCCATCAGGTGTGTTGCACATTGGACCTAGCGATCAGGACGTAAATGCATCATCACAAGCACGCGCCAAACAAGTATCCATTGTTGGCTTTTACATGGATGATACAGAAATTACCAATAACGAGTACCGCCAGTTTATTAACTGGGTGCGCGACTCGGTTGCTCACAAAATGCTTAGCCATGTAAAGGATGACGGTAATGGTAAAGAAACCATTGATTGGAACCAGCGCATTGAGTGGGGCGGTGGCAAAAAAGGCGAAACCAATTCGGAACTGGAGGAAATTTACCTTCCTGAGAACGAAAGAGTATGGGGCCGTAAAGAGCTTGCCTTAAGCAAATTAAAGTATGACTACGAATGGTTTGACTACAAAGCTGCTTCTTTAACCAAGAACCGTGGCAAGTCAAGAACCAGCTTTATCCATAAAGAAAGCTGCGACGTTTATCCTGATACATTGGTATGGGTAAGAGACTTCTCTTATTCATATAATGAACCAATGACCCGTAACTATTTCCACCACCCTGCATTTGATGATTATCCTGTTGTAGGTGTTACCTGGAACCAGGCAAACGCTTTCAGCTATTGGAGAACACGCCTGTGGGAAGACTACCGTGCACCGCGCGGAGAGCCTTTGATGGATATCTTCCGTTTACCTACCGAACACGAATGGGAGTACGCTGCCCGTGGCGGCAAAAAGTTAGCTCCGTACCCATGGGGTGGCCCTTATGTTCGTAACTCTAAAGGTTGTATACTGGCCAACTTTAAGCCTGGCCGTGGTAACTACCCTGAGGACGGCGGTTTCTACACCGTACGTGCTGATGCTTACTGGCCAAACGATTACGGCTTGTATTGCATGGCCGGTAACGTAGCAGAATGGACTTCATCTGCATTCTACGAAAACTCTTACTCTTTTATACATGACCTGAACCCTGACATCCGTTACGATGCACAGGAAAGCGAGCCTGAAGCTATGAAGCGTAAGGTTATCCGCGGTGGTTCATGGAAAGATATCGGTTACTACATTGAAACCGGCACACGCCACTGGGAATATGCGGACTCAGCCAAGTCATATGTTGGCTTCCGTTGTATTACCACATTCCTGGGCAGAGATATTACCGACCAATAATGGTATTTACTTTATAGGAAACGAACCGAACTTAGTTTTTAACCAAAAACTCAATAATTCTTTTTTAACCCTTAAATTTTAAAAACGAACGAATCATGGCAGCAAATCAGCATCCACTAACCGGTAAAGGTGCAAGAACACTTCTTAACTATGCATACTCTTTTGGTGCGGCGGTGGTTATCGCAGGTGCACTTTTCAAAATTATGCACTGGCCCGGTGCAAATATCATGCTTATCGCAGGTATGGGTACCGAGGTATTGATCTTCATTATTTCCGGTTTTGAACCTCAGAGTGCCCTGCACGAAGAGTATCAGTGGGAAAGGGTTTATCCTGAGTTAGCAAACGAAGGCCCTATCAACAGAAACCAAAAGCCTTTAACACAACAACTGGACAAAATGCTTAGCGACGCTAAGGTTGGTCCTGATTTAATTAACAGCTTAGGAAAAGGCTTTAGCACACTGGGCGAAAGCGTATCAAAACTGAACGACTTAACCGAAGCTTCAGTTGCTGCTAACGACTTTAGCAAGAGTGCAAAAAGCGCTGCCGGTCAAATTACTTCATTTGCACAGGCTGCTGCTAACGCAACAACTGCTGTAGGCCAGATTGGCGCCGGTGCCGAGCACACTAAAGTTTACCATGAGCAAGTACAGAACATGGTTAAAAACCTTAGCCAGCTTAACGCTATTTACGAACTGGAACTTCAGGACAGCAACAACCACCTGAAAGCCATGAATAAATTCTTTGGTAACCTGAATTCAGCTGCACAAGCGCTTTCAGAAACAGCTACAGATGCTGTGAAATACCGTGACAATCTGATTTCACTGAACAAGAACCTTGCTTCATTGAACCAGGTGTATGGTAACATGCTTTCTGCAATGAAGGCTGTTTAATTGTGCAGTGAATTATAATTGGTTTAACCTTAAAACGAGAAAATAAAAAATGGCAGGCGGTAAATTAACCCCAAGGCAGAAGATGATTAACATGATGTACCTCGTGTTAACAGCTCTTTTGGCCTTGAACGTATCGCAGGAGGTATTGAATGCATTCCGCTTGGTAAACGAGGGTCTGCAAACTTCAAACGGCTCCTTAGGCGAAAAGAACGCAGGCATCTACAAGATGTTTGATAAACAAATGGAGCAGGATAAAGGAAAAGCTCAGCAGTATTATGACAAGGCTCAAAAAGCCAAGAAAATTTCTACTGAACTGAACACCCTGCTTGAAGGATATAAAACAGAGATTGTTAAGCAGGCTAAAGGTATCGATCCTGAAACAGGAGATATCGTAGAACGCGATAACATTGACATTGCAACCCGTATGTTCGTTGAAGAAGGCGCCGGTGTAAAACGTGGCCGCGAACTTCAACAAAAGATATTGGATGCCCGTAAGCAACTATTAGAATTGGTTGACGAGAAAGACCGTGCTAACTTCAAAATTTCTCTGGATGCTCAAACTCCAAAGAAAAAAGGTGAAGAAGGCGCAAAATGGGAATACCTGACTTTCAGCCACGTTCCAACCACAGCTGCGGTTACTATCCTTTCTAAATTCCAGAACGACGTAATCAGCTCAGAAGGTGCAGTAGTAGAATACCTTATCAAGAAAATCGGCGAAACGGATTTCAAATTCGACGCTCTTTCTGCAAAGGTTATTGCTCCATCGAGCTACATTATGCAAGGCCAGCCTTACAAGGCTGATATCTTCCTTGCAGCGTTTAACTCAACTCAACAGCCTGAAGTATTTATCGGTGGCTTAGGTGGTTTCAAAAGAAACCCTGATGGCACTTACGACAAAATGGATTCTCCGAATCCGCTACCTGCAGGTTATTCTGAAGGAAGCATATTAAAGGCTGAAGGCGGCATGGCCAAATACGAAGTAGGCGGCAATGGCGTTGGTGAGAAGAAATACGGTGGTATCATCCGTGTTAAGAACCCTGTTGGCGGTTATACTTTCTATCCGTTCGAGAGCGCCTACCAGGTTGCTGCCCGCGCGGTAGTTGTATCTCCTACCAAAATGAACGTGCTTTACATTGGTGTTGACAACCCTATGAAGATATCTGTACCGGGCGTTGGCCAGAACGACGTTTCTGCCAGCTTAAACGGTGCCGGTAGCTTGGCTAAAAATGCTGATGGTACTTATACTGCAAAAGTTACTGCTGTAGGTAAGTGCAAAATTGCTGTTAGCGCTAAAGTTGACGGCAAAGTTCAAAGCATGGGAGAAGAAGAATTCCGTATTAAGCGTATTCCTGATCCGGTTCCAACCTTAGGTGGTAAGCTGCGCGGTGGCAACACTCAGCCAGGTTCCATCAAGGCACAGAGCGGTGTAGTTGCGCTGTTGGAAAATTTCGACTTCGAAGCAACGTTTAAAGTTCAGAGCTTCCAGATGGTATTCTCTTCTAAAGGTGAAATCTTTAAATCAGAAACCACAGGCCCTCTGTTTAACCAACAGATGAAGAGCTTCCTGGATCGCGCTAAACCTAAAGACATTATCTTTATCGACGAGATTAAAGTTGTTGGTCCGGATAACCAACCACGTAAACTCGGTCAGATTGCATTCCAAATTATCTAAAACACAGAACGATGTTTAACAAAGGGAAACTTGTTTTAGGATTACTTACCCTACTTAGCGTAGTGGCAGTAGCTCAGGAGCCTTTGGATGGCGCTTGGGTGAAAACCACTACTAAGGAGAAAGAGGTAATTCCTTACGACTATATCCGCGAGGCTGACGTTTTTTGGGCTAAGCGTATTTGGCGTATGATTGACGTGCGTGAGAAAATGAACCTGCCGTTCAAATATCCTCAACAACCGTTAATTGAGATTATGCATACAGCAGCCAAGAATGGCGAGTTGACGGTGTATGATCCGGCAATTGTGGATGCTGACCAGTTTAAGCAGGTGATGAGCGTAGAGGATATCAAGAAAATTGGTACCCGCGTTGACACCGTTATGCAGATTAACCCAATTACCCTGGAAGAAGAACAGGTTATTCAAAAGAATGAGTTAACATGGGACAAGATTGTGAAGTACCGTGTTAAGGAAGACTGGTTCTTTGATGAGGAGACTTCTACTATGATGGTGCGTATCATCGGTATTGCGCCTATTATGGAAGACTACGATGCCAGCGGTAACTATCGTGGTGATATGACCATGTATTGGATCTATTATCCTGATTTACGCCCTATTTTGGCTAAGTACGAAGTTTACAATCCTAAGAACGACGCTGAGCGTTTAAGCTGGGAAGACCTTTTTGAGGCCCGCCTGTTTGAAAGCTACATCTATAAGGAGAGCAACGTTTATGACCGTAACATACAGGAGTATGCTACCGGTATTGACGCTCTTTTGGAAAGCGACCGCATTAAGTACGAGAACTTTGCGTTTGAGCACGATTTGTGGAACTACTAGAATTTAAGCTTTAACTATAGAAAAAGGCAGACTGAGAAGTCTGCCTTTTTTGTTTTGTGCAACTACGGTAGGTGTTAGGCGCTAATGTGCCCGGCTTAACCTATTATAACGAGGTATTATGTGATGATATTTCGCTTTTCACTTTTTTTCGTTTGTAGGGCTTTGGGCCGGCAGATTTTCGCAATTTGAAAGAAGCAGAGGCCGTTGAAAGGGAAATGATGGTTTAACCGTAAAAAATTTCCCCTATGGCAAATACGAATTTACCGCCGCGCCAGAAGATGATCAACATGATGTACCTGGTGCTAACTGCAATTTTAGCGCTGACTGTTTCAAACGAAGTGCTGGACGCTTTTAAGAATGTGAACGATGGCATTAGCGTTTCCAATACCTCTTTACAAACAAAGAATACGGAGGCTTTTCTTCAGTTTCAAAGGCAGAATGCCATTGATAGCGGAAAGGCCAGGGTTGCTTTTGACAAGGCGAACAAAGCACGGCAGCTTTCGCAAAAGCTGTTTACGCTGCTTGAACAATACAAGCAGCAGATGATTAGTGAAGCAGGAGGTATTGACGCGGAAACAGGCAAAATAACGCGCGATGACGACATTGACGTAGCTACACGCCTTTTTGTTGAGAACAACGGTGAAAAGGGCAAGGATTTGAAAAAGCAGATTGAGACAACCAGAACTGAGTTGCTGGCCTTGTTGGATGAGCCCGAACGCAGCGATCTGGCAAAAAGCTTTAGTCTTAAGCTGGATGCCACTAAAGATGGCAAGGATTGGGAATATGCCACCTTTAATCATGTGCCTGTAATTGCCGCGGTAACTACCTTGTCCAAATATCAGAATGATGTGCTGGCCGCCGAATCGCATATAGTTGACCAGTTGTATGGCTCTATATATGCCAAGAGTATTAAGGTAGATAAAATGGAGGCTAAGGTGATTTCGCCAAGCGCTTACATATTGCAGGGAGAAGCCTACAAGGCAGACGTGCTGGTTGCAGCTTCAAGCTCAAGCTTAACGCCCGAGGTGTTTTTAGGAAGTTTTACAAGTGCTGTTAAGAAGAGGGCAGATGGCACCTATGAAGCAATAAAAAATCCGAGCGATGCGTTACCATTAACCAATGCAACTAAAATAGATGTGGACGGGGGTACGGGAAGGCTTAATCTTAATGGCAGTGGAATCGGTAACAAAAAATATACAGGCGTGGTTCGTGTAAAAGGAGATGACGGTCTTTTTAGTTTTTACCCTTTTGAAGGCGAATACCAGGTGGCCTCTAAAGTGGCCGTAGTATCGCCAACCAAAATGAATGTGTTATACGTGGGCTTGGATAATCCCCTTAACCTTAGCGTGCCGGGAGTTGCACAAAGCGATATTGTGGCTACTGTAGACGGGCCGGGAATATTGAAAAAGGCCAGCGATGGCAGTTATACGTTGCAGGTGGACCAGCCGGGCAAGAAAACTAAGGTTAAAGTGAGCGCCAGGATTGATGGCAAGATGATGGCGATGGGTGAGCAGGAGTTTCGTATTAAGCGCGTGCCTGACCCCGTAGTGAAACTGGATGGTATTGTTGACCCGGGGCCTACAGGTAAAGGAATGATAACTGCGCGCAAAGGCTTGGTAGCCACCATGGGTGATTTTATTTATGATGGAGTACAATGGAGGGTGGTAAGTTTTACGGCGACTATACGTAAAGGACAAGATGTAATACCTGTAGATAATGCAGGCGCTGTTTTAAACGAGAAGACCAAAACCCTTATTGCCGGCTTAAAAAAGGGAGACGCACTGTTTTTTGATAACATAATTGCCCAGGGCCCTGGTGGCCAAAGAAAGCTGGGCTCTATAGCTTACAATATAACGACACAATAAATTACACCTGCGGGGCACTCATTAGGTTAGGTATTGAGCTAACCCCGCAAACTAATTATTAATATAATGCCCGCACCTGCTGCAAGGCGGAGTGCGGGCTTTGCTTTTTGTGTAAGTAGAAAGAAGAAGTTGGTCGTGTTACTTTTTTAAGGTTCGCTATTGTATTACAAAAAGGATAGCTATGAAACGAATATGGATGGTTGTGATTTTGGCGGCTCACTACAGTTTTGTGATGGGGCAGGAGCCATTGGATGGCTTTTACAGTACGACAATAACTACAACGGGCGATGAAACTACTACCCGGCACTATCCCTGGGTTGAGAGAGATAACAGTGATAAGCAGCCTTTGGAGTACCAGTATCAGCGCGAAGCGGATGTAATGTGGAGCAAAAATATATGGAGGGTGGTTGATGTGCGCCAAAAAATGAATCTGCCATTTGCTTACCCGCAAAGGCCTTTAGCCCAAATAATACATGAAGCAGCAAAAAAGGGCGAGGTGACGGTTTATGACCCTTCCGTAGTAAACGCGGACCAATTTAAACAGGTAATGAGCGCTACAGCGGCGGCTAACATAGGAACCCGCATAGATACTGTTTACAACATTAACCCCATCACTTTTGAGGAAGAGTTGACCGTAGTAAAAACGGAGTTGACCTGGGATAAGATTACGAAGTACCGCATTAAAGAGGTTTGGTTCTTTGATACCCGTACCAGCACCATGCAGGTGCGTATAATAGGATTAGCACCCGTAATGGAATATTATGACGCTGCCGGCAATTACATGGGCGATATGACCATGTACTGGATACCTTATGAAGAGTTGAGAACGATGCTTGCCCGGGAAGTGGTTTACAACGAACGCAACGATTGGCAACAGTTTAGTTGGGATGACCTCTTCCAGATGCGCAAGTTTGAAAGCTTTATTTACAAGGAGAGCAATGTATACGACCGCAACATAAATGAGTATACTGCCGGCATAGATGCGCAAATTGAAAGTGAACGCATAAAGCAGGAACTATTTGAGAAGGAGCATGATGTGTGGAACTATTGATTAACCGCTAACTCTCTTCTGTCTGTAACGGGCTTTCACCTGCCTCCTGACTTGGGGCATTTGAGTTAAGCCCCTCTAACACAATTTTTGCTTTAGCCGGACCAATCATCTCAGAGAGTTCTTCAAGTGAAACTTCTTTCAGCTTTTTAACGCTGCGGTATTTTTTAAGCAGCAGGTCAAATGTTTTTTCACCAACGCCTTTTATCTGGGTTAGTTCAGAAGTAATAGAGGATTTGCTGCGTCGGGCACGGTGCCGTGTAATGCCAAAGCGGTGGGCCTCATCGCGCATGCGTTGTATAAGCTTAAGCGACTCTGACTTTTTGTTGATGTAAAGCGGTAATGAATCTTCGGGGTAGTAAATCTCTTCCAGCTTTTTGGCGATGCCAACTATGGGAACCTTGCCATACAGCTCCAGTTTTTTAAGGCTGCTTACCGCGCTGCTTAATTGCCCCTTGCCACCATCCACAATTATAAGCTGAGGTAATTCCTGCCCTTCGTCCAGCATGCGCTTGTAGCGGCGGTATATCACTTCTTCCATAGTGGCAAAATCATCGGGCCCTTGCACCGTGCGTACATTAAAAATGCGGTAATCCTTTTTGCTGGGTTTGGCATCGCGGAAAACAACACAGGCGCTAACCGGATTTGTGCCCTGAAAGTTGGAGTTATCGAAGCACTCAATATGCCGCGGCATATCTTTCAGTTTGAGGTCTTCCTTCAGCGTTTTCATAATGCGGAAGGAGGGGTGTTTCTCTTCGGCAGTAAGGCTGGCCTTTATCTTTTCTTCTTTAGCGTAAAGCACGTTTTTAGTGGCCAGGTCCAGCAGTTTTTTCTTATCGCCCGCTAACGGCACTAACAGGTTCACCTTCTCAAAAGGAAGTTCAAAAGTGAAAGGCGCAATAATTTCTTCTACAGGTGCGGCCTCTTCTGCAAAGCTGTTTTCCATCACTGCGCGCTGTAGTATTTCTTCGCGGGTCTCATCCAGCACCTTTTTTACCTCAAAGGCTTTTGTTTGCACAATACTGCCGTTGCCTATATGCAGGTAACTTATAAAAGCATAACTGTCGGTTTCGCTATAGCCGTAAACATCAATGTTGTTAAGGCGCGGGTTAACAATGGTGGTTTTGCTTTGATAGTTGGTCAGCAAATCAATCTTTTCCTTAAACTCATTGGCACGCTCAAACTCCATTTGGGCTGCGTACTCGTTCATTTTTCGTTTAAGGTAATTTACAACCGAAGGGAAATTACTTTTTAGTACATCCCGTATCTGCTCAATGCTTTCATCATAATCCTGGTGAGATTGATAGGCCTGGCAAGGGCCAAGGCAATTTTTCATGTGGTATTCCAGGCACACCTTGAATTTGCCTGCTGCAATATTGCTATCAGTAAGTTGCAGGTTACAGGTGCGCAGCGGAAAAATTGAGACCAGCAGGCTCAATATATTTCTAACATTATTAACCGATGTAAAAGGCCCCAGGTATTCTGATCCATCCCTGATTACCTTACGGGTTAGAAAAACGCGGGGAAAGGGCTCCTTCTTAATGCAGATGAACGGATAGGTTTTATCGTCCTTCAGCATTATGTTGTAACGTGGCTGTGCCTGTTTTATAAGTGAGTTTTCCAGCAGCAGGGCTTCTGCTTCCGAGTTCACTATGGTAAACTCTATGCGGTTTATCGCAAAAACCAGGCGGCGCACTTTGTGCGGCTGATCCTTGGAATGGAAATAAGAGGAAACTCTTTTGCGAAGGTCCTTTGCCTTGCCTATATACAGTATTTCTCCATCCTCACCATAGTATTTATAAATACCGGGTTGTTCGGGAATAGTCTTTCGTATTTCGGAATACTGCTCGGGGCTCATGAATCAGGCAAAGATAATCGCCGCTATCATTCAAAACTCAGAAACGAAAATAGTTAGCTTTTTTTCAGCAGGTCGCGGAAGGCCAGATACATGCCACCGCCAAGAAAAATAAGAGAAAATACAAGAGTAAAATAGGGCTGGCTGGTATGTGCCCATTTATCTAAGCCATAACCTATGGCAAAACCTAAAATTAAGCTGCCTGCAATTTGAAATCCTATACCGGAATAGCGGAATGCAGTGTTCAACGGACTTTTCTTTTCCTCTTTTTCTTTCATAATGTTTACTGCTTTACAAATAAACAAAGTATATATTATGAACGCCGGATATTGATTTTGCGTGTTACAGGGCACAAACAAAACAGCCGATGTTTTTTGCATCGGCTGTTTAAGAATATATGCTTACGCAGTTTATATTGCAGCACTTGCTATTTTAGGGCGGGCGGTAGTTTCGGCGCTGTCGTTACGGGCAACACTTAGGCCCATACTGCATTTGCCATTAAACTTGGCACCTTCTTCAACTACCAACTTCTTGATTTTTATATCGCCGTTAACGGTAGCTGTTTTACTAAGAATCAACAGTTCGCTTACTTCAATGGTGCCGTTTACCTTGCCATCAATGTAGGCGTTTTGGCAAACAATATCGCCTTCTATTATACCGGTGGTGCCAATTACCACTTTGGCTTTGCAATTTACGTTGCCGGTTACTTTTCCGTCTATGCGGATGTCGCCCTCGGTGCTAACATCACCGTTAATCACCGTTCCGTTGCCGAATTGGTTCATAGCGTTAGGGCCTGCGGGCTTGTCGTCCTTTTTGTTAAACATAGCTCGTTGTTTTTGGGGTTAGGGGTAGCTAAAATACGATATAATCCTGTGGATTCAAACTATGGCCTGCCTGCCATATCTCCAGGTGTAAATGAGGCCCACTGCTGGTTTCGCCTGTGCTGCCAACAAAGGCTATAGCATCGCCGGCTTTAACCAGCTCCCCTGTTTTTTTAGTAAGCTTTGAGTTGTGTTTGTATATGGAAATGAGGTTGTTGCTATGTTGTATAGCAATTACATAGCCGGTTTCAAGCGTATAGGAAGCTGAAATGATTTTGCCATCCAATATGGCCTTAACAGGCTCATCTTCTTTGGCCGCTATGTCTACCCCGTAATGCTCCTTGGCGGCATCGTATTTATCGGTAACATAGCCAACCACCGGCTGCATCATATGCAGCGCCTTAATTTCGCCTATAGCCTCGTTATTTTTTTGTGCGGTTACACTCAACGAAAAGTTTTCGTCTTCCTCCACCTCCTTGCGCAGGGCCTGCTCGCTTTCTGAGCTCTTGCTGAGGTCGATTTTTGATTTATCAATGTTACCCGGTTTATCAGGTGATGGTTTGGTAGAGTCAACGCCGCCCTCAGCCACGTTCATCACATTTTCCAGCCAAATTTGGCGGGCCTGCATGGTATTATTGAGGGAGTCGGTTTTAAACTGTAATTGTAAGATCTGGCCACGGTAATTATAATCGCCAAAACCCGGTATAAAATACTTTAAGGGGGTGTAAATAATAGCGGCGGCAGTTAAAAAGATAAGGGCAAAGGCTACAATGCTGAAAAACACCCACACGTTGGTACGGCTTAATACCAAAGAAAACTTCTCCTCGAAGGTTTCGTCGTTAAGGATAACGAACCTGAATTTGCTTTTCAGGTTTTTGCTGCGTTTGGTTACCGCTTTTTCTGCCACAGTGCTTTACAAAATTTTTACCACAAACAGGTTAAGAATAAACTAAACTGCTATTGTGCCCGGCGTTTAAAGTCAGCCATTTAGGTGTTTTGGAGGGCTAAAAACCTTAACCCCTTTACCCCAATAGCGGCTATAGTTATTTTTTCCTTTCTTTACCCCTTCGGAAAACACGTGCTGCCGCGGCTTTTATTTTCTCTAAAACAAAATATTTTTGTTCGGAGCGTGTTTAATATCCGCGAAAAACATATCCCGTTGAGGCTGACAAAACTATCAATATTTTCCTTCCTTGCTTTGCTGATGTTGTTGTGGGGGTGTAGCACCACCAACCATGCGGTTTTGCCTACCATGGCCTACCATGATATTACCTCGCATTACAACGCCTATTTTAACACCAACGAGAAGCTGACCAACACCCTTAAAACGGTGGAAGCCAGCCATAAAGATAAGTTTGACTCCGTAATTTCGGTTTACTTCTATAGCGACCCCAAGGATTTTGCAGCATCGGTGGCTGACCTGGATGATGTGATTAAGCGCACCACCATGGCCATACAGATACATAACATAAGTAACTGGAGCGATGATCATATGCTATTGATCGGCATTTCGAGCTATTTGAAAGGAGATTACGATAAGGCAAGCGGCAGTTTTAAATACATTACTACCGAGTTTAAAGAAGGGGTAGATTATGTAAAAGTGATGAAAGGCCTGGGCAAGCGCGTAGGCAAGTATGTTAAGGCTAAGAAGAAGGTTAAAAAACCTGAGTTTAAAGAAGTAGTTCAACCGGACGGCACTAAAAAGCTGGAGAAGGTTGACAACCGGCCCGAATATTCGCTTTGGGTGCATGAGCCAGCCAGGGCACAGGCACTTATCTGGTTAATTAAAACCTATACACGCACAAGCCATTTTGATGAGGCATCATCAGTAGTTACCTATGTGCGTAACGATGATAAATTCTACAAAAACCTTGACCCGGAACTGGAGTTGGCCGATGCGGATTTGCAGGTAAGCAGCAAAAACTACAAAGGCGCAATTGCCCCGTTGGAGAAGTACCTGGGCTTTAAGAAGATAAAGAAGAACAAAAAGAAAAGGGTTCGTCCGCTTTTTGTTTTAGCGCAGTGTTACGAAGCCGTTGGCAACAATGCCAAAGCTATTGAAACTTACAAGCTGGTTTTAAAGAGCCGCCCCAACTACGATATGGAGTTTTATGCCAAGCTTAAAATGGCGCGCATTGGCAGAGGTGCCGGGGCGGGTAATGCTGATATGCGCAACCTTTTAGCGCGCATGGCCAAGGACGGCAAGTACCGCGATTATTACGACCAGATCTATTATGAATTGGCATTACTTTCTTTACTGGATAATAACCGTGACGAGGCCCGTAAATTCTTACATAAGAGCATTGATAATTCTACCACTAACGATGACCAAAAGGCGCTTTCCTATTTAAAGCTGGCTGAACTGGATTACAATGATGAGAACTATGTAAGCTCTAAGTTTTATTACGACAGCACCCTAAATTTCATGGCCAAAAACGACCAGCGCTATCCGGACGTTGAAGAGCGCGATCGTGTGTTGGACAACCTGGTGAAGCAGTTGAATGTTATTGCTGAGGAAGACAGCCTGCAAAAACTGGCCGCGTTACCTGAAGCACAGCGCCAACGTGCTATAAAAGATATTTTAGCCCGTAAAGAGCGCGAGGAAGAAGAGAAGAAAGAAGCCGAAGAAACCGCTAAGCAACAACAGCAGCTAGAGAATTTTAAAGGCAATAATCCGCAGAACCCTCAGCAGCAACAACCGCAAGGGCCGGTTTCTAACTGGTATTTTTATAACACGGCAGCGAGGGCAACCGGCTATAACGACTTCATCAAAAAGTGGGGCCGCCGTAAGCTGGAGGAAAACTGGAGAAGGAAGAACAAGACTTCGGTAACTGCTGATGATACACAGGAAACCAATGCGGTAGATTCATTGCCTACTGAAGTTAAGAAGGAGGAGCCTAAAGGAACACCTGAGGAGCAATTGGAAGCCGGCTTGCCTACTACACCGGAGAAGTTGGAAAAAAGTAATGACCGCCTTATAGATGCTTATTACAATGCCGGAACGATTTATAAAGATGGATTGGAGGCTTATGACAAAGCACAGGTGATGTTTGAAACTCTGGTAAAACGTTTCCCCAAAAACAAGGTGCTGCTGGAAAGCTACTACTACTTATACCTTATTGCGCAGAAGTTAAACAATACCGCCCTTGCTGAAAGCTATAAGGCAAAAATAATGGCCGAGTTCCCCGAAAGCGTAATTGCAAAGATTTTGAAGGACCCGAATTATGTGAATGCAAGCCGCGCTAAGGAGCAGGAGATTAACGCCTACTATGAATCAGCTTATAATGATTTTGCAAATAACAGGTTAGACTCCGCCTGGTTAAAAGCCAAGCTAAGCGATGTGCGGTTTAAGCCAAATCCGCTTGCGCCAAAGTTTGAGTTGTTACTGGCTTTATTATTGGCCAAACAAAATCGCCTTGCTGACTATGTGCAGGCCTTAAACAAGATCATTAATAAGAGTACGGATATTGAAATTAAGAAAACAGCCAGCGACCTGTTGGCCGCGCTCAACAAATCAAGCCTGCCGCAAATTGATTTAAGCCAGGACAGCTTAATGCGCGACTCGTTGAATGCGCTTTATAAAGTGCAGGATGTAGGTATGGCGCCGTCCGGTATTAATAACAGCAAGCCCGATAGCGCCGTGAACCAACTGCAGGCGCAGCTGGATAAAGCTAAAGAACTGGCAAAGCAAAAAGGGGTTGACGTTAAGGTAGATTCTACTGCAAAGCCTGTTGTGGCCGAAGTGAAAGATACTGTTGCTGCTGTACCCGGTAAACCCGCTGTAGCCGCAGAGGATACCACATCGCCTTATGTGCGCAATGATGCAGCGGTGCACCTGTTTCTTGTATATATAAAAGACCCGGCTGTAACACCAAATGCCACAACCAGCGTACTGGCCAAAATAAATGCCTTTAACAGTACACAATACGAGGTTAGCCGCCTGCAAACCAAACAGGTGATAATTGACAGCAAAAACAAATTGATTAATGTGCGTCAGTTTAAAACCAGAACTGAGGCGATGGATTATTTTAATGTGGTGCGCAAACAGGATCAACTGTTTAGTGATATGCAGGCTGCCCAATACGAGTTAACCGTCATTTCCACTGTTAACTTTGCCACCCTGTTAACGCTGAAGGATATAGATGAGTACCAAAAGTTCTTCCACCGCGTTTACGGCAAATAGTACTCTGTTACTGGGCATTATTGAATAGTAACTTTTCGGGTTGCCGATTTGCCATCATTGTTGTACAACTCAAGGATGTAGGTGCCCGCCTCAAATTCGGCTACACTTATTTGGCCACCGTTAATTGTCTTATAGGCTTTTAGTAAACGTCCGCTAAGGTCATACAGATCAGCACTTAATCCTTCAGCATTAGTTATGGTAATGTAATTATGTGCAGGGTTGGGGTAAAGGGAGATGTTATTAATGGAAGAATTGCTTACTGAGGAAGCCGGTAATGCTGTAATGGCAATGTTGTCAACCGAAATTACGAACCAGTTGTTTATGGCTTGGTAACGTAGCGCAAGGTGCCCTGTACCTCCACCATTTAATATAATGTTAGCAGAATCGAGCCATGCGGTAGTACTACCTACTTTATCCGTAAAGTCGGCTACCTTTTGATAATTGGCTGTTGCCGGATCGCTGCCATTGGTGCTGTACCACACGCTGAAATTATCAATAGGCGTGGCGCTGCCGGTAATGGAATAAACGTTGTATTTGAGTGATAGTTTGGCTCCGGCACCACTTACGTTAAGGGCGGGGGAAACGTACCAGTCTATAGTGGTATCAGTGGTTGCTGCACCAACGGGGTAGTCATGATACAATTTAGCGGGTGCCGAAGCGCCGCCTACGTTGCTAACACCCCAGTTAAAAGTAGAAGTCACACCCTTTCTGTATTCCTGCCAGCCTGCAGTTTGTGAAGTGCTATCGAAACCGGTGGTATAGGGCAGGTTTTGCTGTGCGAACAGTTTGCTGCAAAAAAGGAAGATTACGGAGGTAAGTACAAGATTTTTCATGTGCGCGTTTTTATAGAAACGTAGGGGATGTGCAAAGCGTTGCTTCTGTACACGTCTTCTGCCTTTTCTTACATTTGTGCTCCTTCATGAATAAAAAGATTTTCGTTGCTTTCTGGAGCGTATTCCTGGCTGGTGTTTTAACCGTGGTGCTGGTGTTTTATTTGGTAGCTGCGGGTAAGTTTGGTTACATGCCCAGTTTTACTGAACTGGAGAACCCCAATAGTTCATTAGCTACAGAAATCATCTCTACCGATGGCGTAATACTTGGCCGTTATTACTTGCAGAACCGCAGCAACATTACCTACGATAACCTTAATGCCAACGTAAAGAATGCCTTGCTGGCTACTGAAGACGTTCGCTTTTTTGAGCACACCGGTGTTGACCTGCGCGCTTTGATGCGCGTGGTAAAGGGCGTTGCCACGGGAAACTCGCAGGGTGGTGGTAGTACGGTGACGCAGCAATTGGCAAAAAACCTTTTTCCGCGCGAGCGCTTAAGCAAAGTGCAGTTAGTGGCGCGCAAGTT
Organism: uncultured Chitinophaga sp.; assembly: GCA_964620645.1. Classification (GTDB taxonomy): domain Bacteria; phylum Bacteroidota; class Bacteroidia; order Chitinophagales; family LD1; genus Bog-950. The sequence continues at coordinate 29,296 of CAZUHU010000008.1, forward strand.
TAAAGAATGGATTATAGCGGTTAAACTGGAGCGCAGTTATACCAAAGAAGAGATAATGGCCATGTACTTAAACACGGTTCCATTTAGCGATAACGCTTTTGGTATAAAGTCTGCCGCCTATGTGTACTTTGGTAAACCGGTTGATTCATTAAAAGTAGAAGAAGCGGCGATACTGGTTGGTATGCTTAAAGCTCCTTCTGAGTATAACCCACGCCTGCACCCTGAAGCTTCTAAACTGAGGCGCAATACTGTGCTGGGGCAAATGTGGAAGTATAAATTCCTGAGCAAGGAGCAGTACGATTCGCTCTGTCAATTGCCAATTGTAATAAACTTTCATGCAGATACGCATACCGAAGGTTTGGCACCTTATTTCCGTGAATATCTGCGCTTGTGGTTGAAGGACTGGTGCGATAAAAACCGCAAGCCCGATGGAAGTAAGTACGATATTTATAAAGATGGTTTGCGGGTTTACACTACGCTTGATTCACGCCTGCAGCGTTATGCTGAAGAAGCCCAACGAGAGCAGCTTTCTGAAATGCAGAAGATATTTTTTGAATACTGGAAAGGCAAGGACCCCTGGAAGGATTTCCCTACAGAGTGGAAGGCCATTTTTACCCATTGCCCGCGCTATGTTGACTTAAAGAAACAAGGAAAGAGCGAAGAAGAGATTGAGGCCATACTGAAGAAGCCAATTAAAATGAGAGTGTTTGCCTACAACCCGGCAGGCGAGATTGATACCCTAATGAGCCCTATTGATTCTATTATCTATCACCGACTGATTTTGCAAAACGGCTTTTTGGCCGTGGACCCTGAAAGCGGTTTTGTGCGGGCCTGGGTTGGCGGTGTTGATTATAAATATTTTCAATACGACCACGTAAACATAAATACCAAGAGGCAGATAGGCTCCACCTTTAAACCTTTTGTTTATACCGTGGCAATACGCGATAAAGGATATTCGCCATGCTTTAGAGTGCCTAACCAGCCGATAACGTTTGAAGCCGGCGACCCTCGCTTTAATCTGCTGCAGGACTGGACCCCTAAAAACAGCGATGGCAAATACGGCGGTACGCTTAGCTTACGTCAAGGCTTGGCTAATTCCGTAAACACCATTACGGCCTACCTAATGCATGAGATGACCCCTGATGCGGTTATCAAACTGGTGCAAACCATGGGCGTTAAGAGCGAGATACCTGCTCAGCCTTCCATATGCTTAGGTTCGGCTGATATTTCGTTGTTTGAAATGGTGGGCGCTTATACCACCTATGCTAACCGCGGCGTACATTCTGAGCCTTTGTTTGTAACACGTATTGAGGACCGGAACGGAAACGTTTTGCAGGATTTTGCAGCACAGAAAAACGAAGCCCTGGATGAGCAAACTACCTACGTAATGGTGGAGATGCTTCGCCATGTGGTGCTAGGTGGTACAGCAGCACGGCTTCGTTACCGTTTTAAACTGATGAACGATATACTGGGTAAAACAGGAACTACCCAGAATTATAGCGACGGCTGGTTTATTGGCTGTACCCCGGACCTTATAGCAGGAAGCTGGGTGGGCTGCGAAGACCGCTACATCCATTTTCATAGTATGCAGAATGGACAAGGGGCCAGCACGGCCTTGCCTATTTGGGCTAAGTTTTTCCAAAAGGTGTATGCCGATAGCCTGAATTTTAAAAGTGAAATAGACCCTGCCCGCCGCTTTGCAGCACCTGAAGGGAAAATAGCTATTGAACTGGATTGCGGCCGCTTTGATGGTGGTAGCGCCTCGCACGAACAAGGCAACGAATACGAATAGGGCTGTCCTTAGTTTCGCCCATGCCCTGTATTTTATACCGTACAAGGTTTGTTATCTACAATGCCGGTTTTGGATTCAAAAAGGCACAAATTGTATACATAAGGTGCTGAACATGAAATAGATGAAAAAAAGTGCGTGCCGGGTTTACCGGGGGCATAATAATTGTTATATTGCAAGTGGACTATCACTCAGCGAAAAGAATATTTATGAAAAGACTTGTACTCTTAAGTTTTATCGCCCCTTTATTAGTTACCGCCCAAAATGAGTTTTATAATGCCGGCGCGGATATATATGTTCAGAAAGGTGCCCTTATCCATGTTCAAGGTAGCTTTACCGATGAAAACGGCCCTTCTACAAATGGCGTTGTAAAGAATGATGGCATTATTGAAGTAAAAGGTGATTTTAAAGTAGCCAAGGACGCACAGTTTTCAGTGTTTAATGATCCTACTTCTAAAGACCGTGTAGTTAAGTTTATTGGTACAGGTCAGCAAAATGTATCGGGCGATTTAACCACGGCAGGCACTTCAAGCTTATACAATGTGGTAATTGATAAAGCCAGTAGCTCGGATGTGGTGGAAATGCAATCGGACCTGATGGTGGAAGGCTCCCTGGTATTCGATAACAACAATACAACGGCAACTTATCAGCCCTCTGCGCTGTGGACCACCAACGGCCAAAAAGGTTTTCTGAAAACATATACGGCTGCTCAGGAATACGTTTTGGATATACAAAACGGCAACCAGGATGCTATTAAGGGCTACCCTGCTCTAATGATCGGTGGCGCACCTTCAACAGGTTACATCTTAACAAAAGGCACCAGGGCTTCTGCAGCCGGGGGGGTTCAGCGCCGTGTTACCAGCACCAGCTATCCGTATGTTTACCCAATAGGTACAACCAGCAACGGCTTTCAGGCTGTTAACTTAAATTTTATAGCACTGCCCGGTGGTGGCGGCAATGTTAAAGGTAAGTTCTGCGATGGTTCCAATAACCCAAGTGGCTACATTGGTAAGGTATCGCAATACTGTGCCAACTGCCCTGTGCAGCCCTATGGCCCACAACCACCGGATAACCAGGGATACAATCGCTACTTTGCCAATGACCCTTGCAACAGCAACCTGGCGCAGTGGCTAATACTGGAGGATGCGGTTAAAGACCACGGTTACTGGAGTTATACTGCCAGTGGCGTTAATACAAGCTATCAATATTGGATTGAAACTTTCCCTAACTCTTATACCGACGAAGGCAGTACCTCTGACTCGTGGAGAACAGTTAAGTTCCCTTCTTCTTATGGAGATGACCCTTCTGATGCCGGTGATGACTGGACGCCTTATATTGAATCTACCGTATCTAACGTAAACGACCTGTTGACGTATACTAAAATTACAGGCAGCACATCCCCTTGCTACACCGGTAGTGGTGTTCCGGGAGGTGTGTATACAGGCTTCTCTCACTTTTCGGACAAGAAATCAAAATCGCTTAATGCTTTACCTGTTGAGTTGATTTACCTGAAGGCTGACCCTATAGATAACCAATTCATCCAGGTGTCGTGGGCTACAGCTATGGAATTGAATAACGATGGCTTTGTTGTTATGCGCAGTACTGACGGCATTAACTTCAGCGACATTGGATGGGTGGATGGCCACGATAATTCAACTGTAATGCAGGCATATGCTTATGACGACCATAACGTAACTCCTAACGTGGTATATTATTACAAACTGCGCCAAATGGATAATGATGGCCAAAGCGAAGAGACATATGTGGTTTCTGCGATGATTACTGATGGCGTATCGTTTACTATTTCAGATTTTATTCCTAATCCATCCAGGGATGCCAGCAAGATTATCATTACTACTTCAACATCGCAGAGCGTTGATATCCGCTTCTACGATATTTTAGGAAGAGAAATAAGTGCAAGCACTTACAACCTTACTGCAGGGCAAAACACAATCAACTTCGATACCCAGATTTTAGCAGATGCTACTTATACCGCCATTATCAATGCCGGAGATAAGTTTTACAGCAAGAAGCTGGTGGTTGCCAAAAATTAATAGCCAGGCGTTTTTCGCAAGCAGGGGCGTTAACGCGCCCCTTTTTGTTTGTATCACCCAGTAAAATTGATTGTATGGTAACCCACAATGTAGTTGGATGGTTTGAAATACCGGTTAAGGATATGAGTCGCGCGGTTAAGTTTTACGAAACGGTGTTTAACCTTACTATTAGCCGAATGTACTTGGGTAATGATGAAATGGGAATGTTTCCCGGAGTAGAAAACAGCATTGGCGCAGCAGGAGCCCTTATACATGCCCCGGCTCATTACAAACCATCGGGAGATGGGGTGCTGATTTATTTTACTGCCTTTAGTGGCGATGTGGCTGTTGAATTATCAAGGGTAGAAGCAGCAGGTGGAACGGTCCTTATACCTAAAAAGCAAATATCCCCTGAAATAGGCTATATGGGCGTTTTTGCTGATACTGAGGGTAACCGGATAGCCTTGCACAGCCGGTAACCTTTAAGCAAAAAAGCCGACTACCCAAAGGCAGCCGGCTTATGCAAGGAGAAAATTTGTTATTCGCTTTTAACCAACTTGAGGCTATGTTTAGCCCCGGCGAACTGGATTTGTATTAGATATACACCACTGGCGGTAACATTGCCCTCGTTATCTGTTCCATCCCAGTTTAATGTATAGGTATTGCTTGTTACATTTAAACTGAGCGATTTAACCAGCTGGCCCATTAAATTGTAAATGTTTAATTGTATTTCCCCGAGCTCTTTATCAGCCGATACTTGAATAGCTACTGATTGCGTGAATGGGTTTGGTAAAGCCGAGATTTTGATATTGCTCTCTGCTAACTCTTCTACGTTTACCCCTCCCCCGGTGTTGGATTGATCTTCGCAAGTGGTGCAGGCCTCAACTGTGTCACTGGGTTCTAAGGCAAGAAATGCCGTATGCGTTGAAAGAATACGATGAGCAATGCTGGTATCCTGAATATCCTTTAGCAGCTGGTTATTGAGAGGCAATGCTTCCAGTTCCGCCAGGTATGAGCCTACCCACAATTGGCGCGTGCAGCTATCGGTTGTTATATTGTTAGATATGGTGAATACCTGTTGAAATGGCTGCGAATGATACACGCCCGATACTTCTGCAGTAATAGGTAATTGACCATGATAGCGGCCTAACTGAAAGAAAGTTTTGTTTATAGGCATGTTGGGATTGCTTTGTGAGTTATATCGGCTGTAACAGAAGCCACTATCAAGATCCGTATAAACTTCAAAGTTGTTGATATTATCCACCAGGCCATCGAATAGTTCGTCAACGGTAGTGTTAAAAGGTTTGCCGTAGTAATTGTAATTGCCCCAATTGTATGTCCAACAGGTTTGCATAACGCCTCCGGTAATTGAGGATACGCTCTTATTAAAATATCCGTTGGCAAAATAGTACTGTCCTCCAACACTATAGCCCCCGCTGTTGTTTATGCAGAAATCCATGACGTTTACAGGATAAACATCAGGAGACATTTCGTTAAGAATACCACTTACCAAACTGTTTGTGGCTGTTTGTGAACCGATGTTATCTGAACTGGTAAAAAGTATTATTTCTCCATTCGCACCGTTGCTTTTTACAAAGTCTATAGCGTTGGAGAAGAGGTTTCCGAGGTTGCTGTAGCTGATCAAAGGGTTGTTAGAGCCAGCAAAGCCATTAAAGGTGTTCTCAATGGTTTGTGAATCGCAAGGCAGCCAGGTATTGCTTAACCTAAAGATTGACGCCTTGGTAAAGATAAGATTGAAGGAATCGGTAGGTTGATATTGCGAATGAAGCACGCTGCGCACTTTATTTAAGATATCTACCGGTAAAATGGTGTTGTGCCCGGATTCATAATCAAAGACGAATACATGCTTGCGGCCAAGCCCTTGAACATTCAACGCCTCATCAGGACGGAATAGTACCTGGTAGTATCCATCCTCAGGCCCTATGGGGAACACTGCGCTGTACATACCTCCGGTTAGGTTATGCGAAAGGCTGAAGTTGAGGCTGCCGAGACTATTGTAATTGTTGGACGGTATTTCAGCATAATAGGTTGTGCTGCCATAGTTGCTGACAAACAACTGGTTTGGAAGCTCAGTTATACCGGGCTGGCTCCATTGTTGGTTACTTTCCCAAATTACTTTTAAAGGAGGCTGTACAGCGGATGTGTTGCAGATACCAATCGGCAAAGGCGTACTAACTTCGTTGCCCTTCCATTGAGCAGGTACCAAATAGGTTATTTTTACTTTGCGGGTTTCATTACCGGCCATAGGAAAAACACGAAGTTCATATTGCGTACTGCTGTTCTTATATAATATGGAAGGGTCGCGACGCCGATTCACGATCCCTTCGTAAATAAGACTGGCAGCGGTGCGGTCTATTATAGACGCACGTACTATTTGATTGCCTACCCAAAGCCAGGAATCAGTAATGATGGCTTTTTCAGGCAAGTCGAACATTAGCTCAATTTCAAAAGTGTCGTTTACATTACCGTAGTGATATGGTTTGGGAGAGAAGGTGAGATACAAGCCATATTCAAAATAGGCACCTTTGGGTTCTACCGTTACGGTGGCACTGTCAATATTGGTTTGGTTGTTGTAAACCCAGCCTTGGGGGTCTATTAAGCGCAGATTGTTGTAAGCTATCCCTTGCAGGAAAAACAGCATCAACACTGCGGCAAGTAGAGATTTTGTTTTCATGTTTCAATTTTTAGGTGAGAAAAACAGTAGGTTCTAAAATGACAACATGAAGGTAGAGTTGTAATCTCATGACACTGTCACGGAATTGTCATATGCATATTTGGTTTTATGCTTATGATATAAGGAAAAATAAGATGCCAAAAACAAACATGGCTGGTTATCCAGGAAGGATTGCCAGCCATGTTTGGCGTAAATTGAGCAAGCTATTGAGCCGCTTTGAGACCTTCCAATATTGTGTTATCAGATGGATGATTGAGCAGGGCACGTTGAAAATATTCTTTAGCAGTAGCTTTGTTGCCGAGTTTTAGTTCCGTCCATGCATATAGGCTGATGCCATCAAAATCGAAAGGGTAACTTTCAATATATAGCGCCAGGTATTTTTTTGCTTCCGTGTACTGTGCACGGTAGTAGTATATACCGGCAAGGCGATATAAGGAAGTGGCGTGGTGGATATCAATACTTAGGATGTCCTTGTATTGCTTAACCACATCGTCCCATTTGTTAAGTGCTGAAAGCGGGTAAACAATACCTAAACGAGCTTCGATAGAATTTGGTCTTTGCGAAAGAGCTTTTTCATAGTAAGGAATAGCATCTGTGCTTTTGGCAGCGCAATACAACAGCCAACCCATGCGCACATTATCCTCATAGGCATCTGCCTGGTAAACAGCTTTTATCTTCTCTACGGCTTCTGTATATTTCTTGTTATACTCCAGGGTGTAACTTTCGGTGTAGGCCTTTTTGCGCGCTTCAAAGTCCTGTGCGTTTAATGCGGCTATACTTACAGCCAGCAGGGCGATGGTGATGATTCCTTTCTTCATAAATTAAATTTTAAGCCAAGCGTTATTAAATGATTTTGATAGGATGTTTGATAAGTATCGTAGTTAGTGTTGTTGGTGTATTTATAAATAGCACCCTTCATTTGTCGGAATTGATAACCTAAAAACACTCCTACATTTTTATGCACCGGCGAATATAGCGTAGCGCCTAAACGGTACTGTGTGCTGTTTGTGGAGTTAAAAACAATACTGCCATTGCTTTCGTTACTGTAAAGTAAGTCGCCATAGGTGACGAAGGCTGAGAGCCACAAATACTTATGCAAACGACCTGAAACACTTAACTGGTATAGCAGTTTGTTGCTGCCTGCCAAATTTAGGTACGCAAGACGCGGAGTGAACGACAGATAAGTATTGCCCAAGGGGTAATAGGTAACTGCGGCATTGGCCTGCCATGTGTTTACTTTGCTTATGGAAGAGTAGGACCCGCCTACTTCAAACAGCACGTTGCGGTATTGCTTGTATAGGTTAAGCCCAAGGGCGGCATCAACTGACGTTAAAGGACCAGTGGTGTATGCAACTGAAGGGCGCACTGATTGAAAAGTGTCAATAGGCTGCGCGAGATAGTATTGCGGTTGTGTATTGAAGGACGTTAGTGTTGTATTGTAAATAAGTAAGTGAACGAAAGGAGTTAGCCCCCAACCAAACGGCATAGCGAAATTGGCGCCTATATATGCCTGGTGCTGTTGCGTATTATACTTAAAGGTGGTGGTAGAATCTGCAGGTTGGTAGATGTTGCGCTGGTAGGTAACGCCATTGCTTTGAGCGGGCTGTGTGCCAACCAATTTTGGATAGCCGTATTGATATTGATTGGTATGCGGAAGAATCATACCGGTATAGGCAATATTGAAGCTTACTGTTTTGCCGGCATTAAGGTTTAGCCCGAGCTGCCAGTAGTACATACCGGTGGTTAGGTCCTGTGTGCCTAAAAGGTGTTGCGCATCAAACAAACGAGTGTTACCGTTTTGTTTTAAACTGTTAGTCACAATAGCTCCTCCCTCTAGATAAATACTTTCCAGAATTTTGCGGCGTACGCCAACATAATCCCGGAGGTCATCGGTCATCCATTTATCTATCACCCCCGCAGCACCCTGCATGCCACTGTTAACATAGTTGTTGAAATTCATAACAAGCCCATCTGCGTCTTCGCGGTTTTCGTGCAAAACTTTGTTGTAGTAATAGGTAGAAGAAAGATATTTGCGACGCACGTTAAGCCCATAGCCCATGCGCTTATACACCCAATCGCTTGCCGCATTTTCCTTTATTGCTGCTTTGCCGTGTTGTTGTAATTCTTTCCAGTCAGCTTTAAGGTAATCGGCATAGGTAATACTATCATAGTACGAGGTGAGTGCTTCGTTTTGCGCCCGTGTTACACAGGCCAGGGATAATATGGCAAGCATTGTTACAACTTTGCGCATATGGCCTCCCATTTGGTTCCGCCTTCCTGCACTATAATGCTGTTGAGGCCGGTTTCGTTTATGTTGATGGTGAAAGAGAGCTGACGCAGGTTGGTGTTACCAACCTTAGCTTTCGAAACAGATTGCAAAAGAATACTACCGCTGTTATTTAATGTGTTATTCTCTACATAACGCAATTCAAACTCGGTGCGTAAAGGCTGATAAAACGGGCGAATGAAATCGGTAGCAAACTCAGCCACGCTGTTATGTAGAAATGAAACAGGTAAAGTGCCCGGCAATTTTAAGTCCTGGTAATAACCCAAAAACACTTTATAACAGCCCAGGTAAAAATGGTACAGAAAGGATTTTTTACTTCCTTCAAAATCGAGAAATTTAAAAACCACCCCGTCATTCGCAAACCATGCGGTGCTCTTGTATTCGTAGGAATAGATATAAGTGCGGTTCCAGGCATCTGTAAATACTTCCCAGTTTTCTGCTACACCATCACGCACCCATTTCATCTTCATTCCCGGTAAAAGGTAAAATGCCTTTTCCAGTATCTGGTTGATTTCTGCCGGCCTTATAAACGCTCCTTCTGCGGGCTTCTCAAATATTTTCAACTCGTAGCTACTATTGTTGCGCACTACATAAGATGCCAAAGGATAGTCAAGCGTTTTAGCGCCTATCATTGGTATGGTTTGCAACTGAAAGTGAATGTGTGGCTCCGGGCTGCGGCCGCTGTTACCACAGGAGGCTAAAGGGGTGCCACGGTACACATATTCTCCCATCTTCACCTTAATGCTTCCTTTTTTAAGATGGCTCAACTGCGAAAACAAACCGTTACCATGGCTTATGATAATGGTGTTGCCCCAATTCTTTTGCAGGTTCATGTCGGCAACGCTGTTTTCCTCTATGCCATCTTCAATTACTACTACCTGTCCTTCGCCCGGTGATAGAACAGGTTTGTCATAACAGTAGAAGTCTTCCGGTTTGGTTCCCGGGTTTTGGTACGATTTCATTTCCTCGTCCAGTACAATAAAATCGAAGGCTTTACTCCAGTCCCACAGGTGTGTAATCTTTCCTTCATGTCCCTGGCTTACCATCCACTCCCCCCAAAAGGGCAGTGATACCGGAAAGAATTTGCTGTATCTGTAATTCTCTTTAGTTACCAGGTAGTGCCGCAGGTTTTGTTCAGGCGAACAGTATTGATAAATGACCTGTACCAGTTGCTGCGGGTTAATGCGCCAGCTTAATAGATATAACAGGAGAATAGTAGCCAGGGTAAAGCCCGTGGTATAAACAGGCAGCATAAACATGCCGAAGATGTAAGTGAGGCTGTAATGAAGCGCTGCCACCAGCGGCACCATGCAAACGGCAAGCACGTACGAGTAGGCATTCGGTATTAGATAGAAGCCACCAATAGCTATAGCTGCAAAAAAATAATTAGAGCCCACCAATACCCTGTTTAACTCAGCAGTATTAATGCCGGCAATATTGTAAAATACGTAGGCTGCCCCAAGCCCTAACGCAGCAAGCGTAAAAGTAATGCGGGAATACAGCAGCAAGCCAATGGCAATAAGCAAACCTGCCGCAACATTAGGCTGAAAAAAAACCGCACCCAATGAGCGCAAAAAAGTAATAACTACTTCAGGCAGGTTTTGTTGCAGGATGTAAGCAGAGCAATCCTGAATAAAACCCGGAGTAGCATAGGATTCTATTGCCCGATAATGTAAGGCAGTAAAAAATTTGGCTGCCAATAGGATGAACCAAAAAGTAGTTACAAATGGCAAGCCGAGAAAAGGCAGTTTGTATTTATCCAACAAGCCTTTGAATAACTTGGTGGTAAGAAGTATGAGAAAGACACTTAGCGCCAGTGTAATAAAAAAGAAAGTGTTTATCTGAAAAGTGGCGCCTATGCCCATGCCCACCAGGGCTGCACTAAAACCGTATATACCCTCAGCAATAAAGAAGCTATTGAGTGAAAATACTTCAGCTAACAGATTGGTAAATACCACGGCTAATAACCCGGCAAGGCCAATGCGCCAATCAGCAAAAGATACAAGCAGCAATAATGCCCCGTACCACTTACTGCGCGCAAAAAACACCTGCGAGTAGCCGTGCAGTAATCCTTCAATATGTAGTTGCAGCTTCCGGGTCAGCATTTGGGACTGTTACAGTTTAAAATCTTTCAGGTGTACCGGCAACTCTTCCATTACGTTCAGGGTATCCACGCTTTCTTTATTGCGGATAATGTGCGGTTCGCCTTTCATGTCAATCATAATTACGTTAGGGCGCATGGCTATAAACTGCATCCACTGCGTCATATTGTAAGCGCCTACCCGGTGCACTACAACATGATCGCCTCTGTTTAATGGTGGAAGGCTGATGCTCTCGCGTACTAAGTCAATATTCATGCACAGCGGGCCGTAAAGCACCATGTCTTCGCTGTGGTGAGTGAACTCTTGAGCCGGGGTAATTTTGTGCTCGTACCAAAATGCAGTGAACAATACATTAACCCCGAAATCCATAATTGTGGCACGGCGGCCATCGCTTAACCGCTTGTTAGCTATAACGGAACCTACCAGGTAGCCGGCATCATCAATCAAGGCGCGCCCGGTTTCTAATACCAATAGCGGCAATTCATCCTGTTTAAAACCGTAGTTGAGTATTACGCTGGTTATGGCTTCAGCATAATCATCGAAGGTGGGGCTGATGTCGCTACCCGGTAAGTATGAGCCACGTAGCGTGTTTTGGCTGGCAAAGCCGCCCCCTAAATCAAGGTACTGAATATTCTTGCCCCACTTCTGTTTTACATTAACAGCAAGTTCGCACAACTTACCTGCTGCCATGCCATAAGCTGCTGCAGTTAACATAAAGGTGCCTATGTGGCAATGCAGGCCTACAAGGTCCAGTTTTTCGCTGGCCATAATTTTGGTGATGGCGTTCCACGCCTGGTAGTTTTCGTAGTTAAAACCAAAACGGTCCCACATGGGGTAAACGCCGGTATCCATGTTTACACGGATGGCCACCTTAGCGCGTTTGTTCAGCTGTTCAGTGAGCTCAATCAACGCATACAGTTCATCAAAGTGATCGATATGTATGAGCGATTCGTTTTCAATTGCACGTTGTAGTTCCGGTAACGTTTTTTCGGGGCCGTTAAAAATTATTTTGTTGCCGGGTACACCGTTGCGTATGGCCTTTTCATATTCAAAACCGCTAACTACCTCGGCCCAACTGCCTTCCTGGTGAAATACGTTGCACACCGCGTTTATGTAATTGGTTTTGTAGCTCCAGGCAAACTGCACTTTAGGATAGCGCGTGCGAAATGCCCTAACCGCATTTTGATAGGTTTTGCGTATAGTGCGCTCAGATATAACAAAACAAGGGGAGCCGTATTGTTCAATTATCCGTTTTACCGGCACAGTGTCAATATGTGTAAAGGGGGTGTACTCCGTACGGGTGCCAAATTTGTTCATCAACCCGGCGTTCATGCGGCGCATCATAGGGCGCTCATAGCGTTGCTTGGTTTTGGTGGTCATGGTGGTCAGCTTTTTACTGTGGTTGCTTATGGCAATCACCGATCATTAAATAATACTTATCATTTATACGTACGAGAATGCCAGGTTGGCAGCCGTTTCGCCCAGTGCGCTGAACTGCTGGAAACGTTCGATATCCATTATCATATCCCAACTGTAGCGCAGAAAAATTTTGCCTACGGCGTAATCTTTGTAAGGTTCAACTTTCTGCCCAAGCGCCATTTTAACCAGGGCTGCGGGTTGGTTTTGCCCGGCACCAACGGTTAAGTATATCCATGCAGGGAAACGTGGATTTATTTCCATGATGTAGTTCTTACCGTCGTTACTGCGCATAATTTCCAGCTCAAAACCACCGCGCCATTTTGTAGCTGCAATAAATTGCCCGGCAAGTTCTACCAGGCTGGGGTCATCAAGCGTTACACCTGCCCAGGCCTTGCCTTTATCCGTAATAAACAGTTTGCGCATAGGCACTGCCGAAATTGTTTTGCCTGTTCCATCGCCCAGGGCGGCAACATTTATTTCTGTACCCGCTATAAACTCCTGCACAATTATGGGTAAGCCCCATTTGCTTTCGTATTTATGGAAAGCCTTAGTGGCCTGTTCCAGGGTATGGCATACGGTAGCTTCGTAAAATTTGCCCTTTACTACTATAGGGTAGCCGAATTGCGTAGTAACACCTGCTAACTCATTAGGTTTGTACAATACCCGGTCGCGGGGGGCAATCATGTTATGCTTGTTGCAAAACTTAAAGAGGTTAATTTTTTCGCGCGCTTCAAATTGTTCAGCTGTAGGTAAAAAAGTATTAATGCCCATTGCTTTAAGCTTGCCCGCAATGCGGATGAAGTTGGGTAACTCTGCATCAAAGTTTGGTATTAATACATCTATCTCTTCCTTATCGTGTATGTATTGCAGGCGGTTAATAAGCGCCTCGCTGCCGGCAGAGGGGTATGGTATCTGGTAAGTACGGTCGGCAATGTCTTCCATGTAAATGCCGGGCTCCAGCGATTCGTAGCTAAGGCCGATTATTTCTACGTCTAACTCTTTACAATCGCGGATGCCACGTATAACCGCCACACCGGGCCCCGGGCTGTCAATAGCGTTTAAGCCTGTAACCGCCACACGTATTTTCTTTTTGTTGCCCATGCTATTCATTTATCAGTTTAAAATCGCGCAGTTCAAAAATGAATTCATCCATGTCGCGCTCCAGCATGGCCTTATCTACGTCATACTTATCTAGCAAAGTGGTTTTTACCTGTTCTACCGATTTACCTGCCTTAAGCAGCATGATAATTTCGGTGGCAACAGGATTCATGGAGAAGGAATCTCCATTGGTGGGATTAAATAGAAATCCCGAATCGCTAACCGCGAGGTTACTGTTCAATTTCATACGGATTTTTTAAAAGCGTTAAACCATCAAAAAAGGACGCTGCACTGGTATTAGTAGAGAAGGGCGATAAGGGTAAGTTTTGGGTATTTATATGGTTAGACTCCCTTTTCAGGAAAATCCTTCGGCTGATATGACAATTTATTTTTTTAAAGGTTTAACGAGCCTTTAAAATTTTTTAGCCCATGGTCATTAAACCTTTGCCCGGGGCTATTGCAGCCCGCTTAAAACTATCTCTTCAGCCTTTAAGGCATCGCTACGGTATTTACTTAGAATGGTAACTGCCGCAGTTACAGGTATATGGTAAAAGCTAAGGTGCAGCCAATCCCGGGGCTCGTCTTTAGAATTGGTATGAATTTCGGCGGTAAGCAGGCTTTCAATTGCTGC
>CAZUHU010000009.1:0-25887 GCA_964620645.1 uncultured Chitinophaga sp.
GTTATGAATGAAATGATTATTGCAATTATAATTGGCGTAGTGGCAGGTTTACTTGGTGGCACACTGGGTATTGGCGGTGCAGTGGTTATAATTCCGGCATTGGTTATGTTTCTAGGCTTTAGCCAACAACAGGCACAGGGCACTACACTTTTTATGTTGGTGTGGCCCGTAGGGGCGCTCGCGGCGTGGCAGTATTATAAGGCCGGTATGGTTGATGTTAAGATCGCCATTGTTTTGGCTATTACCTTCTTTATAGCAAGTTTTGTAGGTGCGCGCTTCGCAACACATTTGCCTAACGTGCTGCTTAAAAAATCTTTCGCGGTTTTACTGATAGTTATTGCTTTAAAAACACTCTTCATTGATAAGTGATGAAAGAATTTTGGAACGAACGTTACGCAGCCAAGGAGTTTGCCTATGGCACAACGCCAAATACATTCTTTAAAAAGGTGATTGATGGCTTACCTGCCGGCAGGATGTTGCTACCCGCCGAAGGCGAAGGCCGCAACGCTGTTTATGCTGCCACAATAGGATGGCAGGTTTTTGCATTTGATTTGAGCGAAGCAGGAAAGGAAAAAGCCGGGCTGCTTGCGGCAGACCATCATGTAAGCATTAACTATAGCATTGCCACATTCAGCGATTACAATTTTACGCCAGAAAGCTTTGATTGCCTTGCCCTTATTTTTTGTCACCTGCCTTCAGCCATGCGCAGGCAGGAATATCCTCGCTTATTTAATGCGCTGCGCCCGGGTGGTTTGCTGGTGCTGCAGGGGTTCTCAAAGGCGCAACTGGGCAAAAAATCAGGCGGGCCAAGGGATGCTGATTTTCTTTTGTCGATAGAGGAATTAAATGAGGATTTTAAGGACGCGAAGGACCTTGAAATTTTTGAAGAAGAGCAATTGCTTGACGAAGGCCCGTTTCATCAGGGGCCGGCTTCCCTTATCTCCCTTACTGCCCGCAGGTAATTTGGGCTTATGTGACAAATGTCACCAAACAGGTGGAACAGCCTGCCTACTTTTGGGTTATTAAAACAAAGTGTATGCAAGTAGAACAGATTTATACCGGATGTTTGGCACACGGTGCCTATTACCTTGAAAGCAACGGCGAAGCCGCTATTATAGACCCTTTGCGCGAAGTACAGCCTTACATTGAAATGGCAGAAAAGCGCGGCGCTAAAATCAAATACATTTTCGAAACTCACTTTCATGCTGATTTTGTTTCGGGGCACATTGACCTGGCAAAGAAAACCGGCGCTACAATAGTGTATGGGCCCACGCAAATGAAAACCGGCTTTGATATGTTGGTGGCCAATGATGGGCAGGAGTTTGCTTTAGACAATGCAAAAATCCGTTTGATACATACACCGGGCCATACGCTTGAAAGCAGCTGTTACCTGCTTATTGATGAAACAGGTAAAGAACAGGCCCTGTTTACCGGCGATACCCTGTTTATAGGTGATGTTGGTCGCCCGGACCTGGCCCAGCATGTAATAGCCGACCTTACACAGGAAAAACTGGCTAACCACCTCTACGATTCATTGCAGCATAAAATTCTTCCGCTGCCGGATTCTCTTATTGTTTATCCAGGCCATGGTGCCGGTAGCGCCTGCGGTAAAAATTTAAGTAAGGAAACCAGCGATACCTTAGGCCATCAAAAAGAAACGAATTATGCCTTGCGTCCGGGTATAACCCGTGAGCAATTTGTAAAAGAGTTGCTTACAGGTTTAACACCGCCGCCATCTTACTTTCCTAAAAATGTGTTGATGAACATACAGGGTTATGAAAGCATAGATAACGTATTGGAACGTGCCTTGAAGGGAATAACGGCCCGTGAGTTTGATACTATAATGCATGAAACCAATGCTGTAGTAATTGACACACGCAAAGCCTCCGATTTTGCAAAAGGTTTTATCCCGGGCTCAATTAATATAGGTATTGATGGCAGTTTTGCTGTTTGGGTAGGCACCCTGATAAAAGATATTAAGCAGCGCATTTTGATAGTAGTTGATGAAGGCCGCGAAGAAGAAGTAGCGGTGCGCCTTGCAAGGGTAGGCTACGATAATTGTATTGGCTACCTTACCGGGGGGATAGAGGCATGGCAAGCTGCTGGCTTTCCGTTAGATACTATTACTTCAGTAACGGCAGAGGAGTTTGCGCTGGTCGAACAAAAAAATCCTGATATCAATATTCTCGACGTCCGCAAAAAAAGCGAATACGACTCGGAGCATATCGTAAATGCCATTAATGGCCCGTTAGATTATGTGGACGATAGCATGTTGCTGATAGACAAAAATAAAACCTACTACGTACATTGTGCGGCGGGTTACCGTTCCATGGCTTTTGTTTCTATACTAAAAGCAAGAGGCTACACTAATCTTATAAATGTAGATGGGGGCTTTACGGCTATTAAGAAAAGCGGAAAGTTTAAGATTACCGATTACGTGTGCCCTACAACCATGCTTTAGAGCGCTGTATTCAATTTTCTAAACTCAATTAGGGCTGTTTACCCTTACCCATTGTTGAGGATTAAAATTAGTGGTGTCAGCTTTACTTACTTTCATAAATACGCCGCCAAAAGTTTGCACCTCCTGTATATGTGAAGTTGCCGGAGTGGAATCCGTGGCGCCGCAGCCAAAATCGCGTACAACAATTTTGCGATTTACATCCTGCTTACTGATGAATAGCACCTGCCTTGTAGTATATGAACACATGCTGCCAAACAGAAAAAGTGTGGCGAAGAAAAGATATGCTACAGAAAGCACTGCGCCTAAAGCTACTTTCAGAAATACCGTTAACGGGCTATCGCTTTTAGTAAAGGTGCCTGCTATACCTAATGCCATGCAAACGGGTATGGCAAATAAATAAAAGACGACTACATTTTCTTTAATGGACTCGCTGGCAAACTCTATACTTGTGCACTGCCAGGCCAGGGCGGCAAGAAACAATACCACAATAGCCCCGATGGAAAAAGCAAGAAGTGGTGTTTTGTTCATTTAAGGATAAATATACTAAGGCAAACATTTGCTATCTTTCATTTCAGGATTGCGATGACCGAATTTCAAACTACAAGGATTAAATCCATAGCTCGCCATATGCGGCAGCTTAAGGAGGAGGGCCGTTCTACCGCTTTGTTGGTAGGCGCCGGCATATCTGCCTCTGCGGGTATACCTCTTGCCTCTAAAATGGTGGTTGAATTAAAAAACGATCCGCGTTACAGCTACCGGTTTGAGGATGTTCAGCTAAAAGAAACCGACAACGAGTACAATGTATTAATGAAGTGTCTTACGTATAAGCAACGTGAGGAGTATCTGCGCTCTTATACCAATTCGGCAAAAATTAACCTGGCACATTTGTACATCGGTATGCTTATTAAGGAGGGATACGTAAATACCGTTCTTACCACCAACTTCGATCCTCTATTGGTTAAAACAATGGCGCTGTTTAATCATCATACTTATGTGTACGATTTGGCCAATACGCGCAACTATGTGTCCGATTCAATATTGTTCCCCAATATATTTTACCTACATGGGCAAGGGCATTCGTTTTTAATGCTTAATACCACTGAGGAGTTACGCCAACCGGGCGATTACTTTAAAATGCTGCTTAACGATTTGCTGCGCAAGCATTACTTTTTGGTTGTAGGCTACAGCGGGTTATGCGATTTTATTTTTGAGGAGTTATGCGAGGTGCCGCGCTTCAGCAGCGATTTAAATTGGGTAGGCTACAAATCCGAAGAAGCGCCGAAACATGTGCGTGAGCATCTTTGCAATAAAGATTCCGTTCGGTATATAAACAGCAATGGCGCCGATAGCTTTTTCCGGGCCCTGGCTAACGAGTTGGAACTAACCCCTGCGCCATTTTTCGACCGGCCTTTTGATTACCTGCGCGATATATTGGGCAACATAGGCGCCTTGCAATTTGACGATGGAGGCGGGGTTCAGAATTTCGATTTATTAAAACAGCCGTTGCAGAAAATAGAAACTGCGATTGAACTAGTTGAAAAGGGCGATGTGAAAACCCTTCGCAGCAACCTTAAAAATTTGTCGCAGGGCAAGTTGGAGTCTGACCTTATGTCGCTGATGCTACAGGGTAAATACCAGGAAATAGTTAACCGGGCTGAGGAGATAAAAGCAGTAGGCACAGAGGATGTAATTAAGCAGTTGGCCCGGGCCTATTATAACCTTGGCGACCTGGCCTTTAGAAGGGGGGATATTGAAGAAGGTGAAAATTACTACAAAGAATCCCTGATTCTGGTACCGCAAAACGCTTTTGGCTATTACAACTGGGGTACCGATTTAGTGCGTATTGCGTTAGAGAGGAACTGTGATGAAAAGCTTCTTCGATTAGGGATAGAGAAATTTGAGTGGGCCGTTAATATCAAACCCGATTTTTACCACGCCCTTGCCAATTGGGGCACTGCCTTGTTAAAGCTGTACACTAAAACTGATTATAAAGCATACCTGAATGAAGCGATAGAAAAGCTGGAGAAAGCTAATCAGGCTGCAGCCCATATCGCAGATTACAGCCTGGCTTGCTGCTACTCACTTCTCGGCGATTATGACAAGGCTTTAGCTTTACTGGAGTTAAGTTTTGTACACGAAACAGCGGCTCTTATGCAGGCAGATAGAGCCCATATTGAAGCAGACGCTGACCTTGAAAATTTACGCCCGCACCCGCGTTTTAAAGAATTACTGGATAAGTATATGCCGCAGCCAATAGGCGAAGGTCATCGGGGTGCAGAACCCGTTTCGGGCTAGTAATCCTGCTAAACAGATTGCGCCGCTATCCACGCGGTAGTCCACGCCGCCTGAAAATTGAAGCCGCCTGTAACAGCATCAATATCCAACACCTCGCCCGCAAAATACAGGTTAGGGAACAACTTACTTTGCATGGTTTTAAAATCCACTTCGTTCAGGTCAACACCACCGGCAGTTACAAACTCTTCTTTAAAGGTGGATTTGCCATTAACCTTAAACTGTGATGCAGTTAGCATGGCTGCAATCAATTCAATGGTTTTGTTAGATAGGTCGGCAAAGTTTTGATTAAGTACGCCTGCACCTGCGCTGGCGGTTAAAAGCGCTAGCCAAAGGCGTGTTGGTACGCCGAATAAATTATTCTTACCTATTGTTTGTTTGGGGTGTTGCTGCTTGTAGTTTTTAAGGGCTTCAACAAGCTGCGCAGTAGTTTTGGTTCCTAACCAGTTTACTTCAACATCAAACTGATAATTGATGGCGGCTAACTCCCTTGCACCCCAGGCTGAAAGTTTAAGCACTCCAGGGCCGCTTAGCCCCCAATGGGTTATCAGCAAAGGGCCTTCGGCGCTAAGTTTAGTGTCCTTTATTTTCACCTGCGCATTAGGCACTGAAACGCCTTCCAGCCCTTTAATCCGTTCATCTTTTATATTAAATGTAAAGAGGGATGGCACCGGCTCAACAATGTTATGGCCCAGGCGTTGTAACAGCTTCCAAATCTGTACTGTACCTCCGGTTGTAACAATCACAGCATCTGCGCTTAGGTAACCATTGCTTGTTTCCAGGCTCCATTTATCGCCGGCGCGTGCTATGCTTTCAACCCCGCATTGCATTTCCACTTTTATACCTAAGCGTCGCGCCTCATTCCAAAAGCAGTTCACAATAGTTTGTGAGGTATTACTGGCAGGAAACATACGGCCGTCTTCCTCCGTCTTTAACTCCACACCACGGCTTTCAAACCATTCTATAGTATGGGTTGGATTAAACCTTGTAAACGGACCTGTTAGTTGTTTCTCTCCACGCGGATAATTTTTTACCAACTGGCGGGCTTCAAAACAGGCATGGGTAACATTACAGCGCCCGCCACCGCTTATTTTAACCTTAGCTAAAAACTTGGGAGATTTTTCCAGAATGGTAACCTGGTAGTCAGGGTTCTTTTCGGCGCAATTAATAGCAGCAAAAAAACCTGCTGCGCCTGCTCCAACCACTACAACCTTATTCATAACTAAGAGGCTGCTTCGCCTTCGGCTACAACCTGGTAAATATCGCGCAGGTTGCGTCCCAGGCCATCATAGTCTAATCCGTAGCCAACAATAAAGTCATTAGGTATCTCAATACCGGCGTAGTCCACTTTAATGTTGTTTACCAAAGCTGCGGGCTTCCATAATAGGGTGGCAATTTTTACTGAGGCAGGCTCCTTGCTCATAAATTCGGGCATAAGCCTTGCAAGTGTAGTGCCGGTATCTACTATGTCCTCCAGTATAATTACGTGCCTGCCTTTAAGGTCGGTGTTTAGGCCTATAAGGGTAGTTACGTTACCGGTAGAGTTGGTGCCGTGGTAAGACGAGGACTTTACAAAGCTCAACTCGCAATCCAGCTTTAATTCTTTCATCAGGTCCGCAGCAAACATAAATGCACCGTTAAGCACGGGCACAATCAAAGGCCTTTTGCCTATGTAGTCGTTATTAATGCGGGTTGCTACGGCACGTATAGCCTGCAATATCTCCGATTCACTTTTATACAACTTAAACGTTCTGTCGTTAAGTTTTACAAGCCTATCCATGCCTTTCCTGTTTCGCCCAAAGATGTAAATTGCCTCTATAAATAACAAACCTGAAGGGCAAAGCACCGGGCTGTTAAAAAAAAGGCCGCACCTTTGGCAGGTGCGGCTGAACCAAAAAACCAATTATTTCTTCAGCTTATCTTTAAAGTAGTGCTCAAACTTCTCAACCTTAGGCACTATTACATAGGTGCAATAAGAGTTGGAGTTTTTATTCTGATTGTAATAATCCTGGTGATAATCTTCTGCCTTATAAAACACTTTAAAGGGTACTATTTCCGTAACTATGGGTGCATCAAATGCCCCGCTTTTATCTAAGCCGGCTTTAATATCCTCGGCAACTTTACGTTGCTCCTCGTTGCGGTAAAAAATGGCTGAACGGTATTGTGTTCCTTCATCATTACCCTGGCGGTTAAGCGTTGTAGGGTCGTGTGTTTTAAAAAATACTTCCAGCACTTCGGCCAAACTTACTTTGGTAGTATCAAATACAATCTGCACCACCTCGGCATGGCCGGTAAGGCCACTGCAAACTTCGCGGTAAGTGGGGTTTGCAATTTTACCGCCGCTGTAGCCGCTGGTAACGGATACTACCCCGTTTAAGCGCTGGTAAATGGCTTCGGTGCACCAAAAGCATCCTCCGCCTAATGTTATTGTATCAAGTTTTGTTGGATCGCTCATAGTTACTTGCTTGGCGGCCTGCGCCTTTTGTGTGGATGAATTTTTTTGTGCGCAACTGCTGATAGAAAGCAGCAGCGAGCAGATTACAAGGATATTGGAAATTGGCTTTTTCATATGCTATCAGACGTAAATTACTTACGCCCCTTACAGTTAAACGGTTTATGCTTAACACCGTAAAGCGGCTTCTTGTTTAAATTTAACACGCTATAACAGCCAAAATCAGCCTTTTATATCTCTCCGGGAAAACAGCCCCCGAGGTTTTTACCACTTTTCTAACTTTGCCCCCTTAAAATTAAAGCATGAAGTTTTCTGAAATGAATTATAAGCGCCCTGACATTAAGGAAATAGAGCGCCGTTTTAATGAGTTGTTAATGAAGTTTGATTCAGCACAATCTGCTGATAACCAAACAGAAGTGTTGGCTAAAATAAATGACCTGAAAACTGAGTTCCAGACTTATTCTTCTTTGGCATCGGTTCGCAATTCTATAAACACCCAGGATGCCTACTATGAAACAGAGCAGGAATACTTTGACAGCAACGAACCGCTTATTAAGGACCTGAACATTAAGTTTTATAAGGCCCTTGGCAGCAGCAAGTTTAAAGATGAGCTAAAGCAGAAGTTCGGCCAACAGTTATTCAACATTGCCGATGTAAGCCTTAAAACTTTTGACCCCAGTATAATTGAGGACCTTAAGGAAGAGAACAGGCTGGGTACCGAATATGTAAAACTGATTGCCAGCGCCGAAGTAGAGTTTAACGGCGAGAAAATGAACCTTAGCGCCCTTGAAGCCTTTAGCGAAAGTACCGATCGCGAAGTGCGTAAAAAGGCCTTTGACGCCAAGTGGGGGTTCTTTGCCCAACACCAGGATAAGTTTGATGAGATTTATGACAAGCAGGTAAAATTGCGCCATACCATTGCTAAAAAGCTGGGGTATAAAAACTTTGTGGAACTGGCTTATTACCGCCTTGGCCGTACAGATTATGATGCAAAGCAGGTAGCCGGTTATCGCGAACAGGTTTTAAAATACGTAGTGCCTATGGCTGCTGCCTTGCGCGAGCGCCAGCGTAACCGTATTGGCGTAGATAAACTGAAGATTTACGACTGGGGCCACAACTTTAACTCGGGCAACCCAACGCCGCAAGGCACGCCGGAAGAGATTGTAGCTAATGGCCAAAAGATGTATTCAGAGCTTTCGCCGGAAACAAAGGAGTTTTTTGATTTTATGGTGAGCAATGAATTGATGGACCTGGTAAACAAAAAGGGAAAGGCATCAGGTGGTTTCTGCACCATGTTCCAGAAATACAAGGCGCCTTTCATCTTCGCTAATTTTAATGGCACAGTAGGCGATGTGGATGTGCTTACCCATGAGGCGGGCCACGCTTTTCAATGTTACGAAAGCCGCAACTTCCAGGTAGAGGAATACTACTGGCCTACTTATGAGGCCTGTGAAATTCACTCGATGAGCATGGAGCACCTTACCTATCCGTGGATGCACTTGTTTTTCGGGAAGGATACCGAAAAATATAAGTTCGTTCACCTTACTTCTAACATACTGTTTTTACCTTATGGCGTTGCAGTAGATGAGTTTCAGCATTTGGTGTACGAAAATCCTGAAATGACACCGGCCGAGCGCCGCCAAACCTGGTTGAAGCTGGAAAAGAAATACCGCCCCTGGGTTGATTACGACGGCAATGCTTACCTGGAGAACGGCGGCTTTTGGCAACGCCAAAGCCATATTTATAAAAACCCGTTCTACTACATCGATTACTGCCTGGCACAACTTTGTGCATTCCAGTTTTGGAGTAAAACCCGCAATGATTTTAAGAGCGCCTGGGCCGATTACCTGCGCCTGTGTAAGGCCGGCGGCAGCGATAGCTTCTTAAACCTGGTGAAACTGGCTGATCTTAAATCACCTTTTGATGCCGATGTTTTTGAACCCCTGTTTGCAGAAATTCAAACGTACCTGGATGGTGTGGATGATATGAAGATGTAAGCTCACCGCAGGTTATAAATGAACAAGGGCAGTAGAAAACTACTGCCCTTGTTCATTTATATGTCTATCACAATTTATTTCTCTCCTGAACCCTTAAACTGGTCCTCGGTATATTTAAACAACACGTTGAAAGTGGTAAGAGAACCATAGATACGCGTAATGTATTGCTGCATTTCCACCTTGTCTTCATCAGTAAGCAGTTTGTGCGCATTTATCTTTTGCTCCATCACGCGCAGGCGATCGCGCAGCATTACTATTTTGTGAAAGAAACTTTCAATTGGAATTTCCTTGGGCTGCAGAGAGGTGTCCTCCGGCTTTAAAATCATCATGCCGCGGTTCCATTTGCCCGCAAGCGATACCACTTCCTGCAGGTCGCTTTTTTCTTCCAGCAGTTCATTTACCGCTTCCTTAATATCGCGCAGTGTAATGGGCACCACTTCGGCTGCAGTAGCCTCCAGCACTTCCATACCTACAAAATCGCGTGCAATTCCGCGGGTGGCATTGCCATCGCGAAACCAAATGGTGTAATAATCTGCATCTACATCTACCACCACCCCTTTTCCAAATTTGGGGTGCTGTATTCTTGAACCTGTTCCTAAGTTTTGTGACATACTATTCTTACAATTTAATTTTTCACGTTAAGCAAATTCAATCAGCACCTGGTTTTTCTCCACGGTTTGCTTCAGCTCCGCTTTTACTTTTTTAATCACACCGTCGCGGGGGCTTTTTAATACGTTCTCCATTTTCATAGCTTCAAGAATCAAAAGGGTATCGCCTTTCTTCACTTCATCGCCTTCTTTAGCCACTACATTAATAATCAAGCCCGGCATAGGTGCCTTAATGCTTTGTACTGCCGAGGCCGATTTGGCAGTAATGCCCAATTGCTGAAGCAATAAATCGTATTTGTCCTTAATGCTTATCTCGTAATCGTTGCCGTTTACGTTTATCACCATCGTTTTTTCTTCTGCACTAAAACTTATCAGCGTGGCGTTATAACTCTTATTGTCCTTTAGTATATGAAAGGTGTTATCACGCACTTCAATAATATCCCACTCTACAGCCTGGCCGTTAAGTTCGTTGTCGCCAACGCTAAATTCTTTTTTACCGTTAATGGTAGCTTTTATCATACAGCAAGTTTATAAATATCTGCCGATTGGCGCAATGAGATGCAGGCAAGCCTTATTTAATGGCACGCGCTACATCCAGCTCCTGCATCAATGGCGTTTCTCGTTCCAGGTGGTTTACGAGTTGGCTGGCCAGGTAGGGCGCTAAAGAAAATCCTTTTGTGCCCAGGCCATTAAGCACTGCCACATTTTTGTACTCGACATGCCGGCCAATAAAGGGCCTGCGGCCATTTACACAGGGCCGTATGGCAGCACGGTGCTCTATAACTTCGTAAGGCAACTTAAGCGTTTGTTTTAAGCCATCCTCTAATTCTTTACGGCCGGCTTCACTGGGTTGGTTATCTGTAAAACTCCAATGATGGGTAGCGCCAACGTAATATAAATCGTTGCCGTCCCATGGCACAACACCAACTTCACCTTTAATTATCCTGTCGTTGTAAAAATCTTTAATACGAACAATCAGCACTTCGCCTTTGGCTAATTGGTAGGGAATGTAATTGAAGTAAGGGTTTTGTTTGCCGGCTGCGCCATCACAGAAAACAATTTTAGCAGCTTCAAGGCCGTTATAACTCACACAATCCTTATGCACCTCCAGTTTTTCAAAGTCAAAAATTTCTTCTTTCAGGCTATTCGTATCCTTAAGCCACCGGCGTATTAAGCTGTTAAGCCGGTGCGCCTGTATGCGGGCGGCCCCGCTCACTTCAAAGCTACCGAACGGATTATGAACTTTTTGTTCATCAAGATAGCTTACCTGTGTACTGCTTAGATACTTACGGTAAGTATCCGTTCCGCATTTCAGGCTCCAGTCGTTTTGCGCTTTTATTGAATCAAAGAGATGGTAAAGCGGAATAGGAGCGTACAGCTGCTCTCCTAAGGTTGTGCCTATTTCTTTATAGGTATGTTCGGCAAAAGGGAGTAATGTGTCCGCCAACCAGGTAGTGTTGTATTTGCGCCCGGTAATGGGGTTTATTAAACCGGCAGCCACCGTAGAGGATGCCTGCGTAGTGCCGGCATCAATAACCGTAAAGCTTCTGTTTTCCTTTTTCAGGAACCAGGCCAGCAGGCTACCGGCAATGCCTTGCCCAACAATTAAATAATCTAACACGCCTCAAACTTAAACAGCTTTAGCGGTATAGCAATCAGGTAAGTAAAGGTTTAGCGGAAGTAGGACAAATCCTTTTTAGGGGGAGGTGGAGGGGCGTTGTAGTCGTCGTCCTCTTTTTCTACCAACTTGGTCTTCTCCAGTTTTTTGCGGAAATAGATATACAGGAATATCTCGAAAGCAATAGAAATAGGAGCGAAGTATAAAGCGTTCTTCATGCCCTCTTCGGTTTCCAGCGCATTTTTGCCAAACATGGAGGTAATGGTAAATGCAATAAGAAAGCACACTAATAAAACCGCACCTGCATAATTTAAAATATAAGGCCAGGGGCTGATACCCTTATTGCGCGCCGAGCGATAGAGTGCCGAGCAAAATGCTATTGATAATATTAAATCCATGTTTACAATTCCTTTAGTTCCTGTTGAAGTTTCTTCGTCAATCCCCGTACCACTTCGTCATAACTATGGTTAATCATCCATAATAATTCCTTACGGGGTATGTTACCGCTGTCAAAATAAACGGAATTCCACATCTTTTTATTCATGTGGTAACCCGGCTCAATATCGGCATATTTTTCCCGGTATTCTTCCACCAACTCAAGGTTCATCTTTAAATTAACCCTAAAGGGGCGCTGTGTCAAGCTGGTGAGCAGGAAAATTTTGCCCATTACCTTGAAAACCAAGGTGTCCTCATCAAAAGGAAATTCTTCAGTTACTCCTTTTTTACTGAGGCAATACTCGCGTACTTCCTCAATATTCATCATTTCCCTTTATTCATGATCTTTTCTGAAAACGCTGAAAAGTTGCGGATGTTTTCCTCCAGGTACTTCTTTCTTTCAGCAGGCAGCGCAATGGCCTCCAGGGGGTTAAAGCCCTGTTCTACAAACTCAAAGGTAGGCTCGGCCCCGTTTTTGGCCACGGGGGCATACATCCACTTACCGGCACGCAGTACAAAACGTTTATCGCCGTCAATAAAGGCCACCTGGTTGTACTTGTATTTATCCATGGTGTGGCCTTCGTTATCGTACCAAAAGCTTTGCAGTACGGGCAGGTTATTCTCCCGTTCCTCCATCATGGTGTTATCGCTTTCATTTATACCTGCGGCGCGCACAATATCGTGGTGTACAAAGCGCGATGTTACGTTGTGCGTTTTAACTTCTCCTCTACGGTGTTCATGGTCCAGCCAAAACACCGGCACACGGTTGCCACCATCAGTAACATTACTAAAGTGGTATTGCCAGCCCTGTTCGCCAAAGTTATCGCCGTGGTCGCTGCAAAATACTACCAGGTTATCCTGTCCCTCGTGCATCTGTTTGCAGAAGCCGTCAACGTCTTCTTTAATCAGTTTCCACGATAGTTTTTGTTTCTCGCGCAAAAGTTCAAGATCAGCCTGGGTAATAAAGCCGTTGTCCTTCTTTAAAAATGTTTGCGAAAGGTAGTGGTATAACACCTGCCACTCATGAAGCTTGCCCAGTAGCCCTTTGCTTAATAGCTCAAACGTATCGGCTATATGGTAAGGGTAGTGGGTTTCCATTATGTTGATGAAGATAAATACCCCTTGTCCTTTGGCATTGTTTTCCTCAATCAGTTGTTTGGCTTTAGCAAAGGCATCGTTTGCCGTTTTTTGCGCCCAGATAATTCCCTGGCGCAGGTCCTCACTTAATTTATCAAATACAATGTCCTTAGGTTTAAGAAACATGCGGCGTATACGCGGGCGGTTGGCAGAAAGTACCATACGCAACAACCACGGGTGGCGTGTATCAACAAACTGCCAGGTTTTATGTACTTCATCAAAGCCCTTGGCTACATTAAAAATATCAGTAGTAACCATGTTGGCCGTTACCTGTATAGGCTTATAGCCTGCGGCCTTCAGCTTTTCAGGTAAAGAAGGCATCTCATCTTTTAACCAGCGGCTTTGCGATGTGGCACCATGCTCGTGCGGTAGCATGCCTGTAAAAAGGCAGGATGTAGCAGGTAATGTCCAACAGCCTGAAGAACGGGCGTTAGTAAACTGCACGGCGTTTTGTTCTAGGTAAGGAACGCCGGGGCCTCCCTGCTGGTAGCACGAATCGTAGCGGAGGCTATCTGCTACTACCATTATTATGTTCTTTGGTTTGGCCACAGTTTAAATTAAGCTGGGCGAAGGTAGAATTTTTAGGGAAGTGAGAAAGTTGAGCTATCCGCGAAAAATCCGCAACTTTATCTAGTGTTTCAGCCTGTTATAACCATACCTTCTATTGATGATGTTCCTGCAATTGCAGCCGTTAATTTTGAGGCATGGAACGAAACATACAGGGGCCTTATTGATGATGCGTTTCTCAATTCTTTAACGCTGCCGTTTTATGAAAAAAAGTGGAGAGGCATATTTAAACAGGCGGGCAACGACTGGGTGGCCCGTGTTATTAAGAATGAGGAGGGAACCATAGTGGGCTACATCACGGGTGGTAAAGGCAGGCAGCCCTTTCACAATTGCGAGGGCGAGATTTATTCCCTTTACCTGTTGAAAGCTTATCACGGTAAAAAGTACGGCTCAGCGCTGTTTCGGGAGGGCGCGTGCCAACTACAACAAAAAGGCTTCAATTCCTTTTATGTTTTTGTTTTAAAGCAAAACCCCGCATTAGCATTTTACCGCCACTACCGTCCGCATGTTGAGGATTACGCCAAAGTAAAAATAGATGAGCGCGAATACGATGATATTGGCTTGGGATGGAATAACTTCGATTTTCTGAATGCTTGACATCCGCGGAAAAAAAATTCTTGTTACCGGCGGCACCGGCCACCTGGGCTCTGCCATTATTCATCACCTGGTAAACTATAAAGGAGTAAGGCCTTCCGATATCCGCGTTTTTTATCTGGCTAACAGTCCTGCTCTTTCTTTAAGCGATATACAGGGTTTGGATATGGTGCCGGGCAATATTCTTAACGCGGCAGAAGTGCAGGCCGCTTTTAGCGGAGTACAACTTGTTTTTCATACAGTAGGGTCCACTACTTTCGATCCGCGCCAAAAGCGTATACAATGGCTGGTTAATGTTGAGGGCACACGCAATGTAATGGATGCTGCGCTTAACACCCCCGGCTTTGAAAAGATGTGTTACACCAGCACAGTTAATGTATTGGCTATACCTAACCCCATAGGCTGTATCGGCAATTTTGAAAACAGTAACCCCTACGTAAATCAACCGCGCCTTCATTCTTTTACTTCTACTGAGCAGGTTTTAAACTTTATTGAAAAGGCAAGATTAGATAAGGCCGGATGGGTAAACGAAATTGGTATAGGATATTACGACTCAAAGCTGGCAGCACAGGAACTGGTGAATGATTATGTGAAGCACGTTGGGTTAAACGTTACTTCCATTTTACCGGGCACTATGTTTGGCCCTTACGATTGTTTAATAGGAACGGGTATGTACCTGTTAGCACTTTACCGCAACCAAATGCCGGTGGTACTCAAAGGCGGATTTCCTTTAGCGCATGTAATGGATGTGGCAGAAGGGCAGGTATTGGCCATGGAAAAGGCTGCTGCAGGTTCGCGATATATTTTATCGGGTAAAGAGGAGGACAACCGCACATTGAAGGATATGTGTAAGATAATTGTAGAGGTTTTGAGCAATAAGTTCCCCAATAAAAAATTTAAAGCGCCCCAACTTGTTGTTTCGCAGTGGTTAGCCCTGGTGGCCGCTTTCTTCAGCGAAAAATTTAGTACTTGGCTGAACAGGCCAATGCTTTTAAGCCGCGATGCCGTTAGGCCCGGCAGTTATCCTTCCTTCTATACCAGCTTCAATGCCATACAGGAACTGGGCTATAATCCGCAACACACTTTCCGGCAGGCAGTGCACGATATGCTTGATTATTATATAACCCAAAATTTGATGGACACTCCCGGAAGATGGATAGACCGCAGGTAGCTTACCTTCTCGGTATTTTTCTACAACTAGCATCTTATTCCGCATTTTCAGCAATACTTTTTAAGTTGCATGTTTAAACATTAATTTAAGCCATGAAAAGGATTCAACTCATCGGTTTAGGGTTTTCACTACTTTGTTTGTGGGTCATTTTATCTTCCAGTTCAGCCGGGCGCGCTACCGCAGCTAATACAGGAAATACCGGCGGCCCCGGTGAAACAACTACTTGCGGCAGTTGCCATACAGGTGGCAGTTACGGTACCGTAAGCTTGCAGATACAGTTGTTTAGTTCGGGCACTACTAATGCCGTTACTTCTTATACCGCAGGTACCTTGTACGATTTACGGGTAACTGTAAACCACACTGCAGGCACACCTGCAGGCTATGGATTTCAGCTCACTGCTTTCCGGCAAACGGGTAACACGCCACTTGCTGATACCTACAGCAGCCTGGGCAGCAACGTAAAAAAGAAAACCGTAACCACCGGCACCTACTCAGGCCGTACTTACTGCGAGCATAATGGCGTAACAAGCAGTAACGTTTTTAATATGAGTTGGACGGCGCCTGCCGCCGGTACAGGCACTGTAGTATTTTATGCTGCGGGTAACGCCGTTAACGGAGCTAATGGCGATAACTTAGATAAGGCAGGTAACACCTCGCTAACTGTTACCGAAGCAGCTGCTTTATCAGCCACAGGAACGGTTACAAACGTAAACTGTAATGGCGGCAGCACCGGCGCTATTGACTTAACACCCGTGGGTGGAGCTTCAGGGTACACTTACCAATGGAGCACCAACGCCACTACGCAGGATTTAACCGGACTTACAGCAGGTAGCTATACTGTAACAGTTACTGATGCTGCCAGTGCAACAACCACTGCATCATTTACGGTTACACAGCCGGCGGCCCTTACGCTTAATGGTACACCTGGCACTATACTTTGTAATGGCGGCACTACCACTGTAACACTTAGTGCAAGCGGCGGCACCCCATCCTATTCGTATAGTGGTGCTACTACTAACTTATCTGCCGGTAACTACAACTATACTGTTACTGATAGTAAGGGATGCACTGCAAACACATCCGTTAGTATAACGCAGCCCACTGCTTTGCAGGTAAGCACTAATTCATCGCTGGCGGCTTCCTGCTTTGGCGGCTCGGTAAATATTGTGGTTAATGCAAGTGGTGGCACCCCGCCTTATTCCGGCACAGGAACTTTCTCAGCCACAGCGGGCCCGCATACCTACACTGTAACTGATGCTAACAACTGCAGCAAGCAGCTTAATGTAACAGTAACCCAGCCTGCGCAATTAACCGCCAGCGCCACTAATGATACTATACCATGTACCGGTGGCAATGCAACAGTGGTGGTAACTGCCAATGGCGGTACAGCGCCTTACACCGGCACGGGAACATTTACCCTTACTACTCCAGGCTCGTACACCTATACTATTACTGACGCTAACAATTGTTCAACTACTGCAACAGCTACCGTAAGCTCGGTAAATGGCTTTTCGGCAACTGCAAGCCCTGCACCCCTGGCATGTCAGGGCAGCTGCACAGGAGCCATCGACGTAAGCATAAGCGGAGGCGCGGCGCCATTTACGTATAGCTGGAATACAGGAGCTACTACGCAGGATCTTAACAACCTTTGCGCAGGCAACTATCAGCAAACGATAACGGATAACAACGGCTGCCTTAGTACCAATAGCTATGTTATAACCGAGCCTGCTGCATTAGTGCTAAATGTTGCGGCCGACAGTATTAAATGCTTTGGCGAAACAGCACAAATTACCCTTACTGCATCCGGCGGCACCTCACCTTATACTTTTACCGGTGGTGGTATGCTTACAGCCGGAACTTATACCTTGTCAGTATCAGATGCCAATAGCTGTAACGCTTCGCAGAGTTATACGCTTACTGAACCGGCTCAACTTTCAGCATCAACCAATGTGCAGGGCTCTACAGGCAGCAACGGTTCTGTAACTGCAACGCCAACGGGCGGCACAGCCCCTTACAGTTATAGCTGGAGTAATGCTGAAACCACACAAACAATAAGCAACCTTGCACCCGGCACTTATGATTTAACGGTTACTGATGCTAACGGATGTACCTATACAACACAAGGAATTGAGGTGCCTTTGGTTAATGGCTTAAGCGAAACAGGATTAGCGACCGTAAATGTTTATCCTAATCCTGCTGATGACAACTTGTATGTTGCCGTATCGGAGAGTATGGCGGAGGCTAACATTACAGTGCTGAACCTTGAAGGACAGGTAGTATTGCAAAACGCTTTGCACAATCAAAAGGCATTTAACCTTGATCTTTCTGATTTAAGTGAAGGTGTGTATTTGTTAAAGCTGAATAACGGCAACGCTTCTTACAGCAAGCGATTTATAAAGAAGTAAGAGTTTGAGGTAGTTTATTTAACTGCTCCGTACACAAACTCACTCAAGTCTTTCAGTCGCTCATCCGCATCTTTCATACTCTTTACCTGTTCAAAGTTCAGCACTAAGAACTTTTCCGTTTCACGGAGGTAAACGCCGGCGCGGCGCAGTTGTACGAATTCCAGTATCTTACCAAACACGCTGGAGTTATAAAAGCTACTTTCTTTATTGGCTACAAAGTAGCAGCGCATTTGTCGGCCTTTAATAATTATCTGCTCCATGCCAAGGCGTGTAGCCAGCCATTTAATACGCATGGCATCAAACAGCTCGTAAACCGGTGCCGGTACGGGCCCGAAGCGGTCGTGTAGTTGTTCTTCAAACTCTTTCAGGTTTTCCTCATTCTTAATCTCGTTAAGGTCGCGGTATAGCAACATACGTTCGGTGTTATTGGATACGTAGTTGCTTGGTATCAACATTTCCAGGTCTGTTTCAATGGCGCAGTCGCGTACATAATCCTGCGTGCGTTCCATCTCATCTTTGTAGAGCTCTTTAAACTCTGTTTGTTTTAATTCGCGTACGGCTTCGTCCAATATCTTGTGGTAAACATCGTAACCAATCTCTGCAATAAAGCCGCTTTGTTCGGCCCCTAGCAGGTTACCGGCACCACGTATATCCATATCGCGCATAGCAATATTAAAACCGCTCCCTAAGTCGCTGAATTCCTCAATGGTTTTTAAGCGTTGTTTGCTTTCGCTGCTTAAAGTGCTTAACGGAGGAGCCAGCAAATAACAAAACGCATGCTTGTTGCTACGGCCAACACGTCCGCGCAACTGGTGTAAATCGCTAAGGCCAAAGTTGTGCGCGTTGTTAATGATGATGGTGTTGGCATTTGGTATATCAATACCGCTTTCAATAATATTGGTGCAAAGCAGCACATCGTATTCGCGGTTAATAAATTTCATAACCACTTCCTCCAGGTGGGCGCCTTCCATTTGTCCGTGGGCTACACCAATATCAATGTTTGGAATAATCTTCAGCAACATGTCCTTTACCTCGCCTATATCCCTTACCCGGTTGTGTACAAAAAACACCTGTCCGCCCCGGTAAATTTCGTATTCAATGGCCTCCTTAATTAAATCGGGGTCAACAGGGTGCAACTCGGTAGTTATAGGTTGCCGGTTAGGCGGCGGCGTATTGATGATACTTAAATCGCGCGCGCCCATCATGCTGAATTGCAGGGTGCGGGGTATGGGCGTAGCCGTAAGTGTAAGGGTGTCCACATTGGCTTTCAACGTCTTTAAAGTCTCTTTTACGCCTACGCCAAATTTTTGCTCTTCGTCAATTACCAAAAGCCCCAGGTCCTTAAACTTCACGGTTTTGCCTACAAGCCCGTGCGTACCTATTACTATATCGGTCTTTCCATCTGCCAATTTCTGAATGGTTTCTTTTTTATCCTTACCGGTTTTAAAACGGTTCAGATAATCTACCTCTACAGGAAAATCACTTAAGCGCTCTTTAAAAACCTTGTAATGCTGCAGGGCTAAAATGGTAGTAGGCACCAGCACCGCTACCTGCTTGCCATCGCAGGCTGCTTTAAAGGCGGCACGCACAGCAACTTCTGTTTTACCGAAACCCACATCACCGCAAACCAACCTATCCATGGGCGATACGGCCTCCATATCGCGCTTCACGTCCTCTGTGGCCTTCGCCTGGTCAGGGGTGTCTTCATACATAAAGCTGGCTTCTAACTCGTTTTGCAGGTAGCCATCTTTAGGGAACTGATGGCCGCGTGCCGCTTTGCGCCTGGCATATAGTTGTATAAGGTCAAAGGCCAGCTCTTTAATTCGCTTCTTGGTCTTCTTCTTTAAGTTGCTCCAGGTGTCGCTACCTAACTTACTTACCCGCGGGCTCTCTCCTTCTTTACCTACGTATTTCGATATTTTATGCAGCGATTGTATACCTACATACATAATATCGTTACCGGCATATATCAGGCGTACGGTTTCCTGCAATTGGCCGTTTACTTCAATCTTTTCCAGCCCGCTGTAAACGCCCACACCGTGGTCTATATGCGTTACGTAATCCCCCGGCTTTAATTCGCGAAGCGTTTTCATCAGCAGGGCTTTATCGCGGCTAAAGCCCTGGCGCAGGTTGTATTTATGATAGCGGTTAAAAACCTGGTGATCGGTATAGCAAGCCAGCTTTAAGTCGTCATCAATAAACCCTTCGTGTATGCCAATAAGCACCGGCGAGAATTTAACGTTGGCCTTAAGATCGTCAAAGATGGCGTAGAAGCGTTCTACCTGTTTAGGGTTTTCGGCAAATACCAGGTTTTCGTAGCCGCTTTTTGTGTTATCGTGCAGGTTATTGATAAGCAGCTCAAAATTTTTGTTGAACGATGGCTGCGGCTTGCTGTTGAACCTGATTTGCTTTTCCGATTTAAAGAAACTCTTCTTGCCGTTTTCAATAACACGGAAACGTGCAATGCCTTTAAGGAAATCAGCCGGGTTAAGGAAAATATTTTCCGGCTCCCCCTCAAGTAATGGGTGGTGCGGATGCTCCAGCCTGTTTTTCTTTATCTGCGGCTGTACCTTAAGCGCTTTTTCCATACAGCCTGCCAGCACCTCAGTTAACAGTGCTGCATCTTTAATCCAGATTATTGTATTGGTGGGAAACACCTCCAGCACCGATGCCTTCTTTTCGTTGGTAAAGTGCGTTTGAATGTTCGGCACTATGCTAACCGCTGCAATTTTTTTCTGCGAAAGCTGGCTTACAGGATCAAAGGTGCGGATGCTTTCAATCTCCTCGCCAAACAATTCAACCCTGTAGGGAAACTCGTTACCGAAAGAGAAAATGTCAATGATGTCTCCGCGGATGCTAAACTGCCCCGGCTCATATACAAAGTCCACCCGCTCAAACTCAAACTCCACCAGCAGGTCAATCATAAAATCTACATCCAGCTTTTCGTTTACACGCAGGTGTAGCGTTTGCTGTTGCAGTTCTTCCGCTTTAACCACTTTTTCGAACAAGGCTTCCGGGTAGCTAACGGCCAGCTCGGCCCGGCTATTGGGGTTACTTAACCTGTTTACTGTTTCGGTGCGCAACAGCACGTTGTTGTTGTTCAATTCAGTAAAGTCGCCGGGGCGCTTAAAACTATCCGGGAAAAAGAAAACATCCTTACTTGCCAGCAGGTTCTTCAGGTTATTTTGAAAGTATGCCGCCTCCTCTTTATCACTCAGTATAAAAAAGTGGTTATACTCCGTTTGCTTAAAAACGGCAGCAGCCACAAAGGCATCCTGCGAGCCGATGAGCCCGGACAGGTGGAGGTCATCGCTTCCACCGGCTTTTTCAGTTAACAAACGGACAAGTTCACTTACTGTCGGCGCTTCCGTATAACGCTTTAAAATCTCCTCAAGGTTCATAAAATACAATTGCCCCGTAGGGGCCTCCTGCGGGGTTTAAAATTTAAACGGCAAATATATAAAGATGTTGTGGCTCCTTATTACTGCACTATATGCCACTGTTGCAGCTCAATAGTAGTTTGAGATGCGTTATTGAGCGCAATTTTTACCGGGCCGATGTTTGGACACCAGTAGAAATCGGCCATGCAGAATGGCCCACTGCTGTAATGAAAGAGTTGAGTGTGGAATTTACGAACACTGTTAAACGAATTGCCGCCAATGTTCATGGTGCCAATATCCTCAACGCACATGTCCGAAGCATTACACCCTCCATTTGCTAATTCCGGGTCAAGAACATTCCCCTGCACATCAAAGGCACTGGAAAGAACTTCGAACCCCACCATAGTGTTGGTATAATAGGTGATTGTGTCATAGCCCTTAACAACTGTAGCCATATATACTTCTGTAAGCGCCTCACCTTTGCACTTTACAGGTGTATTGCCCTCAATAATTTCGGCTCTTAAATCTACAAGGTATAGCGTGTCATAGGTGCCGTAGGCGGCATCCTTATATACCCAATAACTACCGGTCTTGAACTGGTAGGGCTTGTAACTCTCAGGTAAATATTTTTGTTTGCAATCGTTGCGGCAACCGGTTATCAAAATTGCAAGCAAGCAACATAAAACATAAATTCTTTGCATCTGACCTAAACGCCGCCTTCAAGAAACTATTGTAATGCTTAATCCTGTTTAGGGAAAATCCAGCGTCTGTAAGGACCAAGACTATCCGTTTCATCCGGTATCCAGGGCTTTAAGCTATCGGTGTTGTCCTCTTTTTTAGGAAACGGAGGAAGGTAGTAATACCCCGGCTCTCCAAACTTGTAGCCTTTCTTTAAACCAAACGGGTCAAAAAGGTCAATGGTGTAAACTGTTCCGCACTTACACATTACGGTATATTCCGCAGCTTCATCCATGCTGTAATACTCTTTGTTTTTGGCGTGGTTATAGCAGCTTTGATTGGCTGAATCGCAGCTCTGCGGTTTTTGGCAAATAGGCAGGCTGTCTTTATATACACTTACTATCCGCCACTTTTCAGGGGATGACTTAGGCTCTATCCAGGGAAAGTCAAACCCAAACCTGCCATTGGCATCGGTGGCAACTACATTCACTATCTTTTTATTGCCTTTTATTATTTCTACCGTTACGTCGTAGGGTGGCAATACATTGCCTTTGCATTCAGTAGTAGCCGTTATGCGTCCCTTAACTTCAAAGGTGTTAAAGTCTGTACAGGAGGCTAAAAGAAAACTCGAAATAACGGCAGCTAAAAACAGGTAAGCGTTTTTCATAACCTAAGTTTTGCTGTAAGGTACGATTTAAACCCTTTGGTGCATCCGCAAGGATTAAAAATATTTACGGCCTAAAGCCCGGCTTTTGCACGGCATTGTTTGCACAAAGACAAGCCCTCTTCATCAATAGTCGATATTCTTTCCACTGCATCAGCCATAACGCAGTTCCTGGTTTTGCAGTGCGGAAGGCCCAGGTTGTGTCCAACTTCATGCACTGCAATTTTGGCCAGGCGGCCGCGCATTAAATCGGCCTTACTCCCCAACCTGAAAGTGGATACTATGCAACTTTTGCCCGGGCAATAGCCCAGGCCGAAGATGCCGAAATCTTCGTAACGGCTTTTAGGCTCCAGGGTGCGCCCCCAGTCGTCCGTTTTGGTAGTGGATATATCTAACGCAGTTAAGCCGATGATATAGTCTGCATTATCGGGCAGTTGTTGTTTAAGCCAGGCTATTAACTTATCTGCCCTATAGCGGGGCGTTTTAATATTGATAAATGCGGAGGCAGGGGGCTTTAGGGTGGGCAAAACAATCACCTGCATTCCGTATATAGAATCCAGGCCCGCTTTTACAGCGTTTACTTCACTAAGGTTGATGGAGCCAATAGGTTGAATGGCAATTACCGTTGTATGTTGTTTATGGTAGCTGGCGCCACAGGATACGAAAGCCAGCAGTGTAAGGAATAGGGAGAAGCGGACCATAAAGCATTAACGCATTGAGGGCTATTAAATTACAATTTCCGTTAAGCTGCCTTTTATCTCCCTTGCATTGCTTAAATTTACGCCCTTAATTCAGCAAAATGGAAGCGACCAACGTAGTAGAGATATTTACCGAAATGACCCCCAACCCGGAGAGTTTGAAGTTTGTAACCAATCAACACATACTTCCCAACTTTCAGTTGGATTTCAGAACTAAGGAACTGGCCTCGGGTTCGGCCCTGGCTAAAATGCTTTTTGAAATTCCTTTTGTAAACGGCGTGTTTATAGCCAACAATTTTGTAACCGTTACTAAAAAGGCGGAGTACGATTGGTTTGAAATAACCCCTGAATTAAAAGAGGCTATTAAGGGCTTTTTACAAAGCGGTGCTAAAGCTGTGGATGATGCCCTGCTGCCGAAAGATATTCTGCAAAGCCAGAACCCGGCGGCCGCTGATAACGACCCCGAAGCAAAAATTAAGGAACTGCTTGAAAAGTATGTGAAGCCTGCTATACAGATGGATGGTGGGCACATTGAGTTTAAAAGTTTTGAGCAGGGCGTGGTGCGCCTTAGCCTGCAAGGCTCGTGCAGCGGATGCCCATCTTCAACTATTACGCTAAAAAGCGGCATTGAAGGCCTGCTTAAGCGTATGGTGCCCGAAGTAGAAGAAGTGGTTGCCGACGCCGAATAGTTACCGCTTTTCAATTTATAGGGCTTGCGTATATTAGTGTAAACGAACGCCCTGAAAAACTACCTTCCTAAACTCCCCCTTTTTCTCTGCTTTTTGCTGGCAATAGCCCTAAGCATTAAAGGCCTGCGCGAACCCGACCTATGGTGGCAAATACGCACCGGTAAATGGATTTTGGAAAACGGCAAGGTGCCAACGCAGGATGTTTTCAGTTATACCTATAACGGTGCCCCTTGGGTAAATATTAAATGGGGGTTTGAAGTTGTTGCAGCGCTTATCACAAAAGCGCTTGGGCCGGAATTTATTTTTCTATTACAGGCCATTGTAAGTGGTGTGCTTTTGTTTTTACTGCTAAAGAGCGCGCGCATTTATTTGCCTAACAAGGCCGACACTAAGGTGACCGATAGTTTCCTGCTTTCTATCGCGGCACTGCTTACTCTATTTGCCTGCGAGTATCGCTTTAATGGCAGGCCTGAAATGTTCAGCCATCTATTTGCTGTACTTTTTCTTTTTATTCTGTTGCGATATAGGAATGAAGATTCCAATAAAATTTTTTGGCTGGTGCCGCTCCAAGTGCTGTGGGCTAATATGCACGAAGCCTTCGGTATGGGCGTTATTTTGATTGGCCTGTTTACGGCTTCAGCCTGGGTTGAATATTTGCTTACCGCAAAAAAGAGGTTGGCGCTGCGCAATCAAATGCCGGTTAAACTTTCCCTGTTGCTTGTACTGGCTGCGGCCATTATTGTTGTTAATCCCAATGGCCTGGTATTGCTCACTAAGCCATTCAATATTTTGGGACAGGTGTACGAAAACAAGTTTAGTACAGAACTGCTTGACTATAGCCGTGCAGAATATTGGCAGTGGAATACTTACCTGTCTATTGCTCTGGTACTTATTGGCATGTTGGGTACTTTTCTGCACTTTAAGCAACTAAAAGCAAAGGGCAGTAAGTTCAGCCTGTTTGTAGCGCACTTTGGTATTGGCTATTTGATACTGCTACCGGCTTTTTTATACCTGGCATTAACTGCATACCGCAACATCATTTTTTTGGTGTTGGTTAGCTTTCCGCTGTTTGTGTTTGGCTTGCAAAATCTGTTGCAGCGCATTAAAGCTCTACAAACAAAAGCGTTTGCTGCCGCCTCTGTATTATCCGGTGTTATACTTATGGCTTATGGCCTGGTAGTAAGCAATAAATACTATGATTGGACGGGCAGCCACGATAAATTCGGCCTGCAGGTTTTTGCCACGTACAATCCTGTTGGGGCGGCTGATTACATTGAAGCCCACAATGTAAAGGGTCCTTTCTTTAGCGATTATCTTACTTCATCCTATCTATTGTATCGCTTGCAACCGGACTTTAAGTCGTTTATTGACTTACGGGACCTGGATGTTTTTCCGGCAGATTTTTTCAATAAGTATGCAATGGCTATTACTTATCCTGATGAGTTTGCACGCTTGGATTCAGCCTACCGTTTTAATTGCGTTGTGCTTTATCGCCCGCAGTTTGCAGCCATACACCGTTACCTGATTGCGGAAAGCAGATTTAAGCTGGCGTATGCTGATGCCGTGGCCTGCGTATTTATACCGCGTAGGGATAGCGCTGATAATGCTCCGCTAACCTTTTCGGCTACAGGGCAAGTGACACACCACGTGTTGAGCAATGCCATAAATCATCTCCTCAACCCATTGTTTAAGTGGGACGATTCCGGCAACAATGACAAAGACTATATAGCAGCAGCTTATTTTACTACAGTAGGCAGATTAGCCGAAGCAGAAGATTATGCCAAGCGTTCAGCAAACAGTAATACTGAAAGC
The DNA here is from genome assembly GCA_964620645.1 of uncultured Chitinophaga sp. Taxonomy (GTDB): domain Bacteria; phylum Bacteroidota; class Bacteroidia; order Chitinophagales; family LD1; genus Bog-950. The sequence continues at coordinate 25,659 of CAZUHU010000009.1, forward strand.
TATAAAGGTTTGGAAGTGCTTGGCGAAATCTATTACAATAAGGCGCTGCAGGCTACAACTAAAGAGGAGAAAGATAAATTACTGGAAGCAGCGCTAAACTATTACAAACAGTCATTGGTTGCCAATGCTGATTTTGCGCCTGCATACCTGGGCATCGGGGCGGTTTACTTTCAGCAACAGAACATCAACGTCGCCCTTGAAAACTTTGACCGTTGCCTTGCGATTGATG
>CAZUHU010000009.1:25987-41474 GCA_964620645.1 uncultured Chitinophaga sp.
CAGCAGCAGGTAAAAAGCTGTTTGCAAAAATGCGCACAGTAACTACAGATAATATTTAAGGTGGTGCTCTTTTAAGTGTTTTTCAGCACTACGGTAATTGGGCATTACTTTTTCTACAACACTCCAAAAACGGGGAGAGTGGTCGTGATGCACCAGGTGTGCAAGCTCATGGATGTAAACGTAATCAATAACACTTGGCGGGGCGAACATTAAGCGCACTGAAATAACCAGGTGGCCGTTATGCGAGCAATGGCCCCAAAAACTGGTGGCATACTTTGTTTTAATGCTCTGTATGTTCTTTTTAAAGAAGCGGTTGTTAAGGTCGTGCAGGCGTTCGCTTATAATAGGCTGAAAATACTTACATAAGCACTTTGCTACCAAATACGAAGAGGTGTTTTCCTCTGCCTCTTTACTTAGCCCTTTGGCAATAGACAGCAAAATGTTGTTCCCGAAAATTTTAGCGCTGGACCGGCTGCTATCCTGGTAGAATATAGAGATAACGAATTCGTGCGCCCCAACTTTCAATACTTCACCATTCAGGTATTTGCGCTGTGGCAGGCTATCAAGTAGCTCAGGCTTATCGCCCAACTTCTCTTTTGCCCATTTAAGTAAATGATCTAAATGCTTGCGTCTTTCCTCTTTGGTTTGGCGGTCGTTAATGCGCAGCAGTATGCCGTTTTTGTTAACTGTAACACGGTTGTTAAAGCGGGTTTCGTACAATATGCGCACAGGCACACTTTCTCCGTTAACCTCAATTTCAAATTGCTGTTGTAAAGGCTCCTCCTCCTGCGCGGGGGCGGGTGCCGGTTTATCGAATAGAGAAAGCAACATAATTCGCCGTTGCTAAAATCAGATAAAGAAGGCTTAAGGTAGGAAACTTTTTTCCACAAAAAGCAAAGGGCTAGTTGTCTGAATCGCCTTTGCCCATTTCTTTTTTAATGCGCCTTATTTCCTTGCGCGATACGCCGGTTTCGTTGGATATCTCACCAACGGTTTTTCCATCATTAATCAGGTCGCGAATCTTCTCCTCGTAGTCGCTTTGGAAGATCTGCGGCCTGGCGGGTTCATCGCGCTTGTAGGTTGGCGTTTTCTCTTTAGGTTCCGGAAAGTTTGGCGTACTGCGGAATGGATGCCAGAAAAAGAGCAAAAAGCCTACAAGCGTTAGTGCGCCCAGCCATATTAGCCTCGATTTTTTGAAGCGTACCGTGTCATCGCTTTTGGTTACGGGGCCTTGTGTTGGGTTAGTGTTTTGTTCTGGGGTTTGCATCCGTACTTATTAAAGCTGAAAAATAAAAACCCTGCTGTAAAATTCACAACAGGGTTTAAGTAGCAGTAGTTAAATAAGCTTATACCACATAGTTGGCGCAGCAGCTGGCTGCGTGCGCATCGGGCTTAGCCTTAAAGGTAAAGCCCATGCTAAGGATATAACCCATTGCCTCGCTAAGGGCTGTATTAGAGCCAAAGCGTGGGTTGGTATTTATATCGGCATGCACTTCCAGTTCTGTGCCGTACTTGTCGAATAATGGACAGAGGTGATAGGCAATTTCAATAGAGCGCGAAACTTCAGTTAACAGCCTTTCTTTTAAGGTCATCTTTTGCGTGGTTTTCATGTTATTGATAAACATGAAGCCCCCGCGCCCTTTGCGCAGAAAAACAATTACGGTAGCAAATTCTGTTTCGGCCCCGCGCACCTGCGAATCGGTTCCGATACAGATTTTAATCGGGTTACCTGCCTCGCGCTCACTTATCAAGGATTTCTCCACCGCATCCGCCACAGGGATTTGAATATTGGTACCGTCTAAACGGTGCCATTTACTCTTAAGTACAGATTCCATAAGCATTCATGTTTTGGTTTACTAAATTTAAAAACATATAACCCTCAATTTTCATTCCAGCAAGTTCTTTTTTCAACAGCAACACCGCAGGGTGTAACTCCTTCTTTTCATTGATAAGCTTAGTCGGTTAAGGGTTGCGTAATCAACAATTACAGCAGCGCTCTTAACAAAAATTTTTGATGGGCTTTAAACCTGCGTCATGTTCCGCAGTCATAATCTTAACAAAGGCAATGAACATTATTGTTCTGCTTTTTAAGATTCATACGGTTTTAGGGTTAGCAGGTTAGTCCCGGCTGGTACGCACAGCCGGGATATTTTTTTTACAGAAACCTGGCAACAAAAAAGCCGGCAGCAACAGCCAGGTAGCAAACCAGCATGTTGAGCAAAACGTTTAAAGCGGCCAGTTTAACATTGCCGGTAGTAAGCAGGTAATAGGTTTCGTAACTAAAGGTGGAGAAGGTAGAGAAGCCTCCACAAAAGCCGGTTACTACAAAAAATTTAAGGTTGTTGTTGTCTACCTGTTTTTGAAAAACAAGCCCAAGGGTGAGCCCTAGTATCAAGCTGCTTACTGTGTTTGATAGAAAGGTAGATACAGGGAAAGTGCCGGGTTCGGCAGGGAAAAACTTTGAAAAACTTAAACGGGCTAAACTGCCTAAACCACCTCCTATAAAAACAAGGATGTAGTTCATGCTACTTTGTTTTGCAGGGCGGCTTCGTGCTTACGCTTACCGATGTTATACAGCACTTGTATAAGCACAAATACCAGTAAGAAATAAGCGAAGGCGCCAAAGGTTATAGCCCAGGTCCACTCTATCCAACCCAGCACCAGCAACAACACAATAGGTAATGATGTAAGTGAAAGAGAAGCAAGCGTTATGGCCACCAGCTTATCTGACAAACCAAGGTATGCCAGGTGGTGGGTTATATGGTCCTTACCACCTACAAATGGCGATTGTTTGCGCATTAAGCGGCGGATGGTTACTGTGGTTGTATCAATTAGCGGAACGATGAACAACAGCATGGGCACTACAAACTGCTTTAGTTGTATCCATTCGTTTGAGCCTTCATCTTTAAAATTCCAAAAGAATAAAATACTGGTAGAAGCCAAAAAAATACCGAGGAACTGGCTGCCGGTATCGCCCATATAAATGCGGGCGGGGTTCCAGTTAAAGTACAGGAAGCCGCTTAAAGCACCCAGTACGCCTACCAGCATTACCAGGTAAAATGTATTAGGCGTAAAACCAAATACGGCTATTATGCCAATAAGACTTACAATGATAGACATGGAGATTGTAGTGGTAATAGAGTCCATATTGTCAAGCATGTTAATGCTGTTCATAAGGCCTATAACCCACATGGCCGTAATGCCAAAATCTACCGCAGCATTGCCTGTAAGCTTTATGTAAACATCTGACACAATAAGGATAAAGGCACAACTTAACTGCGCAATAAATTTGGCCAAAGGGTTAGTGTTGTAGGCGTCATCTGCCAGACCCAGCATAAAGCCCAAACTGCAGGAGCCTATAATGCCTATCAGGTGCTTATCGAATAAATAGGCTGATTCCCGCGGCAGGGTGCCAATTACCGAAATGGAAATAAGAAACACAATGAAGAAGGAAATACCACCAATAGCAGGCTTAACATTCGCTGACCAGCGAATTTGATCAGTGCCGGCTGCACGTGCGCCCAGATTAACTGAAAACTTTAAAAACAACCAGTTAATCAGAAAGGAAAAGAAGGTGCATATTAAGTAAAACACCACCAAAAAGATGATGATATATTGTCCTTCCAGATTCATACAACCAATTTACTTACTTTCTGAAGAAACGTTTTAGGAATGGTTCTTTCTTTTTCTCTTCGGTGGTATAGTAGCCCTCGCCATACTTACGGCCGTAGTAGCCGTAACCATAACCGTAGCCATAACCATAACCGTAACCGTAGCCATAACCATAGCTGTTGCCATAGTAATAGCCATAGCCTGAAGCACCACGTCCAAAGTCGTTAACTACAACAGATAGGTTCTTTACGTTATTCTCCGCCATAATGCGGTTAATGTTGCCGATAAAGCTTCGGTTAGAGTAAGCTGCACGCACTACATATATCGGCCAGTCAGCTTTCTGCATAATTTCCAAAGCATCGGTTACCAGGCCTATTGGCGGGGTATCCATTACTATATAATCATACTTGGTGCATAGGTAGTCAAGAAACTCGCCAAGCTTAGGCAACAAGATAAGCTCTGATGGATTTGGTGGTATAGGGCCTGATGTGATGAAGTCCAGGTTAGGAACGCCTGTTTCCATTATACATTCATCAACCCCGCTTTGGCCGCTAAGGATGGTGCTAACCCCACGGTGGCTATCCACATCAAAAATTTTATCCAACCTTGGCTTACGCATATCAAAGTCAAGTATGATAACGCGCTTATTCAACAGGCTTAAGATAGCCGCAATGTTTAGCGATACAAAGGTTTTACCCTCGCCCGGTATGGTGGAGGTAGTAGCCAGAATTTTTGCCTCAGTTGAATTGGAGATGAACTGAAGGTTGGAGCGCACACCCCTGAATGCTTCTGTAATGGTGGCTTTGGGGTCCTGCGTAACTACGATTTGAGAACGCTCTAAATCTTCTTTGTGGGGAGGGATAACGCCTAACAACGGAGCCCGTGTTTTGCGCACAACATCCTCTACCGATATAATAGTGTTATGCAGCAGGTAACGGATTATAACCAATACAATACCCAGGATAATACCTAACACAAAACCCGCAATACGTACGAAGGTTTCTTTAGGAGAGATAGGAGTGGTAGGTAATATGGCACGTTGTAGTACCACATAATCCGATACTATACCTGCACTGGCAATCATGTAATCTGACTTTTGCCCGTACAGGTTCAACACAAAATCGTTTTTGATATCCGCCATTTTATCAAGGCGGGCAAATTTGTTTTGCAAGTCAGGCAGGCGCAAAATTTCTTCCAGGTAGCTTTGGTACTCCTTACGCAGCAGGGCATTTTGCATCAACATCTGCTGCAAGGCATTGTCAATATCCTTGTTCAATTTAATCTTGGCATCATCAATCTGCCTATCGAGCATGCGCACCAGGGGGTGTTGTGGTGTTGCGTTCAACAGCGTTTGGTTGCGCCGCGTTTGCAGGTCGTTAATGGAAACTATCTGCGGACTAAAATCTATATCAGCAATTTTAAACTGTATGGTAGGCAGGCTGGTGTACTCCTTATTTTTCTGCAACCATATCTGAAAGTTACGCAACAGGGTAATGTCATTATCATAAGCGCGGAACTTCTCCTCATACTCCATTGTTTTTTCGGTAATGGAGTTCATGTAGTCGTCGCCCTTGTCGTAAAATTTCTCAGCCATTCGCAAATACGAAACCGAATCCTGGAATTTATCGAAGGAAGTGCCGAAGGTGTCAATCTGCGTTTGTATAAAACGTAAAATATTGATGATACTCTCGCGCTTGCGCTCAAGGTCGTAAGCAATAAACTCTGTAGCAACAGTGCTTATAACTTCCTTGGCACGGGTAGGGTTGCGGTCTTTATAAACCAGCTTAATGGTTTTAGTCTTCTGGTCAACCGGTAAAACCTCCAGCTTATCAGAAATCTCATTCATCAAATCTTCCTTATCCAGAAATTTGAAGTAATAGATACCGGAGAATGTTTCAGGAGTGATGGCCGCCTGTTTAAGATGCACGGTAACGTCGAAGTAAGGCGTGCTTACTATTTTACCTGTATCGCGTGTAAATTCAAAATCGCGACCGTTAACTGTAAAGCCCACATACACCTGGTGGGTATTAATGATCTTAACGTAGATGGGAAGGTTTTGTGCCCTCTCATCCTTAATGGTACCATTAATCTCAAAAGGAGATTGGGTGTAAAGCTCAGAGAAAATGAACTTTGTTTTACCTTCTTTGTAATAACCCACCTGCAGCGGAAGGTGCTCAATGATACGCTCCAATAACAGGCGCGACTTCAAGAGCTGCATTTCGCGGCTAACTTCTGTTTCGTCCTGCTCTAACACCATTTTTTCGATGCCGAGAATCTCAGTCGTCTTCTCCTTCTTAAGCATCAATACGGTGGAGGATTCGTAAATACGGGGGGCGTAACGAAGATAGGCCAGTGACAGAGCTACACAGGTAATTACAATTACCACCATCCACATTACCGACTTGTTAACGATATAGATTAACACGCCGAGGTTGAAGTCATCAACCGGCGAAAATCCCGGACCCTGGTTAGGGTTGGGTGCGGACTGTTGGTTATTTTCCAAATTTCGTAACTAGGATTATGAATGTAGTGATAGTTGTTGCAAAGGAAAGATAGGGCCCTAAATCGCGCAATATAGTTGCAGCGGCATTCGGCCTTCTTTCTATGTATACAATGTCGTTAGATTGAACTACAAGGTTAGACTTTCGCAAGCCGTCCAGCGTAGAAAGGTCTACCAAAAGCACCTCAGGGTTTTTCATATCCCCGCGAATGATTTTGATGTTATAGGCCTTAAAGTCTTCAGGTATACCACCTGCCTTGGCTATAATTTCAAGAAGGGTAGTGGGGGCTTCATTTAAGGGTATAACAGCACTTTGGCTGCCCTTAAATACAAAAACCCTACGGTTAACCACCTTTACTACCACGTAAGGGTCAACATAAAGCGAAGCATACTTATCTGCCAGAATGTTCTCTAACTGCGTTTCGGTAAACCCTTTTACGAAATACTCACCTATAATTGGCAGCTTTAGAAAGCCTTCATTATCAACCAGGTAAGTTTGCAAAGCCACCCCGTTGGTAGACGGGTTATTGGTGTTTTGCGGGTTTTCCTCCACAATATCAATCAATTGAAAGCCATCCCGGGCATACAGGCGTATGGTAAGTTGGTCGCCCGGCTGAATAACATATTCCTCCACCTTCTTTTGTGCCAGTTCAAAATACTGGTAGTCCTTCTGTTTAAACATCATGCTAGGGAAAAAAACCTTGCAACCGCTAAAAGAAAGGAGGGCCGTAAAGAGCAGCGCAAACTGCAGGAGCTTCTTCATTGTGTTAAATACTGAACAAACATAGGAAAATTTAGGATGGCTGAGGGTGTAGGTTTGCGGCTTATGCTAACAGCGACAAATAAAGTGTACGCATATCAGCGCATAACCTTTGGTAGCTAAAGCGCTCAATAACATGGGCATTACCCTTTTGGCTCATACGGTGCCGCAGGTCATCATCCTGCACCAGCTTCAGCAGGTTTTCAGCAAAAGCCTTTACATCTCCTGATGCGGAAAGGAAGGCGGTTTCGTTAGGTATTACCACATCGCCTATGCCCCCAACAGCCGTTGAAACTATTGCTCTGCCTGATGCCTGTGCCTCGATAAGGCTTACCGGAGTACCTTCATTTTTACTGGTTAAGGCAATAATATCCATACCGGCATTAGAAACGTCAATTTCTCTTATCCAACTGGTAAAGGTCAATAAGTTCTTCTCTCTTAAATCAGCATTATTAAACGGCAGCTCCAGTTCCTTTGCTAATAATTCAATCTTTGCTCTTTCCTCACCATCACCAATAATAAATGCTCTTATCTTTTTGTTGGCCTGTTGACTAACCATTTTTAAGCCTCTTAAAAACAGCTCATGGTTTTTAATGGGCACCAATCTACCCACGATGCCAATAGCTATTTCATCATCACTGATATTATACTTTGACCTGAAATCGCGGCGCTTGCTTTCCTGGTTTTCGGTAAAGCGGTTAAGGTCAAACCCCAGTGGTATTACCTGGAAACGGTTCGCATCGGCAATTTTGAATTCCTGCGTAAGCTCCTGCTTTTGCAATTCGCTAAGCGCTATAATTTTATTGGTGCGGCGCCCCAGGTAGCGCTCAATTTCCAAAAACATGCGCGTTTTTGCGCTGCCGAAATAAGAGTGAAAAACATGGCCGTGGAAGGTGTGCACTATGGCCTTAACGCCACTGTGCGATGCGGCTAAACGCCCTATAGCGCCTGCTTTGGCGGCATGCGTATGAACGATGTCGGGCTTATATTCTTCAATTATTTTGCGGAGACGATAGTAGGATTTGTAGTCGCGGAAAGGGTTTAACTCGCGGTACATCTCCGGAATGTAAACAGGATGAAGGTCTAATTGCTTTACAATAAACTCTGAGCTTTCCTCCTCATCATCCTTCATGCCCGATACAAGCAGGGTATCAAAATCATCGCCCAAATACTTACTTAAGTATGCAGCATTGTAGGTTGGACCACCTAAGTTAAGGCGGTTGATAATTCTAAGTACGCGGGGCATCAGGCAAAATATTTCTTATACCAGTGTTGGAAAACCACCAGGGCCCAAACCGTAGCATGGGAGTCCTCGGGGTTAGTGCTTTTTAATTTTTGTTTCAGTAGCTCAGTATTAGTGCTGTCAAATATGCCTTGTTCTTCTATAAATTTTTTGCTGAGAAGATCTTCATCAATCAGTTGCCACAAGTCTGTTCGAAGCCATTTTAGCAACGGCACTTCAAAACCATGCTTAGGCCTGTTGAATAACTCATCCGGCAAATCCTGCCTGAAGCTATCCTTCAAAATCCGTTTGGTTTCTCCCTCGTGCAACTTGAACTCAACAGGCAAAGAGAAGGCAAAATTTACCACGGTATAATCCAGTAATGGCACACGAACTTCCAGGCAATTGGCCATACTCATCAGGTCTACCTTGGTAAGCATATCATTGGGTAGTACCATTTGTGTATCGGCATAAAGCACATCATTCAAATCGCCTCCACTGCTTAAGTGCTGGGTCAGGGCGCGGGTGCGTTCTATGATTTCTCCCTGGGCACTGCGTTTTTCGGTTTGTAATAGCATGAGGGCATTCTCCCTGGTGCTTAAGCTGCACCAGCGCCAGTAGCGTTCTGCTGCGCTCATTTTTACGCCATCGCTATAACGCTGTAACTGCCTGAAGAGATTAGAAAACTTAGAATGCCGAGACTTAGGCAACAGTTTTAGAAACGGGTTAGCGGCAGACGCCAATGTATTTACAAGGTTTTTTTTGCGTGCCCTTTGCTCGGCCTTGTGCTTGTTGTAACCGGCAAACAACTCATCTCCGCCATCGCCCGATAATGCAACGGTTACTCTTTGGCGGGTCTGTTGGCTTAATATATATACCGCTATGGCCGATGAATCGGCAAATGGTTCATCAGTATAATCAAGCACATTAAAAATGCAATTGAACATATCGGCATTAGAAACTGAAAAAACGGTATGGTTAGTGCCGAATTTTTTGGCAACCAGGTTGGCGTATTTGGTTTCATCAAAAAAGGGCTCGTCCTTATAGCCTATACTAAACGTATTAAGGCCGCTTACCTGCCTGCTGGCACAGGCTGTTACTATAGAAGAATCAATGCCACCGCTAAGGAAGGCACCCAGCGGCACATCGGACACCAGGCGGCGCTCAACAGCGGCTTCCACCAGCGTTCTCAATTGCTGTTTGGCATTATCGTAACTCATGCCTTCGGCACTTATTACATGCCCCGGGTTATAGGGTAAACTGTAATATCTTTCAATTGATAGCTGCCCTGCGGCATTAATAGTGGCACAATGGGCAGGGGGCAGTTTGCTGAAGTTTTTAAGCATGCAATGGTTGCCCGGCACATAATTCAATTGCAGGTAAAGCCCTAATGTGCTGAAGTCAATTTCCTTTTTTACAGGAAATTGGAGAAGAGCTTTCATTTCACTACCGAAAAGAATCATGTTTTCATCGGTGTATATAAGCATAGGCTTAATACCAAACCGGTCGCGGGCCAGAAAAACTTCCTCCTTTACACTATCGTAAACGGCGAAGGAAAAAAAGCCGTTCAACTCATTAAGGCAGGCCTTACCCATTTTCATATAAAGCTGTAAAAGCACCTCAGTATCGGAATGCGAGGTGAATTGTACGCCTTGTAAATGAGTGGTGCGCAGCTCGCGGAAATTGAAAATTTCCCCATTAAAAATTATCGTGAATCTCCCGGAAGGGTCCTGCATGGGTTGGTGTGCAACAGCAGAGGTATCAATAATAGAAAGGCGGGCGTGGGCAAAACCAACTTTAGGGGAAAGGGTGCGTGTTTGTTGCAGGTCGGGCCCCCTTTTAGCTAACTGTGCAATGCCCTTTTTAAGAAAGGGTTCAAGAGAATGACCATTGTTTTTAGAAAAATAACCTGCTATACCACACATACTGCTTCCTTACGTAATCGAGCGCGAAGATGAAATATTCACTTAACTTTGGCCGAAGTTATGGATGTTTATGATTTTCTGCTTGCCCCTTTATACCTGGCGCTGCTTTATTTTCTGGCGTTGCGTACGCGGGCTCAAAACTCCAACAATTTCCTTTATCAGCAATATTACCTTAAAGGCCTAAATTATAAGTTTATAGGGGCTACCGTTTTTGCCCTTGTGTATGTGTATTATTATGGTGGTGGCGATACAGTTTCTTTTTACTACGCCATAAGCCCTCTCTTTAAACTGTTTTTTAAGGACCCCGCCGCATTCTTCAAGTTCTGTTTTAACCCTTACGAGCTTTACCCGCCGGCCTGCATATGGGAAGCTGCACAAAAGAGTGTTATCTATCTTTTAAGAGGCACACCAACGCTAACAACCATAAAGATAGGGGGCATTATAAACATGTTCTGCTTCAACTCCTACCTGGCACTTTCGCTGGTGTTTGCTTATTTGTCGTACCAATTCCAGTGGCGCATTTTTAAGTTGGTATGCTCGGTTTATCCTTCATTACACAAGCAGTTCTCTTATGCCTTGCTGATGATTCCTTCAGTTATCTTCTGGGGTTCGGGCCTTTCAAAAGATACTATCATGCTTTCTGCCATCATGATGTTTATCTATGCCTACTACCAAATGGCCATCAACAAGAGACAGATATTTAAATACCTGTTCATTGTGATAGTTACGGGCTACCTAATTTCGCTGGTGCGCGGCTTTATATTGTTTACAATGGTGCCCTGCCTTATTCTTATGACGGTGGCCTATTACCAGGGTGCAATTCGCAGTTCAATGCTTCGGTTTCTCGTTGCTCCCTTATTTATAGCTGTAGGAGTGTTGGGCTCCTTCTTTTTTGTGCGCACTCTGGGACAAAACGTGGATTCTTACAGCGTAGAATCCTTGCAGCAAAAAGCAGAGGGCTTCCGTAGCTGGCACACCACACAAGGTGGTTCTACCTATTCTATAGGCGAAGGGGAACTTGAATTTACCTTTAGTGGTATTATGTCGCAGGCGCCAATGGCGGTTATTACTACCTTGTATGGGCCTTTTGTATGGCAGATACGCAACGTGCTAATGCTGCTATCGGGCATTGAAAGCCTTATTTTCCTGTACTTAACCATACGTATAGTATTCAATAAGCGCATTTATGCGCTGTTTGGTGTTTTGTTCGGCGATCACCTCATTGCATTTTGTCTGCCATTTATAATTGTACTTAGCATTGCCATTGGCTTAACCAGCTTTAATTACGGTGCTTTGGTGCGGTATAAAATTCCGATAATGCCGTTTCTTGGTATTTTCTTAATTGTGGTTAATTACCACCTTAACCGTAGCGAGCATACTGCATGAGTTCTGCCCCCAACAAAAAAATTCTTTACATCGTTCAACATCGCTTTAACCGCAGCCCCGGCCAGCGGTACCGTTGCGAGCAGTATATAAAAGTGCTGGAGCGAAACGGCTTTGAGTGTACCTACTCGCCCATAATTGTGGATGAAGAGGAGGACAAGGCTTTGTATCAATCGCGCAGCATGTTGGCCAAAGGCCTTATATTTTTAAAAGCTATCTACCGCCGCATTAAGGATGTATGGCGGGCCTCATCTTATGACATAGTGTTTATTTACCGGGAGGCTTTTATGACCGGCTCTTTATTTTTTGAAAAAAGATTGAAGGCTACGGGCGCAAGGCTGGTGTACGATTTTGATGATGCCATTTGGTTGCCGGATGTTTCAGAGGTAAATAAATCATTAGCCTGGCTTAAGCGCCCCGGCAAAACGGCGGATATTGCTGCCCTTTGCGATTTGGTTATTGTGGGTAACACCTACCTGGCAGCATACGCAGGCCAATACAATAAAAACGCTGTGGTTTTCCCTTCTACTATAGATATGGATTACTACCGTTTGCCGGTAGGGCCAAGGCCATATTTTCAAAACGATAAAATTGTAATTGGCTGGAGTGGCAGTCATACTACCATAAAGCACTTTGAAACGATACTACCAGTGTTTGAAGCGTTGCGGAAAAAATACGGCGAGCGTATACATTTTGTAGTGTATGGCGACCCGCATTATAAAAATGAGGCCCTAAATATTGAGGCGCTGCCTTGGAGCCACGATACAGAGGTGGGGGTTATTGCTTCCTTTGATATAGGTATTATGCCCTTGCCTGATAATGAATGGAGTAAAGGTAAATGCGCGATGAAAGGCTTGCAGTACATGGGCCTTTCGGTACCGGCTGTAATGTCGCCGGTAGGGATGAACAAAGATGTAGTGCAGGACGGAGTAAACGGTTTTTTAGCCGCTGATGAAAAGGAATGGATAGAAAAACTTTCTTTGCTGATAGATAACACTGAACTACGGAAACGCTTAGGTAAAGAAGGAAGAAAAACGGTGGAGGAGAATTTTTCGGTACAGGCATTGGAAAGCCGCTATCTTCAAATAATTAATAGTGTTTTGAAATGAAAAGAGCGTTGGTGTGCGGCGCCGGAGGATTTATCGGCAGCCACTTAGTGAAAAGACTTAAACAGGAAGGATTTTGGGTGCGTGGGGTGGATTTAAAATATCCGCAATTTAGCCCTACTGCGGCTGATGATTTTGTAATAGGCGACTTGCGCGACCAACAACTGTGCAGGTCTCTTTTTAATCTGCCTTTTGACCAGGTGTACCAGTTAGCGGCCGATATGGGCGGCGCCGGTTATATTTTTAGCGGCGAGAACGATGCCGATGTAATGTTTAATTCAGCCACAGTTAACCTTAACATGGTTAACCTGTGCCGCGAACATAAAGTTGACAGAGTGTTTTACTCTTCTTCAGCTTGCATGTACCCTGCCTATAATCAGGAGGACCCCGATAACCCTAAGTGTTCTGAAGATTCAGCTTACCCGGCACAGCCCGATAGCGAGTATGGCTGGGAAAAGTTGTTCAGCGAGCGCCTGTATCTTTCTTACATGCGCAATCATGGTTTAAAGGTGCGTATAGCGCGCTTCCATAATATTTTTGGTCCGGAAGGTACCTGGCAGGGCGGTAAGGAAAAAGCACCTGCAGCCCTGTGCCGCAAAGTGGCTTCCACTGCTGATGGCGGTATTATTGATGTTTGGGGCGATGGCTTGCAAACGCGCTCATTCCTGTACATTGATGCCTGTATCGACGGCATTAGAAGGTTAACTGAAGGCGATTGGGAAGGGCCGGTAAACATCGGTTCGGAGGAAATGGTGAGCATTAATGAGCTTGCCCGCATGATTATCGAAATTTCGGGCAAAAAGATTTCCGTAAAAAATATACCGGGCCCTGTGGGTGTAAGAGGCCGTAATTCTGATAATGCCCTGATAAAGCAAAAACTAGGCTGGGCGCCGGATTTTGCCCTGAAACAAGGGCTGGAACTAACCTATGCCTGGATTGCTGAACAAGTGAGGGAAGCAGGCTTACAGCAAAGCAAGTAACGCAGCCTCATTAAAATTTTATCTTCGCGCGCAATGGCTAAAATTATAATTGATTCGGGAAAGAAATTCAGAGGCCTGGGCCTGCGCGAGCTTATAGCCAGCCGCGATTTGTTTTATACCCTTGCCTGGCGCGATTTTAAAATTCGCTATAGCCAAACCTTTATCGGTGTATTATGGGGTGTTTTGCAACCGGCAGTACAAATTACAGTGCTATGGTTGGTGTTCAGCCATTTTATCGGCGTGCAAACCGGTGGAACGCCTTACCTGGCTTTTTTACTTTGTGGTTTAAGCCCATGGGCATTTTTCTCCTTTGTGGTAAATAACTCGGGCAACTCTATCATCGGCGCGCAGGACATGGTTAAGAAGGTTTATTTCCCACGCCTGGTAATTCCTATTTCAAAAGCTGCGCTGGGCCTTATTGATTTTACTATTTACCTGTGCATACTGTTTGTAATACTGGCGGTTTACCACATTGTGCCGCCGGGGCAGATAATTTTTCTGCCGCTGTTCATTCTAATGAATGTAATTGCAGCGCTTAGCGTGGGCATTTGGTTAAGTGCCTTAAGCATACGCTACCGCGATTTTCAATTCATCATACCTATTGTTGTTCAACTTGGTTTTTATGTAACGCCGGTAATATACCCGGCTGAGCGGGTGATAAACGGCCTGCCTAAATGGGCAACGTATATCTACTTCCTTAACCCTATGGCCGGTATTATACAAGGCTTCAGGTGGTGTTTGTTAGATGCTCCTCCGCCATCGGAGTATGCCTATATTTCTTTCGGCATTATTGCCTTAATTTTTGCAAGCGGGGTTTATTTCTTCCGCCGTGTAGAATACGTAATGAGTGATATTATTTAATGCCCATGAGTGATGTAGCTATTAAGGTTGAGAACCTTTCGAAAAAATATGAGTTGGGCACTTTAGGTGCGGGCTCTTTGCGCGAGCTGTTTGCGGGCATTTTCTCCTCTAAAAAGGCCAGGGAAGAATTTTGGGCCCTGCGCGACCTTACCTTTGAAATTAAGCAGGGAGATATTGTTGGCGTAGTAGGCAAAAACGGAGCAGGTAAAAGTACGTTGCTGAAAGTGCTTTCGCGTATTACGCAGCCCACCACAGGCCGCGCCGAAATTAACGGAAGGGTTTCATCGTTGTTGGAGGTAGGAACAGGCTTTAACCCGGAGTTAACCGGTAAGGAGAATATCTTTTTGAACGGCACCATACTGGGAATGACGCGCAGCGAAATAGCCCGTAAGTATGATGAGATAGTGGAGTTTTCAGGCGTTGCCCGTTTTTTAGATACACCGGTTAAGCATTACTCCAGCGGTATGTATGTGCGCCTTGCTTTTGCTGTAGCAGCACACCTTGAGCCGGAAATTTTAATTATTGATGAAGTGCTGGCCGTAGGCGACTCGGAATTTCAGCAGAAGTGCCTGGGCAAAATGGGCGAGGTTAGCAAAAGCGGCCGCACTATTTTGTTTGTAAGCCACAATATGAGCGCGGTAATGAGCCTTTGCAATAAAGGCATTTTATTGCGGCAGGGGCAGTTAATAGAACAAGGGCCTATTGGTAACATTGTTACCCACTACATGCACGCCAACCGTAACGATAGCCACGACAAAAACCTGGTGAACGTTAGCAACCGTAACGGCAATGGCAACTTCCGTTTTACGAAATGGGAGCTTACCGATACAGAGGGAATGCCGGTTGAAAACGGTATGAGCGGCCGCGATGTGCAGTTTCATCTGCACTTTGAAATAAATGAGCCTTCCGTAAGGCCGGTGCATTTTTCATTGCGTATTGTAGATGATTTTGACCGCAGTATTTTACACATGAGTACCACGCACACGCCAACCGGCGAGTTTAAGATTCCGGCTGCTGCTAAGAGTGGTAAAGTAGTTATAACGGTGCCCCGTGTACCGCTGCCGGCAGGCATTTACAGTATACACTTATTTGTTAGCGACCTTAACGTGGTATTTGATGAAATAAATTTTGCCGGAGA
>CAZUHU010000010.1:0-40641 GCA_964620645.1 uncultured Chitinophaga sp.
GAGCAACCGGAAACACAGGCGCAACAGGCGCTACTGGTGATACAGGTCCTCAAGGTATACAAGGTCTTACTGGTGCAACAGGAGCCACTGGTTCAACAGGCGCCACTGGTGCTACAGGAAGTACCGGAGCTACCGGCGCAACCGGCAGTACAGGTGTAACAGGAGACACCGGCGCAACCGGTCCTAAAGGCGATACCGGTGTTACCGGACCTACCGGACCGTTAGGCACTGCCGGTGGCGATTTGCAAGGTACTTATCCGAATCCGATTGTAGATGGTATATTAGGAGATTCCATAATAGGAACGCCGAATGCAGGCCAAACATTAGTGTTTAATGGTACGTATTGGACCTTTAAGGATACCACCTCTAATGGTAACGATTGGCACATTACAGGCAATGCTGCTACGGTGGATGGTACTAACTTTATAGGAACTACCGATAACGTTCCTTTCAATATCAGGGTAAACAACCTGCGTGCAGGTAGAATTGATAACACCAACCTGAATACCAACATGGGTTATCTGAGCGCTAACCTGTTGAGCGGTCTAAACAACTCTCAATTCGGAGCTTACTCTTTAGGTTCTCTGGGCGCAGGTTCAACCGGTAATTCCAATACTTCTATGGGGGTATATTCAATGGCCTACAATACTTCGGGTTATCAAAACACTGCAATAGGCGAATATTCCCTTGGTGGTAATACAACGGGCTACTTAAACGTAGCAATGGGCGCCGGTGCAATGGATCAGGCATCAGGAAGCATCGGTAACGTAGCTGCCGGTTTTTGGGCGTTGCGTGGCGTTCCCAATGCCGCCAGCCAGTATAACGTTGCTTTAGGTTTTGCCAGCGCTTACAGCATGAATACCGGTACACGTAACGTAGCCGTTGGCTTACACGCATTATATAGCATGAGCAGCGGAAATTACAACGTTGCCGTGGGCGATTCAGCGTTGTATAATTATACGGCTACCAACTATATGAATACAGCTATAGGTCATGCAGCATTATTTGCATCTAACACAGGTTATGCTAACACGGCTGTAGGTTCATACGCTATGGTTGCTAACACAACTGGCTTTAATAACACCGCTGTGGGTAATGCCACCTTACAATACTCGCAAACTATGATTAACAACACGGCCATTGGTAACGGCGCTATGCAGAATGGTAAGCTGGTGACAGCTTCAACTGCTTTGGGTTCGGAAGTTATGCAGTTTGACAGTGCCGGTGATATGAACGTGGCAGTAGGCTGGCGCGCTATGCGCAATAGCAAGTGGGCTTATGAAAACACAGCGGTGGGTGTTGGTGCCCTTGAAAGCGCTACAACTACACGTTATAATACTGCTATTGGCCGCTTTGCTTTACAACAAATTAAAACTGATTTAAACACTGCTTTAGGTTATCAGGCTGCTTTATATGCAGACTCGTCAGTAGGAGCTGTTTATGTTGGTACCCAGGCCGGTTATTATAATGAAGCAAGTTTCAATATATGGATCGGGTACCAGGCCGGTGTAGGCAATACCAATCCGTTTAAAATTACAGGTAATGAAAACGTAGGTATAGGATGCCAGACCCAGTACTACGCTACAACTTCGCGTAGTAATACGAGCCTGGGGTATGGGGCTATGTTTTATGGTTATACCGGAAGTTACAACACCGCTATAGGTGTTCGTTCTTTGCACGGCACCGGTTCCGGAGTTTTAGGTAGTTACAATGTTTCCATTGGCGATAGCGCACAGTTCAATAACTCCTTTGGCAACCATGTGCTGGCCATAGGTAATTATGCCAGCTACAGCAATGTCAATCAAGGCGATTTTATAGCTATTGGTGATAGTGCGTTGTATCTTAATGTTACCAGCGAGAACTTTGGTATAGGCCATAGAGCGGGACGAAATACATCAAGTGGGTTCCGTAACTTTTACGTTGGTAATGATGCAGGCTATTACAATACTACCGGTTCTTACAACATGTTTGTTGGGGCTTATGCGGGCCATTTTAATACTACGGGTAACTACAACTACGCCTTCGGACGCGGTGCGTTGCAACAAAATACAACCTCTTTTGGTAACCACGCTTTTGGCCGTTTAGCAGGTCAAAACCATGAAGTAGGTGACCTGAATGCATACTTCGGTTACCAATCCGGCTTATATGATAGTGTTGGTTATTATAACACCTTCTTTGGTTCGTACACGGGTAATAATAACGTTGCCGCGCAAAGTAATGATGATGAGTTTAATACCGGTGTTGGCTATGCTGCATTAAGTGATATTACTACCGGCGACTGGAACAGTGCAGGTGGCGCTTACTCGCTTGATCAAAATACAAGCGGCTCGGTGAATACCGGTTGGGGTGTAAGTACGCTGCGATTTAATACCACCGGTTCAGGAAATACAGCTTTAGGTACTAACGCACTTTACAACCACCAAACCGATGATTATAACACAGCTGTTGGTTACGAATCCATGATTAGCGATACAAGTGGTTTTAGAAACACCGCTGTGGGTTGGCGTACCTTGCGCTATAATCTGCAGGGTTGGGATAATACTGCTATTGGTGTTGGCGCGTTGGAATTTATGCCTCAGCAAACAGGTAACACTGCCCTAGGCCGCGGCGCCATGATTAACGCCGCCGGCGATTACAACATTGCAGTAGGTTATTATGCCGCTTCGGATATGGATACTGCCCTGAGTAATTTTGTGGTTGCGATCGGTAATGAGGCAGGCCGTACCTCAGGCGCTTCCAATACGGTTTACGTTGGCCGCTACGCCGGTTACTACAACAAGGGCGACGAAAACGTATTTATCGGCTATAACTCAGGTGTAGGTTATTCAACAAACAACATAAGCGGTAAAGAGAACGTTGGTGTAGGTGCAAGTACTTTAAGCTATCTATCCACCGGCCGTAACAACACGGCATTGGGCCTTGGTAGTTTATACTTTACTTCAACAGGTACTAATAACATTGCTATTGGTACACGCGCGGCATTAAGTGTAACTACCGCAACCCGCAACGTAGCTATTGGCGACAGCAGTATGTTTTGGGGCAATGCTTCTAACAATACCGGCATTGGTTATCGTACATTGTTCTTTAATTCCGCCGGCACTAATAATATAGCTATAGGTCCTTTCGCAATGCAGGGTAATGCCAGTTATTCAGCGGGGGCTGATATAGCCATAGGTTATGCTGCATTGGCGCAGGTAAGTACAGGTACACAAAACGTAGGTATTGGTGATTATGCTCTAACACAAACCAACGCTGGTAGCTGGAACGTGGCTATTGGCGCGGGGGCTATGGACCAAAATACCACCGGTGTTCGTAATACAGCTATAGGCTTTTGGGCCGGCAGGTTTAATACGGTGGGCTATGATAACGTAGCCATAGGTAACCGTGCGATGTATTTAAACAGCCATGCGGGCTACAACGTAGCTATAGGCGATTCCGCTCTTTACGGTTTCGATCCCGGTGTTGCAAGCGCCTATATTAACGTTGCTATTGGTTATGGCTCCCAGGCGGGGTCTACCACCGGCTTTTCTAACGTTAGTTCAGGGGCTTATACTCTCGAAGGTATCGGATCAGGCTCGTACAACACAGCAGCGGGTACTTATGCTTTGTCAAACGCTGCCGGTGCCTACTATAATACTGCCGAAGGTTATGCCGCTCTTTACAATATTTCAAATGGAAACGGTAATACAGGTACCGGCATGTATACCTTGTATCATACTACTACGGCGGGTTATAATACAGCAATCGGGTATTCTGCAGGTTATGGCTATGCTAACGGAGACTACAATACCTTTGTAGGTGCATACGTTCAGCCTACAGCAGCAGGCTATACTAACTCCTCGGCTCTTGGATATCTAAGCCGTATTACGGCTTCTAACCAGGTGCGGATAGGGTCAAACACCATAACAAGTATTGGTGGTTTCCAGGCATGGACCAACCTTTCGGACGGACGTTATAAAACAAATATTAAGGAGAACGTACCCGGCCTGGAGTTTATTAAGCGCCTGCGCCCGGTAACCTATACCTTAGATATGGACAAGCTGGATGCTGCACTTAATCCTTCAGGCAAATCAGCTTCCCCACGTCTTGAGCATGGTGCCCCTACTGAAACCACCGCCCAGGATGCTGCTGCCAGAAACAGTGCAGCAAAGCAGATACGCACCGGTTTCATAGCCCAGGAAGTAGAGGAAGCCGCCCAACAATCGGGCTTTGATTTCGACGGTGTTGATAAGCCTAAGAATGAGAATGACATGTATGGCCTGCGCTATTCTGAATTTGTGGTGCCTTTAGTTAAGGCCGTTCAGGAACAACAGCAAATGATTGAGGAGCTGAAGAAGCAGATTGAAAAGCAGCAAAAGGAGATTGACGCTTTAAAAAATAAATAGAGCGAAAATTTCTTTACAAATTGTGCGAACCCCGAAGGCATCTTCGGGGTTTTTTATTGACCAATGGTAGGAAAAACCAATGGGCCTTATATATTTACAGTTCTCTTAAAAACCCTGATACAATGAAAGAGTTTACACGTCTTTTCGACACCATCTATTATCAACAGGCAAAGTTTAAGCAAGCTGATGCGTTTGCTGCAAAGGAAAATGGAAGTTGGAACCGGTATTCAACCGATGAGATAATTGATAAAGCCAATAAAGTTAGCCTTGCGCTGTTAAAGCTGGGGGTAACCCAGGATGATAAAATTGCAATTATCAGTAATAATCGGCCGGAGTGGAATATGGTAGATATTGGAATATTGCAGATAGGAGCTGTTAACGTGCCTATTTACCCTACCATCAGTGAGGGTGAGTACAAGTTTATTTTCAATGATGCCGAGATTAAGTATGCTTTTGTAAGCGATGCAAAACTTTTTGCAAAAATAGATTCTATTAAGGATCAGGTGCCTTCATTAAAAGGTATTTACAGTTTTGATATGGTAAGCGGCTGTAAAAACTTTAACGAGTTTTTGACTTTGGCTGAAGGGGGCAACATGGCGGAGGTTGAAGAACTTAAAGGACGTATTAAGGAAGAAGCGCTTGCTACCATCATTTACACATCTGGTACAACAGGAAATCCCAAAGGGGTAATGTTATCTCACCACAATGTGGTAAGCAACATTAAAGCGGTAATGGATATACTGCCTTTAAATGAAACCAAGCGTGTGCTGAGTTTTTTGCCTTTATGCCATATTTTCGAACGCATGGTTATTTATGTTTATATAGTAACCGGCGTTTCAGTTTACTATGCTGAAAGCATGGAAACTATTGCCGAGAACCTTAAAGAAGTTAAGCCTAACTTTTTTACCACAGTACCGCGCTTGCTGGAGAAAGTATTTATTAAGCTGGAATCAGCAGGAAATGCGCTGGAAGGCTGGAAGAAGAATTTATATGCCAATGCCCTGGACTTCGCCAAAAATTTTGACCTGGAGAAAAATTATGGCATGATGGATAGCATCCGCAAGGCATTGTATGATAAGCTTATTTACAAGAAGTGGCGCGAGGCCCTGGGCGGAAATTGCGAAGGTATTTGCACCGGTGCAGCGGCCTTAAACCCGCTGTTAGGCCGTGTGTTTACCTGTGCCGGCATACCCATTATTGAAGGCTACGGGCAAACAGAATCCAGTCCTGTTATTTCGGTTAACTCATTCGACCTCTCCAAGCTTAAAATGGGCACTGTGGGGATGGTAATAAAAGGAGTAGAGGTTAAACTGGACCAGCGCGATGGTATGAGTGAGGGCGAGGGCGAAATTTTATGCAAGGGCCCTAACGTAATGGTTGGCTATTATAAGCGCCCGGACCTTACTGCCGATACGGTGGTTGGCGGATGGCTAAAAACCGGTGATGTGGGCCGGTGGATTGAGTACCGTGGTAACAAGTATTTAAAAATTACTGACCGTGTTAAGGAGTTGTTCAAAACATCAGGTGGTAAGTATATCGCTCCGCAACAGATTGAAAACAAAATGAAGGAGATTCCTTATGTAGAGCAGATAATGGCAGTAGGCGAAAACCGTAATTATGTTACCGCTTTAATTGTGCCTAACTTCATGAACTTAACGGAATGGGCCACTAAAAACGGTATTGTAGCTAAAAGCCCCGAGGACTTGGTTAAAAACCCTGATGTAATTAAGCTTTTCAAGGATTACATTGAGGACAAGAACAAGAATTTCGGGCAATGGGAAACCGTGAAAAAATTTGAATTGATGCCCAGAGAATGGAGTATAGAGGGAGGCGAACTTACGCCAACAATGAAGGTGAAACGTAAAGTAGTGAATGAGAAGTACAAAGATGTGATAGAAAAACTTTATTCATAAGAACAGAGCAAAAACTCCCGGAAATCCGGGAGTTTTTTGTTTTAGGCCTTTTATAAGGTGGTATTTAATTAAATATTACCTTTATACGAGAGGGACAAATATGGATACGGGAGTTATTGCAAAGCTAAAGCTGAAAGCAAAAGCAGGTAAACCTGTTGAAAGGCTTGAGGCTCAACTGGAATTAAGTTTATATTATAACCAACTTAAGCGGCGCGAAGCTTTTACCTGCGCCAAGGAGGTGTTGGAAAAAGCGATTAAAGCCGGCAATAAAAACCTTGTGGCCCGGGCCCACCTGCAACTGGCTATCTACTTTTGCCGCAGTCGTGTCAATACCTTTTCCAGCCTAAACCATTGCAGCAAAGCCCTTAGCATGCGCGAGTTTTTTACGTTAAGGCGTGAAGTGGCAGAAATTTATAAAACAGTGGGTGTTAACTATTACTACCTGGGCGAAATGCAGAAGGCCCAGGAGAATTATAAAAACGCACTTGATATACTACTGGGTATACGTAAAAAAACTGAGTTTGAGATAAAGGACATTGCTGACATTTATTACAACCTTGCCATCTTAAACCGAAGCGCCGAGAGCCTTCATTTGCGTAAGGAATACCTTGAACAAGCCCAGAATTTTTATGAGCAAATTGGTTACCAAAATGGTATAGCCCGATGTTACGATGGTATGGGGGTGTACCACTTCTACCTTAACAACAAACGGAAGTCGTTTGAGTTTTTACAGAAGGCCCTTCATAAAATGGAAGAGCTTAAGGATGTGGATGGTGTAAACCTGGTTTGCAATAACATAGGCACTTTAAAAATACAGCAGGGCGACTACCAGGAAGGGTTTGAATTTCTGTTCCGTAGCCTGGAGCTACGCAAGAGGTCCGGCAATAAAGTGTCTACAGCTATTTGCTACATCAATATAGGTAACGCTTATGTACAGCAGAAGAAATACAAGGAAGCACTAAGGCATTTGATTGAAGCTGAAAAACTGTTGAGGGCTTCAAAAAGTAAGGTAGAGCTAAGCTCTGTGGTGCATTCGTTGGCTTCGTGCTACAGGGCTTTAGGCGATTTTAAAAAGGCCTGCGACTACCAGGATGAGTATATAACACTGCGCGAGGAGTTGCATAACTACGAGTTGGAAAAGGCTTACGATGATACCAGTGCCCGGTTTAGCATGGAAATTACCGAGAAGGATGCCTTAATTGACAGGCTTCAGAATTTTGAGATTGCCAACTATATCCATCGTTTAGAGATGTCAAACGACGAACTGCGGCAATTTGCTCATGCAGCTTCTCACGATTTAAAGGAGCCATTACGCACTATTACCAGCTTCGTCAATCTTTTGGAAAAGCACTGCGAAAGCAAAATAGATAATACCGGCAGAGAATACCTGGAGTATATCGTATCGGCTACTAAAAGGATGGATGGGTTGGTTAAGGATATACTGGACCTTTCGCGGGTTAATAGAGACGAATACGAACCACAGGAAGTTAATTTAAATGAAACCTTAAGGGAGGTGCGAAAGGACTTGAATAAAGTTTTGAGCGACCGAAAAGTGCATATTACTGCTAGTAAAATGCCAACAATTATGGCTGACCGCTCCCAAATGTTTCAGTTGTTTCTAAACCTGATAAGTAACGCAGTGAAGTATAACGAAAGCAAAGAGCCTGATTTGGTTATTAAGGCCCGGCGCAATGGTGCTAACTATGTTATTTCTTTTGCCGATAACGGAATAGGTATAGCGGAGGAGTACCGCGAAAAAGTATTCGAAATATTTCAGCGGTTGCACCCACGTGAAAAATACAGCGGAACGGGCATTGGCCTAACCCTTTGTAAGCGCATTGTTGAAAGGCATAAGGGTAAGATTTGGGTTGAGAAAAACGGCTCAAAAGGGTCAGTTTTTTACGTTTCTCTACCGGCTTAGTTTCTCTCCAATGATCTGAATCATTAATCAACTGTAGGTTGATTTCAATCTTTGCCTGATGAAAAGGCCCTTAGTTTTCATTTTGCTGGTAGTGCTGTTGTTGTTTCAGGCAATTGGAGCGCTTTACGGCGGTTTTAGTTTAATGATTGAACCGGATGGCAGTATTATGCAAATGCCTTTAAGTTGGTTGCAGCCAAGCCCGTTTGATGACTATTTTATACCGGGTTTAATACTGGCGGTAGTTTTAGGGTTGTTTCCGGTATCTATTGTTTATGGGCTGCTGTTTATGCCTAAGTGGAATTTCGGGCGCTTAAATGTTTATCCCAGGCGGCATTGGTCGCTCACTTTTGCCTTGTATTTGGGTATAATGCTCGTTTGCTGGATCAATGTTCAGCTACTGATGGTGCAGCAGTATTTTTGGCTTCAGCCGGTTATGGCTTTAACGGGCTTATTGATAATTGTAACAAGCCTTGCTCCCCGCCTTATAGCTTATTACGAGCAGTCATAAATTTTACTGGTACTGCATAGTAGGACTCAGGACGTCAATCCCCGGGCCGAAAAAGTTTTGCTTAGGTACACAGGCCGTTCCTGCATTTTGAACTACAAGCGAATCGTTGGGCGGTATGACAGCTGAGTTAAGAGGATAATCGATAAAACTTAACGGAAAGGACGAATAGCTGATACGGACAGTGCCGCTAAAAATCATAGTAGAAGGAGTAAGATTGAAAAGAGTAAGGCTGTTGCGGGTATCAATACACGTAGCGTTATTATCTACCAGCCCATAGGCTGCACAACCATTGCCGTTGTACTCGGGCTGTATTAGATTAACCGTTACCTGCAGTACGGTAGATTGGAAGTAAGGACTGCCGGGCTGCCCGTCCCATATAGAAGTAAAGTTGAAGAATTTTTTAACCTGTTGACTATCGCAGTACATACAAGTGCCATCATCCGCCTTAGCGCCTGCCGTGGGGTTAAGGGCTTTACTATCCGTGCATCCTCTTTTGCATGCATTTAGCGCAAGCAGGAGAATCAGAGAGATAACTACAACATATGTGGCCTTTCTACACATTTAGGAACTGCTACTGATATTGAAGTGAATAGTTTGTACTTGTAATTGAAACAGAGAAGAACGTACCCTGATCCAGGCAGTTAGCCCCCACGTTCCCCAGTGCCAGCGAATCCCCCGCCGGTATTATTACAGTGCTTATTGGATAATTATTAGTTGATGTAAACCCGAACGAGCTTGAAACACTTACCGTTAAATCGCAACTAAAACGGATGTTACTTGACACCAGATTATGAAGCGTAACGTAGTTACGGCCCTGCGTACAGTTTTGATCGCCCTGTATACCAAGCGCCCTGCAACCATTGCCCGTAAAGTTGGCTTTTGAATAACGGTCCTCTATAGCTAAAACATACGAAAATTGATAAGGGCTGCCGGCGTCGCCATCATAAATATAGGTTTGGCCTATAGAGAGAGTTTCTAAGGCACTGTCGCAATACATACAGCTTCCGTCATCCTGTTGTGCGCCGGGGGCATAATTAAATGCTTTACTATCCGTACATCCTTGTTTACAAGATGAAAGAAGATATGTTGCGCAAACCAGCACAACGGCAATAAGGGCCACCTTTTGTTTATTCATGCCTTTATTTAAAAGGGTCTGAATACATAGGGTTAGTAGTTACGGAGTGGTCGGTTAATGTTTTCAGGAATGCGATTAAATCCGCCTTATCCGCAGCGCTCAGATTCAATTTCACCGGCACTACCGGCACCGCAACTGAAGTAGAATCGCCACCTGAAATTAGCACAGGATCCAGGTTTACGTTGGGTTGTATTCCGTTATTGTAGTGCTCAATAACCTCTTCCAGTGTTTGAAAACGGCCATCGTGCATGTAAGGGCCGGTTAGCTCAACATTACGTAATGAAGGAATGATGAATAAACCGCTTTGCCCCGGCTTGTTGCTAAGCGCGCCAATGCCTGCATCAGCATATTCCATATCCAAACCAATGTTAGATGAATTAACAGGGGCATCGGTTTGTCCTCCGTAAGGCGTAGTTATAGGCGCGCCACCAAAATTATCAGTACGGTGGCAGGTGCTGCAATGGCCGGTGGTAAAGAAGATGTTGGCGCCACGATTTTCTGATTCACTTAAACCTCCCCAGCCTGCCACATCAAACTTGCTTTTGTTGCTTACAATGCTGCGCATAAACTGGGCAAGTGCTAAAGCTATTTTTTCGCTGGTTACTTCTTTACTGCCAAATGCTGCCTGAAACAGATCGGGATAGAAAGAAGTTTGCGCCAACTTTGTTTGCAGTACATCAAAATTCTCCAGTCCCATTTCAATGTGGTTTTTAACCGGCATAAGCGTTTGTTGCTCCATTGTAGTAGCACGGCCATCCCAAAAGAAACTTGACTTACAGAAGGTATTGATAATTGCCATTGAGTTACGGCTTGTTTTTTTACCGGCAAAGCCTTCGCTAAAAGCTACATCATCAGCAAAAGCAATGTTCTGTTTGTGGCAGCTGGCACAGGCAATAGAGTTGTTTACTGACATGCGCTTATCGTAAAACAACACACGGCCCAGGGTGGCTCCCGCATTAGTAACCTGGTTACTTGCCGGTGTATTATCGCCTAAGGAGAATTTAAGGTTGTTGTTTTGGGTGGCTTCGTAATTATAAAGCTGTGCCGGCAAGTGCGGAACAGAAGTGCCCAGGCTTGGTTCTTTAATACAACCGTTAAGGGCTACTAAAGCAACAGCTACGGGGGCTGCAAGCAAGGTAAAATAATATCGTTTCATAAGTGTGGTTTTTAAAATTTGAAAACGAAGTATATGGATGTGGGTAATAAGAATTGTCCGGTTTGATTAACGCCGGGCCTGCTTCCTGTATTTAACTCGGGGAAGGCAACAGAAGTTAGTTCCGTTTTAGACCTGCCGTAACTGTAATAAAAGGCGGTTTCAGTAAACAGGGAAATATGCTTATGCACGTTAATTTGAATGCCTACAACAGGGCCTGCGCCTAACGACCAGGCCTCTGTTTTTGTGGTTACAATATCACTGCTGTTATTAATGCGTAGGAAGGAAGGAGAGTAGTTGCCCACAACATCGGCTCCGCAAAAGAACGTCCAGAATTTTCCGAATGTATAACGATATTCATAACCTGCTCTGAAATCTGCTGAACCCGAACGCTGAATTCTTACAAAAGTAGAATCGGGATATTCCTTCTTGTTTGTAAAACTGCCGCCAACTGAAATGCGAAAGCCGTGATGTTTAGAGGGGAAACACTTGTAGCCTACTATATAAGGACTTACCGCAATATTGGCGTTTGAAAAACTCAGGATTTGTTTGATGAAGAAGGTGGTATTTAAAAAAACCTGGTGTTCCGTTTTTATGGCGGAGGCGGTGTCAGCTACCGATGCATGTACTGATGCTGCCATAAAAAAGGAAATAAACAGAGGAAATACAAACTTCATCTTCACAGGTTTAATTTCTAAGATAAGTTTTTTTACTGATTTGCCAACTTCAATCTGCGGCAATAAACGGAGGTTGTGAAAAGATATTTTGCCCTTAATCAACCAGCCCTGATTGCCGCTTTTTTGTAGTATGACGTATGAAAGTAAAAAAGGGATGCCTGCCTTACCAACTTAATTGAAAGGTTATTACAATCTATCTTACATACCAAGGGGATAAAAGCAGTAAGGCGAAGTAAGAATGTTGCTTGCCGGGCGGTTGGAAGCGCCCTAATTGCTAACGGGGTAAAGTACTTACCATCCCAAGCCATTTATTCTATATTCGCTGCTGCAAAATTAAAACCACCATCCATGAATTTTGATTTAACTGAAGAGCATTTGATGATACGTCAGGCGGCGCGCGATTTCGCCCAAAATGAATGTAAGCCCGGTGTAATTGAGAGAGATACGAATATGACTTTCCCTAAAGACCTGGTAAAGCGCATGGGCGAACTTGGCTTTTTAGGAATGATGGTTAGCCCTGAATATGGGGGCGGCGGAATGGATACCCTTAGCTACGTAATAGCTATGGAAGAGATAAGCAAAGTGGATGCAAGCTGCTCGGTAATTATGAGCGTAAATAATAGCCTTGTTTGCTGGGGGCTTGAGGAGTTTGGAACGGAAGAACAGAAGAGAAAATACCTTACCCCACTGGCTAAAGGCGAAAAAATAGGCGCATTTTGTTTGAGCGAGCCTGAGGCCGGCAGCGATGCCACCAGCCAGCGCACTACCGCTGTTGACATGGGTGATTATTACCTGCTTAACGGCACCAAAAACTGGATTACCAATGGCGGTAGCGCCAGCACTTACCTGGTAATAGCCCAAACCAACCCGGAAAAAGGTCACCGCGGCATTAACGTGCTGATAGTGGAAAAAGGCATGGAAGGATTTGTAGTAGCCAAGAAGGAAGATAAATTGGGCATACGCGCCAGCGATACACATACCCTGTTATTTAATGATGTTAAGGTGCCTAAAGCCAACCGCATAGGCGAGGATGGCTTCGGTTTTAAGTTTGCCATGAAAACCTTAAGCGGCGGCCGTATAGGCATAGCTGCGCAGGCCCTTGGCATAGCAGCAGGTGCTTACGAGTTGGCGGCTGAATACAGCAAGCAACGTAAAGCATTTGGCAAGGAGATAATAAACCACCAGGCCATTGCCTTTAAACTGGCAGATATGGCTACCGAAATTGAGGCCGCTCGTTTATTGGTTTATAAGGCTGCCCGTATAAAAGATGCGCATGGTAATTACGACCAGGCCAGCGCTATGGCAAAAGTTTTTGCCAGCGAAACTGCAATGAAAGTAGCTACTGAAGCCGTGCAGGTGCATGGTGGTTACGGCTTTGTAAAGGAATACCACGTAGAGCGCCTTATGCGCGATGCTAAAATTACCCAGATATACGAAGGTACCAGCGAGGTGCAGCGCATTGTAATCAGCAGGGGGGTATTATCGTAACCCGCTAAATTGAACTTAATCTTCCGGCGGGCTTTGGTCCGCCTTTTTTTGCCTAAAGACGTTAGGTGAGCGTGTATTTTAAAGGAAGCCAAACTTTAAAAATACTTCCGGTGGGTTCCTTACGGCGCTGATAAGTGATTTTACCACCAAGCAGTTCAGCAATTTTTTTGCAGGTTGCCAGGCCAATGCCCGTGCCATCAAACTCCTCCAGGGAATGGGCCCGGCCGAAAAGTGAGAATATCTTTTCGGCGTATTGGTCATCAATTCCTATTCCATTATCAGCAAATATTACATACAGAAATTCGCCATTGGCTTGTGAGCTTATTTCCAGATGCGGAGGGTTGTTAGTATGGGTGTATTTAATGGCATTATGAATAATGTTGGCAAACATTTGATAAAGTAAAGTGCGCGGCACGTTTAACACAGGCAAGGGGTTTTTAACATCCACTTTGCCTTTCCTGTCTTTGATAAACGAACCCTGGTCGCGGCATATCTGATTTACCAGGTCGTTCATATCTACCTGTTCAGGGGCAACAAGTTGCTGGTCCACCTTAGCGTATGCTAAAAGGCCATTAATTAATTGAGTTAGGTGCGAAGCATTTTGTATGGAATAGTCAATATACTCCATCGCGGAATCAGGCAAGCCGGCACTATGATTCTTTTTCAGGAGAGATAGAAAGTTAACAATGGTGCGCAGCGGCGATTTCATGTCATGCGAAGCCACCGTAGCAAAATGTTCTAATTCGTTATTACTGCGGGTAAGTTTGCTATTAGCATCGCGCAGTTGCTTTTCGGTTTCCAACCTTTCGCGCGTTTGCAGGCATAACGATACACTATCGGAAAGGGAGAGCATAAACTGCACATCCTCCAATTGCCAGCGCATTTTAAGGCCCACCTGTTCAGCACAAATTATTCCGTAAAGCCGGCCATTATGCCAAACCGGCACATCCAATAAAGACTTGAGATTTTGGGGTTTAGAATAGCTTTCGTAAAAGTTTCTGGTAGCAGGGTGGGTAGCAATATCGTCGGCTAATACAAATGCATATTCCTTATTAATGTATTCGAAATAGGCTTCGGCCTCATTTTTATGCAGTTCAATAATCCCCTTGTCATCCGCGTACTTTCCGGCGCTTTTCAGGTATAGTTTATAGCATCGTATGCAATCCTGCTGTTCGTTTACCAGCCAAAAGCTTAAGCGCTCGCAGTTTAAAATTTCAGCGGCGGATTGCAGGATTACGAAGAGGGCCGCATTAAAGTCTGTTTTATCCAACATGCAAATGGATAAAAGCCTGCTTTTTATCTCCATCATTTTAATGCGCGAGGAAACCTGTAGCTGATACATGGCCTCTATTTCAGCCTCGCTTTGGCCGTTGCAAACGAAAAACGCGCCCTGGCGTGTTACATGAAAGTGAAGAACATGCCCCCTTACCAGGGCTGAGAACATGTACTCCTCTTTTTGCGTGGTTTGAATATGGTCCCGAAGGCTTTCTGAAAGGCGGTGGTCCTGGATAATATCAAATACAGAAACAGGCAATTTGCCCTCTGTTGCCAGCACTTTTTTCGCGGCCGAATTCAAGAATATTACCCCGCCATTGGCGTCAATAACAAGCACTACATTGCGTAACGCATTAAGCAGTTCAAAATTGCCGTCGGTTTCGGCCTCCTGACTCATATCGCAAGATAGTGAATTTATGAGCTTAGTTCTGCTATTTTTGTTATATGAAAACGGGAGAATATAGCCCCGAGGAATAGCCCGCCGGCCCCAATTTGGGCCATACACAGGTTATTATTTGGATATCAGGCAGTTAGGCGGCTTAATTTTCCTTTGGCTTAGGTTTTTATTTTTAGTATAGAATCCTATATTTGCCGTCCCAAATTCTAAGGCAGCTTCCAATTTGTCTTATGCAAGGCGGGAAAACAGGTTCTTGCTGAACCAGAGCACCGGGGTTGTGAGCCCAGGCAGCCGGAAAGGTAAAGGCCACATGGTATAACAAAAAAAAACGAAATAACATGGCAGATTTAAAAGCCCTAGCTGACCAACTGGTTAACCTGACTGTAAAAGACGTTCAGGAATTAGCAAACATTTTAAAAGCTGACTACGGTATTGAACCAGCTGCTGCTGCAGTTGCTGTAGCTGCTGCCCCAGCCGGCGGCGGTGCAGGTGCTGCTGCTGAAAAAACTGAGTTCGACGTAATTCTGAAAAGCGCAGGCGCTCAGAAGTTGAACGTAGTTAAAGTGGTGAAAGACGTTACAGGCCTTGGCTTGAAAGAAGCAAAAGACCTGGTTGACGGCGCTCCAAAACCAGTTAAAGAAAAATTAGACAAAGCTTCTGCTGAAGACCTGAAGAAGAAACTGGAAGAAGCAGGTGCTGAAGTTGAAATCAAGTAATTGATTTTACCGTCTGGCAAGATAAAAAGGCTATCGCGTTTGCGATGGCCTTTTTTATTTTTGAGCTTACAATATGGCTACTCAACATTTCTGCATATTCGGGCGTAAGCCTGTTATAGAGGCAATAACTGCCGGTAAACGATTCGACAAAATATTAATGTTAAAAGGCGCTACCGGCGATGAGATAAAAACAATCCAGAATTTGGCGCGCCAAACGGAAACGCCGGTACAAAGCGTTCCTAAGGAAAAACTGGAAAGCGTAGCTCGCAAGTATTCGAAATATAAGGAGGCTAACCACCAGGGAGTTCTCGGTTTTCTTTCCATGGTTGATTACTACAGCCTTGATGATGTTATGAATAATGCCTTATCCAGGGGTAAGAATCCGTTGTTTGTTGTGTTGGATGGCGTTACAGATGTAGGAAACTTTGGCGCTATAGCCCGTAGCGCAGAATGTTTGGGTGCAGATGCGGTAGTTATACCGGCACAGGGAGCAGCCCAGATAAATGCGGAGGCCATGAAAGCCAGCGCCGGAGCCCTGAACAAAATTTTTGTGTGCCGCGAAAAAAGCCTGTTTACCGCCCTTAAGTTTTTAAAAGCAAGTGGCGTTAAAGTTTATGGCGCCGATATGAAAGGGCAGGCTGTTTCGCAGGTAGATTGGAATGTGCCTGTTGCCATTGTATTGGGTAGCGAGGGTTATGGTATTTCGGCAGAGTTGCTGAAAATTTGTGATGATAAAATAAGTATACCTATGAGCGGTACTATAGAAAGTCTTAACGTGAGTGTAAGCGCCGGTATAATTTTATACGAGGCTGCCCGTAACAGAAAGTAGTGCCCGATGTTTTTTCTTACTGAAGTAACTTCACCGCAACACAAACGCGACTTCCTTCAGCTTCCTTTTACTATCTATAATAATGATAGCAACTGGATACCTCCCTTAAAGCAGGATATTGAAAAGGTATTTAACCCGGAGAAGAATAACTTTTTCAAGCATGGCGAATGTGTGCGCTGGATATTGCAAGACGAAAATCAAATAGTGGTAGGGCGCATTGCCGCCTTCATAAACAACAATACCGCTTATAACGAAGAACAGCCCACAGGCGGTTGCGGTTTCTTTGAATGTGTTAACGACCAGGAAGCCGCGTTTACATTATTTGGAGCCGCCAAAAACTGGCTGGCGCAACGCGGCATGCAGGCAATGGATGGCCCTATAAATTTTGGCGAACGTAATGCATGGTGGGGGCTGCTGATTGGAGGTTTTACTTCGCCCACTTACCAAATGAATTATAATCCGCCATATTATAAGGCTTTGTTTGAAGCCTATGGCTTTCAGGATTATTTTCAGCAATACAGCTATTCCTTAAATGTGCATGACCAGCGGCCGGAACGTTACCGGGCTATTGTAGAGCGGTTAAACAAAAGCGGCGATTACACCTATCAACATGCTACTAAAAGGGATTGGAAAAAGTATGCTGAGGACTTCCGCGGTGTATACAACCGTACCTGGAAGTTTTTGCCAAATTTCAAGGAGATGAGCAGCGCCCAGGCCATAGCTATGTTCAAATCCTTTAAGCCTGTAATGATTGATTACCTGGCTTGGTTTGCTTATTACAAGAATGAGCCCATTGCAATTTTTATTATGCTGCCAGAATTGAATGGCTGGTTCAGGCACGTAAACGGCAACTTGAATTTATGGGGGATGCTCAAGTTTCTTTGGTTAAAGACCTTTGATACCGGTAACCGAAAAATTTTCGGAATAGTGTTTGGCGTAGTGCCTGAGTTTCAGAAAAAAGGAGTGGAGGCTTCCTTGGTATTGGCAGCCGATAAGGTGGTGCGCAGCAAAAAACGGTGGGATGAAATAGAATTAACCTGGGTGGGCGACTTTAACATACCAATGACCCGTACCTGCGAGGCCTTGGGTGGCAAAATTGTTAAACGGCATGTTACCTACCGAAAGCTTTTTAACGAAGGCACCATTTTTAAACGACATCCCGTCATAGAATAAGCTGATTTTGGCTTTTTAAGGATTGAAACAATGGACGCAGCTACCATCGGTTTTTAAATATTTGGCTTTCAGATATTTATTTGTGCAGAAAGTCAATGCTCCTGAAAAAAAGCTCCGGCTTATTCATTTTTACACAATGCGCAGCTAGCTTTTATCGTCAATACATTGCTCGTACTCTTCCTTTCACTGCTACGGTTGGTAGTGGGCACGAAAAAGATACATTTGCCATCTGCAATTATTTAAACAGCGATGATAAAATTTGAACAACATACACTTGCTAACGGCTTAAAGGTGATTGTGCACGAAGACCATACTACATCAATGGCAGCCGTTAATATTCTATACAAAGTAGGTTCGCGCGACGAATCGCCGGAGCAAACCGGTTTTGCCCACCTCTTCGAGCATTTTATGTTTGAAGGTTCCGTAAACATACCGGAGTTTGATACCCCCCTTCAAAACGCGGGTGGCGAGAACAATGCATTCACTTCCAGCGATATCACCAACTACTACGATATTCTGCCCGCTGCCAACCTGGAAACAGCTTTTTGGCTTGAAAGCGACAGGATGATGTCCTTAGCCTTTGAAGATGACAGCCTGAATACGCAGAAGAATGTGGTAATGGAGGAGTTTAAAGAGCACTACATAAACCAACCTTATGGCGATGTATGGCATAAAATGACATCACTGGCTTATAAGGTGCACCCTTATCAATGGCCGGTAATAGGTAAAGACCTTACGCATATTGAGCGTGTGCAAATGCAAAGTGCAAAGGATTTCTTTTTTAAATACTACCGCCCTAACAATGCAGTATTGGTAGTTGCCGGTGATGTAAAGGCTGCTGATGTTTTTCAATTAGCCGAAAAGTGGTTTGGCGAAATACCTGCAGGCCCCAGGTTTGAACGCAATATTCCTCAGGAGCCCGTTCAGCAAGAGGCCCGCGTGCTTGATGTTCACGCCAAGGTGCCGGTAAATGCCTTGTATAAGGCGTATAAAATGAGCGATCGTACCGACCCGAACTACTACGCTGCCGATTTAATCCGCGATATATTGAGTACCGGCGATTCGTCGAGATTGTATCATGAACTGGTGAAAGAAAAGAAGCTGTTCAGCAGTATAAGCGCTTATTCAACCGAAACAGTTGATGCAGGCCTGTTTATGGTTGACGGTAAACTGAACCCCGGTGTAAGTATGGATGATGCAGATAAGGCGGTTAAAGAGGTTCTTCAAAAAATGGTTGAAGAAAAAGTAAGCAGCGAGGAGTTAGAGAAGGTAAAGAATAAAATTGAGTCGTATTTGTTGTTTGGAGAAACTAATATACTGAACAGGGCAATGAACCTGGCTTACTTTGAAATGCTGGGCGATGCCGCCGGAGTAAACCGTGAAGTGGAACGCTATTTAAACGTTACGCCTGAGCAAATGCAGCAAGCGGCTGCCGCTATTTTCCGAGATGAGAATAGTAACACTATCCGCTATTTCAGTAAAAACTAAATGAATTTAATTGGCCACTGGCCTAATTGTGCAATTATGAATAGAGCTATTGAACCACCTATTAATACCATTTCTGAAGTTCACTTGCCCGGCGTTGAATTACGGCACCTTGATAATGGTGTGCCTGTTTACCTTATTAATGCCGGGGAACAGGATGTGATTAAAATTGAACTTCTGTTTAAGGCAGGTAAATGGTATGAGGGCAAAAATCTTGTAGCCGACTTTACCAACCGTATGCTGCGCGAGGGTGCTGCAGGAAAAACCGCCAAGCAAATAGCTGATGTTTTTGACTACTATGGCACTAATCTTAACTACGGCGCCGGTTTTGAAACAGGTGGAGTGGTGATGTACTCACT
This sequence comes from uncultured Chitinophaga sp., assembly GCA_964620645.1. GTDB lineage: Bacteria > Bacteroidota > Bacteroidia > Chitinophagales > LD1 > Bog-950. Next base: position 19,415 of record CAZUHU010000010.1, read on the forward strand.
CAGCCGTAATGCAGGTAAGGTTTTGCCTTTATTGGCTGAAATTTTTACACAGGCTGATTTTCCGGAGAAGGAGTTGGGTATTGTAACCAATAACAGAAAACAACGGCTGGCGGTTGAAATGGAGAAGAATGACTTTTTGGCTAATCGTGCATTTGTACATGCTCTGTTTGGCTCTGTGCATCCATATGGCCGGGTAACGGAGCCTAAAGATTTTGATGCTTTTAATACCGGCGACCTAAAGGACTTTTATAAGCAGCATTATAATGCTTCCAATCTGGTGCTTATCGTTTCAGGCAAGTTTGATGACGCGCTGTTTGCTGAACTTAACAAGTGTTTCGGTAGTAAAGCCTGGTTAGGGGCAAAGTCTTCAGATTCTATCTCTTATCCTATCACATCTGCCGGGGAGAGAGTGTTACATACCGAGAGGGCCGATTCGGTGCAAAGTGCTGTTATCTGCGGTAATCTCAGTATCAATAAGCATCATCCCGATTTTCAAAAGTTATCAGTGCTTAATACCGTTTTCGGCGGTTACTTTGGCTCCCGTTTAATGAGTAATATAAGGGAGGAGAAGGGCTATACCTATGGTATCTACTCTTCGTTTGTTTCTTATCCGCATCACGGCTTTATTGAAATTGCTGCTGAGGTGGGTAAAGATGTCCGCCAATCCACACTTAAGGAAATTGAGAAGGAAATAAATTTATTACGCACGGAACTTATTCCGGATGACGAACTGCAAATTGTAAAGAACTACATGTGCGGTAAAATTTTACGTAGTGTGGATGGCCCGCTCAAGTATTCTGAAACATTGAAAGGCCTGATTATCTATAACCAGGACTCCTCCTATATCAAGCAACTGCTTCAAACCATACGTTCGGTAACTTCAGAAGAGTTAATTGCCCTGGCGCAAAAATATTACGACTTCGAAAAAATGTATAAAGTTACTGTCGGGTAAAAAGGTTATTAGTTTGGGTTCATAATACATGTAATATATTTTAATAGACTGAAACATTTTCAATGTGTTAGTAGTATATATATTACTGAACCAAAATTGATAGAATATGAGCTACTCATCTGAATTTATTAGCGGAATGGAAAAAACCTGGATTGCTTCAAAGGGCGATCAACTACAGTTGTTCATTAATGAAGAGGCGCGGGCAACTATTTCGCAGGATACTAACGAATGTTTTAATGTGTATGTGGTTCCTTCGGGTAACGGCTATGATGTGTATTATGAAACCGGCACATCCGACCACACGCCAACAGCAAGTGATGTGCGCAAAGTTGCGGCCTTAAGTGGTGAAGAAACTGTTCAGATGAACGGGGGTAATAGTGACGGCGTGCCTATTGTTGTAACAATGGATGATATACGTTATGGCACACCTGCCAGCCCTGATACGGTTAAGTTTAATCTACTGGATATTGAATTTGTAATTTGTGTAAAGTACGCCCTGTATAATTGGGGAACAGGCAACACAGCCGATTACCGAAACACGATGAGCATTAAAATAACCAAGCCTAGTCCAAGTACAGAATCCAACTGCGCTTATTTGCCTAAGCAATCTTTCTGCTATTGTAACAACTGTTAAACGTGGGCAAGCGCCCTCTAAAATTAAATGCTGCTGTAGGCAGGCCAATAAGTTCGCTTATAGCCAGCCAGTTAAATGGCGGAGATGTAAGGCTGCAACTTCCTTTCATCCGCCATTTTGCGGATAAAGAGTTTTACATTCTTTTCTTTAGTGCGGTTCATCTTTACCCCTCAGTTTTAAAGTATATCGTAGATAAACGCGAAAGCTTTAGTTCCTTTTTGCCTTTAATGGCGGATGGAACTGAAGCTTTACGGCTTTTTTTCAAAGAGAGGGAAACAGATTATTCTTTACATCAGAATGTTCTTAGCACTTATTTGATGAGCGTTTTGCAGCATCATGCAAGTAACGTTAATCCTATATATTTTACCCCACCAGCCGGTGATTTCAAAGCCGGGGGGGGCATCCCATTTATTCGCGATACATTTTTTAGTGTTGGTGATAAAGTAGGCATTAATGTAAATAAGCGCTCGCCTTTACGGGGCTCTGCTGTTGTAGGGGAAAGTAAGTTTGAAATAGTTGACGGGGATTCCTGTCTTGTAAACGGCGGTTTCTGGACAGGCGACAACTATGTATTAGTTGGTGTTTCAGAATTTATGCAACCTGGCACCCTGAGCGAACCTGACACAGTTAAGATGAAGGAGTTAGAGCAGGAGATAACCGCGCTTAGCGGCAACCATTCATCTCCGGAAGTTATATGGGTGCAGCCGGGTGGACCTATCGATTACCAGGGAGTGATTAACTATTTCCCTTTTGCCGGACATTTGGACGATTTTATGTGTCCTTTGCAGACAGTGGACAATACGGATATTTATTTGTACGCGGAACTTGATCCAATGTTTTATTGCGGCACTCGCGAAGCGCTTGGTGAACCGATTACGCAGTTGCAGGTACCTCTACTTAACCAAACGGCTGACAATCTTACCCAACAGATGAAAGATGTGGGCAGAAAATTTGAGGCGATTAAGATTCCGGTATTATGGGATGATGCCGCTTTTTATTCGTGCACGAATTGCATCGTAGATTATCGTGAAGGGAAAGTGATTTTGCATATGCCACGGTATAGGGTTGCCGGTGATGCCAACTTCAATAACATGGCACTTAATTGTGAAAAGGAAATAGAGCGCAGAATCTTAAACCGACTGGGCAAAGGCGCTCAGATATACTGGATAGAGGATTTTAACTTCACCGATTCAGTAAGGGCTGCAAAAGGATCTGTCCATTGCTTGCTTAGCCCGGTATATTAGGCAGCGGATGCAAGTCTTGAACTTAACCAATGGACAAAAGACTCTAAGGCGGCCTTATTGTTAGTCGTGCTGATTTCTTCCCATCGTGTTAGAATTTCCTGAATTACAGGTGATGGTATTTTTTGACCGGCGTATTTCAACAATTGTTTGAAAGACTTAAAAAAGAAAACTTCCTGTTCGTCGAGGTCTCGATTGTTTTTCAATTGCCTTTCAAAGTTTCGTGTTACGTTTTCAACCAACTGAAAATTCTGCAGGGAATAGTGAATTATTATTTCTATAAAACGGCACTCGTCTTTTATATCTTTTCGCGCTTCCGATTTATCGTTTAATATTTTATTGTTATAAAGTAGAGCTTCTTCATAGTTGTCTGTAAACAGAAAACAAGCTTCAAGATTCCGCCACAATACAAGTTTTCGCGCAACGTTCACCTTGTTTGAATACAGAGCCAGCCCTCTTTCAATCTCGTCTTTCAACTTAGCTCCGACTTCAAAGTTTCCGGTATTCATAAAATACATCAACTCAAGATGCACTATGTTTTGCCAGTCTTCGCCCTCCTCATCCGCATCAGCCGCTTTTAAGTTTTTAGCTTTTTCCAAATACTTTTTAAAGGCATCCTGCTGCTCATTTTTAATAAGAGCATTCATTAAATTGTAGAGAGCGATTTTGTAGGAGGTTCGGTCGTAGTCTACAAAGTGGGGATACTCTTCGTACAGGTCCACCACCTTTTGCTGAAACTCGCTATACTCTTTAAACTGAAAAAGCAGGCGGTAACATAGCGCCTGGGTTTGGTAGTAAAGCTTATCACAGGTAAACGAACGGCCGGCTTTGTATTCAGTTATAAGACTGCTGCCAAGTGTTTCACCGGCAAGCTGCATTGCTTTTTCTGAACCATTGAGTGATGTGCGGGCATGGGTAAAAACCTTTTCGTACATCCTTCTTAAATCAACCGATAAATGCAATACCTCAAAAGCTTCTCCGGTTTCTTTTTCAATAGCTGTATAGGTTCTTCCAAGATGTTCCTGTTGCCATTCTATAGCGGCTACAGCTTCCCGCTGTAAAACGGTTATCAGAATAGGATACAGCTCGTACTTCCAGGCCAGTTCTTTGGCTTTTTGAATTGCTTTTAACCGTAGCCTGTTCAGGCGTTTGGTTTTATAAAAGGCTTCATCTGCTAACAAGTCTGTTATGCTTTGCTCAATACTGCTACCACTGCGGTAAGCCCGCATTGATTCGGTTATCAGGCCAATGAGCTTCACCTTATCGCTTGAGAGAAATTTGCCCAACCTTTTTTTGCGCAGGATTTCTTTTAGTTCCTCTTCGTCGTATTCCTTGGTATCAGGCCAGCTGTCAATAACATCAAACAGCTTTTCATAGTTGTTTTTGTGGCCTAAAACGTGCCTGTTTGCGTAAACTTTAAAGTATCGCTTTTCGCTGGAAGTCAGCGATTTAATCAAAAGGTATAACTCATCCTGCGCCTGCATATTTCTAGGGGGTAATACAATATTACATAAAAAAGGCTGTGCATCGGATACAACGGGTTTTTAAGGCCTTTTTGTGCGTAAAAGCGCAGCGTTCAAATGAGCTGAAACCCTTGCTGGTAAAGGGTTTTACAGGGTTGGGGCGGTTCAGACTTGCAGTTTTGGTGCTCATTTTGGCTTGAAAGGGTCTTTAGGTAACTGCACCTTTGTTTCATCAAAACGCAAATGTTATGAAAAACATGATGGACTACCGGAAACTTACTGAGCAGGAGCTCAGAATTATGGAGATGTTCAGTAATGGTAATACGCTGTTTGAAATTAGTGAAAAAATGGCCCTTAGCCACCTGGCCGTTGAGAATTATCGGGTTCAGATGCTGCAAAAGCTAGGCGCCCGTAACATGATACATGCTGTAAAGCTTGCCGCGGTAAAAGGACTGCTGAACTGGACAAAAGAGAGCCAAACGCTAAGCGAAGCTCCAGCTATCTAAGAATGAAGGTTTTTGATGAGGATGGCAGGAGATAAAATTTGGATGATATGGTGTTTCATGGTGCTGATAAAAATGATGAAGAAATGACGGATACCAATAGCCTTAATAAAATGGAAATGGAAGTTTTGAAGTTGACAGCTTCGGGTTATAACGTTAAACAATTGTGCGCAAAACTGGGTGCCGATGAATGTACTATTGAAAAGTACAGGCAGAACATACTTGAAAAAACCAGCACGCGCACAATGACCGATGCTGTTAGCGAGGGCACTAAAAAAGGATGGATTTACATATAAAAGACATTTAAGATTAACAAGTCTGGCCTCCGCTTGCTTGCCGGCTTGTCCATAGTTCACTTAGGGGGAATCAGCGCCAAAAACGGAGATATGGCGCTTTTTTTAGAATAAAGTAACTCGATATATATTTTACGCCGCTTACTACCCAAACGGTCAACAGGTGAGGTTTTTTGAACGAATTGTTCCCTTTTAAAAAAAGGGCTTACGTGTCTTGTTTTTTTGAACTATAAACCACCCCACTATGGAACAGACCTGCCATTGTACTATGCTATCTCCACGTGAAGTGCAGATAATGGAACTGCTAAGCTGCGGCTTAACAGTTAAAGAGATTGGCGAATCATTGTCTATTAGTTACAATACCGCCGACACCCACCGAAAACGCATAATAGGCAAATTAGGAGCCCGCAATGTAACCCATGCTGTACGTCTGGCCATACTAAACGGCCTTCTATCCATACCCGGTGTTGATGTTTTAGGGATATAAAATACCTGCTTTCAGGTATATGCTTTTATATTCACTAAAAGCAATTTTGTTCCTAAACATTAAACCCACTTTTATGCACAAGAAAATTGTTCTCTTTCTCTCTTCGGCTGTATTTATGGCCTTTTTGTTTTCGTGTAACCAAAACTGCCCGCCTTGTCCTGATGCGCAGGCTGCTGCTGATTCCTCAGCAGTTAAGCTAGCTGATGATGACAAGGGAAAACAGGAAGAAGTGGTTTCCTTACTTCTTACCAGGAAGTCCCTCTATTGCAATAAAGAGAAATTTGGGGAGGATGCCCGTGGACAGGTAGTAACAGGCAAAGATCAGTATAGCAGAGTTGGCTATCACTGGACCGGTTATGGCGTGCCAAGCAATTATTTCGGCCAGAAATGCGACCCTGCCGGTGGCGATAATGCTACACTTGTTTATGGTGCAGCGGTTTGGCAGGAAGTATCAGATGGCGGCGGTTTAGATTCTGTTTTTATCGTCCTTCCAGCCAATAAGTAATAATTCCTTTAAGCTGTTCAATTTCCGGGGCTGTGTTGTTGTCTTCAGCCAGCTCCGGAAATTTTATGTGCTGCTTTTTCATTCCGATAGTTTTCAGCTTTAACTTCAGTATTTCGGCGCTGTTTTTTAATAGGGTGCTTTCCCCGTACTCTTTAATCAGGCGATTTAAGTTGCGCAGTTTGTTTTCCAGTACATCTATTTGCCCCGTTTCAAAAAGGCAAATCCATTCAATAAAGCGCCCGATTATTACCAGGTTGGTCTGCTTACCATCATCTGATGCAAAAAGAGGTGAGGTGAAATGTAAAGAGCGGTCGAAATTTCGTTGAAGAAAATACAGGAGCGCCAGGTTAAAGTAATTCGTTGTTCTTTCTGCTACGGTTAGCAGGTGGTTGAATTTTTTTAAGCCAAGCAGGGTTTGTTTTTCCAGGGCTTCGGTATTGCTGAAATCTGAGGTGTTGAATGCAAACACCATTTTGTAATTGCAGAGCGTGCGGAATATTTCAAAATTCTCATATTCCGAATGCGCTTCAATGCCTTCCAGGCGCGCAAATAGTTCCGGAAAGGCGTCGAACTTTTGCAGCATCATGGCGGCATACAGGCAATTGCTTATGGTGTTATAATAACTGTGGCTTTTTAGAAACTTCATTTCATCCCGCGTTTCAATGTCGTTGATGAACTGCGAGCACAGTTTATAACACTCTCCGTAATTTTTTTTGCGGAAAAAGTAGAGGGCCTTGCAGTTTAGAAAGGCCAATCGGGCCCGGTTAGTGATAGCGGTATGGGTTTCCAGCTTGTTAACCCGCTTATAAATTGCTTCTACTTCTTCTGTTCGTTCTTTCCATTTACCGGATGCCTGTAGCTCGTAAAGCTGAGTAAGCAGGTGAAAGGCTATACGCGTAAGTTTAATGTTACTTATAAGGGTTCGTTCCTTTTGCTCGTAGGCTTTGGCATTTTCTGCATTTTTTACCAGGCCTTTTGTTTTAAACCTTAACTGCAGGTGATTAAGCGTTAGTTGCTCAGGAAACAATTCAGCCGACACGGCCAGCGCAGAGGCCTGCTTATGCAGTTTAGATGCTAACGCTCCCAGCCCTTTGTCAGTTAAAAAAGTAAGGTCAAGTATCAGTTCATGAACCTTGATTTCTACATTTTTTTCGGAATGGTAACTGCGCATTACTTTTAAAATAAGGTCGCGCAGATAAACTTTTTCGTATGCCAGGTTTTTTAAAAATGTTTTCCCTTTATTCCTCTTTTTAAAAAGCGCTTCATCATATTCTTCGGCGGGCCAATAGTTAAGGGCATCAAAAAGTTTTTCGTACTGGCTTTTGTAGCTATCGCTTTCGTATTTGTTGGCCTGTAGCTTAAAGTATCTTTTTTCGCTGGCGGTTAATGAGCGGATAAGTAAAAAAAGTTCATCAGCCTGCTGCATAATATTAATGCGGTTAATTGTTTGAAATCTTAAACTAATTTTTGAATTTAAACTTTCCTTATGCAAATTTTCAAGTTGCGCTTTTATTTTAAAGTCTTTCTTGCTTTTGCCTTTGTAATGTGGGCTGCATGCGTAGTTGCGCAGCCTTGTGCTGAAACTGCCCTGCAAACTTATTACAACACTTACAGGGGACCGGTACTCTTGAACTTTGTTAATGAACAGGCGCTATGCATTACAGATTTAAAGGAAGTTGACCTTAGTGGTTTTTGCCCGCCGGTACTTAACCAGGGCAGCGAGGGTTCTTGTAACTCATGGGCCTTAGGTTATGGTTATATGTCCTTTCGTTACAACCGCGATGCGCAAGTAACACCCACCGGGTTGGATACTGATAACGTTTACAGCCCACAATACCTTTTTAATTTAACCCGCTGCCTAAAGGGGGTTGATCCCGGAGCTAATTGCCGCAGTGGAACTGATCTTTTGAGTACTTTGGACATACTTAAAAGTTTTGGCTGTTGTAAATGGAGGGATTTTCCGCTTAACCAAACGCCGATTTCCTGTTTGCAGGCTCCACGTATGGATGTAGTTGCAATGGGGATGAATGATACTATTACATCCTACAGCATTATTACTCACGGAAATGAATCCAAATCATTTAAGAGATTGATAAAGTGCTTTAAGTTTTTTCTGCAGCACCAGGTGCCCATTGTTGTCCAAATGGAGCGCACCTCAACTTTAGGAAGAGATTATATGGCCCAGGCCGGAAGTGTTAGAGGCGTTTTAGACAGCGTGCCAGGACGAATGGCAACCGGTTGGCATACCAGCCTGTGTGTGGGGTACCGCGACAGCGATCAGACATTCTTGTTTCAGAACCATTTTGGAACGCAGTGGGGCAACAAAGGCTTTATACGGGTACCCTATCGTGTTTTATACAACGACATTGACGGAGCGTTTGTTTGTGCCGATAAAAACGGCACCTATGGAACACCTTTTTATGCTGATACTTCAATGCTGGTTCCTTTCCCTAAGCTTAAGGCCTATGTTTTACGGGAACAGGCTTTGGTTGACGTTGCAGATTTTAAAGTGGGCCTCGAAGGGTTGAGTAACAATAACACTGCCGCCCGCTTTGTTTTCTATTATCAGGATGGCACCCGGCTTGGTAGTTCTACCCTTTTAAGCGGGCAAGGCACCTATTTGTTTTATGATGGCAGGAAAATAACTTTTAAGCTGAACACCGTTGTAGGTGCCGACGCTAACAACAGGGGCGGGGTCAATATCGATATGTCTATAATGGATGTAAAACCCTCGGACCTGGCAAAGTTTAATCAATACAAAGAGATGCAGCACAAGGCTGAATAGGGGAGTAAGACAGTTTTTCGGCCTTTTTTTGCCTGATTTTTCTACCTGCTTCCGGGTAACTAAAACCCTTGACCAGCAAGGGTTTTAAGGTATTCAGCTACCCTTTTTCGGGTATTCAGAAACCAAATTTAAGGGCGTTTCGTGGTTTGTCCCGGGGCAGCCCGGGTTCTACCATTGTGTTACAAAACCTATAACCGATGGTAACCAAAACCTTGAATTTAACCCGCCGCGAAAGGCAGATAATGGAAATGTTTAGCCAAGGCTACAGTGCTAAGGAAATTGGCTTTCACCTTTTTATTAGTCTTTACACTGTTGAAACCCACCGCAAGCACTTAATTGAAAAGCTTGGGGCGCGTAATATGCCCCATGCGGTAAGATTGGCCTTGCAAAACGGCTTTTTGGAGATTGCGCAAAACCTGCAGGTTGTAGAATTACCCGATTAATGGGATTGTTCGGCTTGCTGCGGGGCCACAACTTTGTGTAATAAGCCATACCTATGAAAACTTTTACAAAACCATCACCCTTATCGGGCAATCTTACAAAACGGGAGAAACAGGTACTGGTTCATATGTCTGAAGGGCTTTCTACAGTGCAAATAGCCAGTGTCATTAAATTATCAGCACTAACCATAGAAACCCACCGCAAGAGTATAATGCGGAAACTAAAGGCCCCCAACGCTGTTGGTGCAGTAGCCATGGCTATACGCTTAAAACTTATTGATTGAATGGCCTGTTACACAATAAAATAACATCTTCTGCGCTGCTTGTGTATGCAACCACAGCCATTTGCTGTGAATCATTTAATTTGCAGCCGTTTTAATGAAGAAGAAACTTTCAGCCTTAGCCCTTAGTTTAGTGTTTTGCCTTTGTGCAGCAGCACAGTTTATTTACCCGCCTGAGATACAGTGCGTAATAAAGAGCAACGATAACATTATCATTAGCTGGAGCAACCCGGCTAATAACTGCGGGCCTTTTGTGCAATATACTATCTACGCTTCCTCTACAGGGCCCAATGGGCCGTTTAACCCTATTGCGGTTACCAACCAGGCAGCTGATGTAGACACCCTGTTTAACTACCTGACCATATCGCCGGATTGGTGGTTTTACATGGAATCTGATTTTAACTGCCCCGGCTCAACTGTGCTGCAATCTGATACGGTAGATTCCGACCCGCCTGCTGTCCCCGAAATTGTAAATGTTACCGTAACAGCTAACGGCGATGTTATTTTTAACTGGTTACCCAGCACCTCTAATCAAACACAGGGCTATGTTATTTACAACTACCTTGTTGGTAGTGGTAATGCAGTACCAATTGATACAGTTTACGGGCAGTTTAGTACTACCTATACCGATGTTGTGCGGGACCCTACTGTGCAGGTTTTAAACTATACTATTGCTGCCTTTGATAGCTGCCAGCAATTTGGCTCATACAGCAATCTGTATCACAATACGCTATTTCTTCAGGCGGCAACGGGTGCCTGCCAAAACCAGGTTAACCTTAACTGGAACAAATACATCCACTGGCCACAGGGAGTGATGGATTACCAGGTTTGGGCGAGTATTAATGGTGGCCCATTTAATTTGGTAGGCAGTGTAGATAGCAGCCTTGATAATTACGCCTACAGCAACTTTAATGATGGAGATTCTTTGTGCATTGTTATAAGAGCGCGTAGCGCAGCAGATAGTAATATCGTTTCTAACAGCAATATGGTTTGTTTGCGGGCTTCTATCATTAAAGCCCCTTCTTTTATTTTTATTACCAACGCTACGGTAGGTTTAGATAACCACAATTACGTTACCTGGAATATTGATACTACTGCAGAGTTGACTTTTTTTAAAATTGAGCGCAGTACCAATAATTCTTCTTTCGCGGATATTGACCAATGGCCGGCAATTAATTTTAATCCGTTTGATACCTATGAGGATAGTACAAACGTTCGCCCGCAGGACAACCCCTATTACTACACGGTAACTGTCTTTGATAGCTGCCAAAACAAGTATTCATCTCCTTATGTAAAAACAATAAACCTTAAAGGGGAATTGTTTGACTACTATGTAGCGCACTTAACATGGAATGATTTTGAATTACAGCACGCTACTGTTTTAAGGCAAAACCTTTATAGAAATTATGGTCCCGGCTATCAATTGGTAAAAACCTTTGCGCCCGGCGTTAATGAATATTCCGACTCACTACAGCAGTTTGTTGACGAGAAGGGTATATTCTGCTATTATATCGAATCGGTTTACGACCTTGACCTGCCTAATGGTTACCATGATACTTTAACCAGTAACAGTAATGAGCAGTGCATCATTCACCGCCCCATTATTTATATCCCTAATGCATTTGCGCCGGGTGGTGTAAACACCGTATTTAAGCCAACTATTATTTACGGTAACCCTACCGGTTATATTATGACCATCTTTAACCGCTGGGGTGGTGAGGTATTTACCAGCAATGACCCTTCAATAGGTTGGGATGGTACCGACCACGGTAAAGAAGCAATGGCCGGCGGTTATGCTTACCTAATCCAGTTTTATGCCGAAGACGGCGTTAAAGTGGAACGCAAAGGAATGGTGCTGCTGGTGAAGTAGTGCTTACTCCTTTATAAACTCCAGAAAGTCGCGCTTAACATCTTCAGTGCGCTCAATCATGGGCACGTGGCCACAAGGGCTGTAGTAAATTACTTTGCTGTTAGGTATATCGCGCTTAAAACGGGCTGCGTGTTCTACCGGTACTATCTTGTCTTCCTTTCCCCAAATAATAAGCGTAGGGCACTGCACCTGCTTTATTACCGCCGTATCAGGGAAGTCTGTATCTCTTGCCATGGCAAGCATATGTAATAGATTTCCTTCGCGGTTACTTATCTCGTTGTTGCGCTCTACTTCTGCCATATCCAGTTTGCTTTCATCAGCATAGCAGCGGCGTGCGCCGCTTTCGCTCATAAAATGGGGCATCCCTTTTTCAAACACGGTTCCAATCCAACTGTATTTGATAATGGTTAGGCCTTTAGCCACTTTCTCCAAATCGTAACCGGCACTGGCCAACAATACCAGTTTCTTAACCTTATCGGGGCGAAGGGCTGCCATATTCCATGCTACCATGCCACCCATGCTATTGCCAATAACATAAACTGAGTCTAAGTGCACGGTATCAATAAAATCATGCATAAAATCGCGGTACATCTGTGCAAAATGGGGATGGGTGGGGTCCTGTGGAGTTGGGCAATCTGATAAACCAAAGCCGGGTAAGTCAACACGCACTACGCGATATTCTCCCTTTAATTCATCAGCCAGTTTCTGAAAGTTGCGGTGGTGCCCGCCAAAACCATGTATCATTAAAATGGTTGGTCCCTGGCCTTCGTCAACATAATGAATATCGGCCCCCCGCCAGGTATAGAAGTGCGAGTTAGCCTGCGTAAAATCCTTCTTAACAACATCCTTGCTTACAATCAGGCTGGGCCTTAAAAATACAATAGCAATTGGGGTAAGAATGATTACTAAAACTACCACCAGCAGTACACGCAATACTTTTTTCACTTTGCTTTAATTTTTGGCGAAAATAGCCATTTGCTTAATTGTTGTGGGGTTTGCAGCTGGCGCATAACCGGGAGGAATGGCCCGCAAACCTGGTTACGCCCGGCCCGGGGAGTTTGTATTTCTACCATTTTCACTTAGGTTTGCGCATGGCAAGCAAAAATTCTCCCGAAAACAAATTCGGCTACGAGGGAATAACATTTGACGACGTTTTACTCGTGCCCGCCTATTCTGAGGTTCTACCGCGTGAGGTAAGCATCCGAACCAAACTAACCCGCAATCTCGAAATTAATGTGCCCTTGGTTTCTGCAGCTATGGACACGGTTACTGAGTCGGCCATGGCAATAGCCATTGCCCGCGAAGGTGGTATCGGTATCATACATAAGAACATGAGCATTGATAAGCAGGCCGATATGGTGCGCAAAGTAAAGCGTGCCGATTCGGGTATGATTATCGACCCGGTAACATTAACAGATGATGCCACCGTAGGGGAGGCTTTGCGCCTTATGCGCGAATTCAGAATTGGTGGAATTCCTATCATAAACGGTTCGAAGAAACTGGTGGGTATACTAACTAACCGCGACCTGCGCTTTGAGAAAAACCTGAAGAAAAAGGTGGCGGAGATAATGACCAAGGAGAACCTGATAACCGCACCTAAAGGAGCCGATTTAAAAAGCGCCGAAAAGATATTAGAGAATTACAAGATTGAAAAGCTGCCGGTAGTAGATAAAAACGGTGTATTGGTTGGCTTAATTACCTATAAGGATATTTTGAAGGTTAAGGATAATCCTAACTCATCTAAAGATAAGCTGGGCAGGCTACTATGTGGCGCTGCTGCCGGTGTAACGGCCGACTTGCTGGATCGCATAAGCGCGCTACAGCATATGGGGGTAGATGTGGTTTGTATTGATACAGCCCACGGCCATTCGCGCGGGGTATTAACCGCCGTTAAAAAAGCCAAGCAAACCTTCAAGAACCTGGAGATTGTAGGTGGTAACATTGCTACACGCGAGGCAGCCCTTGCGCTTATTGATGCAGGTGTTGATGGTATTAAGGTAGGTGTTGGCCCGGGTTCTATTTGCACCACACGTATAGTGGCAGGTGTGGGCGTACCGCAGCTAACTGCTATTTACGAAGCCAGCCTGGCAGCCAAAAAGGTTGGCGTGCCTATTATTGCTGATGGGGGTATCCGTTTTACGGGTGATATAGTTAAAGCGATTGCAGCCGGTGCTGATTCAGTTATGGCGGGTGGTATTTTTGCCGGTACGGACGAAAGCCCCGGTGAAACCATTATTTACGAGGGCCGCAAGTTTAAAAGCTACCGCGGCATGGGTAGTGTTGAAGCTATGCAGGAAGGTAGCAAGGACCGTTACTTCCAGGATGTGGAGGATGATATTAAAAAGCTGGTACCCGAGGGTATTGTTGGCCGCGTGCCGTTTAAAGGAAGCGTTCAGGAAGTGATATACCAATACATAGGCGGCTTGCGCGCCGGTATGGGTTATTGTGGCGCTAAGGATATTAAGGCCCTGCAAAAGGCCCGTTTTGTGCGTATTACCAGTGCCGGTGTTGCAGAATCGCACCCGCATGATGTAACTATTACGAAAGAGGCGCCTAATTATTCGCGCAAATAAATAACTTCAAAAGCGGAAGCAGTTTATGAAAACCCTAGTCCGCTTTTTTTTAGCCTTTAGCTTTCTGCTGGTTATAAAGCCATGTTTTTCGCAGTATGCGGAAAATGAAAGTGCTGCTTTTCAAAAGGCGCAAAAATTGCAGCGCCCTGTTCTATTGGTTTTTTCAGGTTCTGATTGGTGCCTGCCCTGCATTCGCCTGCATAAACAAATCATCAGCGATTCTTCCTTTAAACAGTTTGCGCAGGAAAAACTGGTAATGCTTAACGCTGATTTTCCTCAAACAAAAAAGCTCGCAAAAGAATTACAGCAGGAAAACGAACGCCTTGCAGAAAAATATAACCCCGACGGCAAATTTCCTTGCCTGGTGCTTTTTAACCCGGACCATTCTGTACTTGCCAATGTGCCCTACGAAAATCAAACTACTTCAGCCTTTATAGGTACACTTAAAGAGTTGCTGAAGAAAGGTAATCACGCCCGCACCTTTTATGCCACCGAGCATTTAATGGGCAGTGAGTTTGAATTCACCTTTGTGGATACCAATAATGCGCATGGCTGGGAAATGATGCGCCAAAGTATAGCGGAAGTTAAACGAATTGAATACCTGATAAGCGAGTGGATAGATACCACACAGGTAAGCCGGCTTAATAAAGCGGCGGGCAGCGGCCCACAACAGGTAGATTGCGAATTATATGATTTGATACAACGTAGCCTGGAGGTTTCAAAAATAACGCAGGGCGCGTTTGATATTTCTTTTTTAGGGGCAGGCCGTTTGTGGAAGTTTGACGGCAGCATGAAAAACCTGCCTGATTCATCCGCTGTTAAAGCAGCAGTAGCGAATGTGGGATATGAAAAAATTAAACTAACGGATAGCTGCCGTGTGGCGCTTTTATCTGCGGAAACAAAAATTGGATTTGGCGGGAACGGGCAAGGGTACGCCGCAGACATGGTAAAGAAGCTGTTACTGAAAAATGGTATTACTTCGGGCCTGTTGAATTTTACCGGTGATATAGCCGCATGGGGCAAACAGCCCGATGGCAGTGATTGGAAAGTGGGAATCGGCAGCCCGGAGGATCGCAACAAAATGCTGCTTTGGTTGCCTTTAAAAGATGCCTGTATAACAACATCGGGTAACTATGAAAAATATATAATGCTGAATGGGGTACGCTATTCGCATATAATTGACCCGCGCACAGGCTACCCGGCCCGTGGGGTTAAAAGTGTTTCTGTCATTAGCCCTTCTACTGAACTTTCCGATGCACTGGATACAGGCATTTTTGTGTTAGGCGTTGAGAAAGGATTAAACCTTGTGAACCAATTACCCGGCGTAAGTTGCATTATTGTAGACGAGGAAAACAAAGTGCATTACTCTAAGAATCTCGAAGTTCCTGAAAGGGACAATTGAAGCTTTTGTGTATTGAATTTTCTTTACGTTCTTAGTAACCTCAGCGGTTTATAAAGTTTAATGGTTATGGCAGGCCGGCTTTACGCCTTATTTATTGTTTGCGTTATGATGTGCAGCGCATGCGCAACGGTTAAACCGTACCAAAGAGCCTATCTTAATGATCATGAAATGCGCATCGGCAAAAAAGATATTGAAAAGTTTGAAGACAACGCTCATACTTATCGCGAGGGCGCTTCCGGGGGCGGAGCTAAATCCGGAGGAGGGTGCGGTTGTAATTAATCCGGCTTAATGAAAACACTATATGCTCTACTCCTTATTCTGCTTTTGTATAAAGGCGTAATAGCCCAAGGGGATAGCCTTTACCAAAATCAAGTCCTGTCGCAAACAGATATTAAAATCCTGTTTTCTTACTACGCACAGGACGGCCAGCACTCGGCCGTTACCGGTGGTGCCGGTACTGAAAAGTTAAGTGTTTATGCGCCTGACTTTTCGCTTACCTCTGTTATTGACACCGCGCACAAAATTATTTTCAATGGGGGAGTAGATGTTATTACCTCGGCTTCAACTGACCGTATTGATTATTATATGTCATCCGCTTCGCTTACTGATGCGCGCTTTCATGGTAGCCTTGGTTATAGCTATACCGAAAAAAACAGCGGGGTGGAGGCGGGAGCCTCAGGCAATTTTTCTTTAGAGAGTGACTACACATCTGAAGGGGCGGAGTTGTGGCTTAACTGGTACGACAAAAACACCATGCGCCTGTTGGGTTTAAATTTTCAGATGTTTTTTGACGACCTGCGCTGGGGGCGGTTTGACCCCGATTATAAAATGCCCATAAGATTGGTTTACCCTGCTGAGTTGCGCTATAAGGAATGGATGAGTGGTTACCGGCGAACCTCTTTTAATTGGAATCTTTCTTACGCGCAACCCTTAGGACGCCGCGTTAATATTGGTGCGGCAGCAACCTTTTCGTGGCAGCGTGGCCTGCTCTCCACGCCCTTCCACCGCGTTTATTTTTCCGATAGTACAGAGGCGGTTGAAAAACTTCCTTCTCAAAGATTTAAAGTGCCGCTATCGCTTTCTGTTAACGTGTTTATCGGTAAACGGTTTATACTGCGCAACTACTATCGTTTTTATTGGGATAATTTCGGTATTGTGGCAAACACTGTTAATGTAGAAGCTTCAGTTAAGGCCACTGCGTTTTTAACGTTAAGCCCGTTTTTCAGGATTCATCACCAATATGGCAGCCGTTATTTTAATACCTATGGAGCACACTCCTCAGCAGAGGAGTACTTTACCTGCGATTACGACCTATCCACCTTCTACAGCCTGCAGCCCGGCCTTGAAGTTCGGTTCGCCCCGTATTATATCTATAAAAAATCGCACGCTACCTTTAACGAGTTTAGCCTTCGTTATCTCTACTACCGCCGTAGCGATGGTCTATATGCCCACATGATTAGTTCAATGATTGACTTACAGGTACAGGGGTATAAAAGAAGGGCCAGATAGTTGGGCACACCCCTGTTTTCAATCATCTGTTTTCTGCTGGCTGAATTCGCTTTTCTGCTATTTTTGCCCTATGCAGGAGATTTTTGATAAAACCAATGTTGTTTTAGAGGAGATAAAGGCAGCTACTGCCGCTAACGCTGAGGAAGCGGAACAGTTCCGTATTAAATATCTGGGGTCCAAAGGTGTTTTAAAGGAGCTATTTGGCTTTATGGGCCAATTGCCAAATGAGCGCAAGAAGGAATATGGCCAGTTGATGAATACGCTAAAGGCTACCGCCGAGGCTAAGTTGGAGGAGTTAAAGGTGGCTTTTGAAAACGGCCAGTCCTCGCAGAAAGATATGCCGGACCTAACTGCTCCGGCCTACCAATTTCCTTTGGGTTCGCGTCACCCGTTAAGTATTATCCGCAATAAAATGATTGAAATATTCGGGCGTATTGGCTTTGCAGTGGCAGAGGGTCCGGAGATTGAGGATGACTGGCACAACTTTACAGCGCTTAACTTACCGGCCGATCACCCTGCCCGCGATATGCAGGATACCTTCTTTTTAACGGAGGATAAAAACTGGCTTTTACGCACGCATACTTCAAGCGTACAAATACGTGTAATGGAAAAACAGAAGCCGCCCATGCGCTACATTTTTCCGGGCCGTGTTTTCCGTAACGAAACCATTACAGCCCGTGCCCACTGCACATTCCACCAGGTAGAAGGGCTTTATATAGATGAAAACGTATCCTTTGCTGATTTGAAACAAACCATGCTGTATTTTGCGCAGGAAATGTTCGGCCGCAATGTAGAAGTGCGTTTCAGGCCATCGTTCTTTCCCTTCACTGAGCCGAGTGCCGAGATGGATATTTCCTGCTTTGTATGTGGTGGTTCAGGCTGCCCCGTTTGTAAGCACAGTGGTTGGGTAGAAATTGGCGGCTGCGGTATGGTGGACCCCGCCGTTATGGAGAATTGTAAGATAAACCCAAAGAAATATTCAGGCTTTGCCTTTGGTATGGGTATTGAGCGTATTACCATGCTTAAATACAAGGTGAATGACCTTCGCTTGTATTTTGAAAACGATGTTCGTTTTCTCAAGCAATTCGAGTCAGCCATATAACAACGCTTGTGAGATAAACAAAAACGCCCCGAAGATTTTCTTCGGGGCGTTTTTGTTTATCTTTTTAAACCTATTTGAAAGTTATGGTCATTTCAACTCTGCGGTTTTTCTGACGGCCTTCAGGTGTATCGTTCGTAGCAATTGGCCTGCTTTCGCCAAAGCCATAGGCTTCCAACTTATCAGCGGTAACACCTTTCTTAACCAGGTAATTTTTAACGGCATTGGCGCGTTTGTTAGAAAGTATCAGGTTGTTCTCATCGGTGCCAACATTATCGGTGTGGCCTTCAATGCGTAATCCGTAATTGGCCTTTTTAACCAGCAGGTCAGCCAGGGCGTTTAATGACGGGAAGGAACTCTTGCGTATAATATCCTTACCGGTTTCAAACTCCAGATTTTCGAAAGCGTATTTTACGGTTTCAATCTCCTTCTTCTCCAGCTGAGGGCAACCTTTGTTTTCAGGCACGCCAAACACTTTAGGGCATTGGTCATCCTTATCTACAACGCCGTCGCCATCCGTATCAGGCCAAGGGCAACCATTATTTTCTTTAGGGCCTTTTACCTGTATGCACTTGTCTTCGTAATCCCACAGGCCGTCACCATCGGTATCAGGGCAACCAAAGTGATCTTTATCACCGGGCACATCAGGGCAACGGTCTAACTTGTCCGGTGTGCCGTCGCCATCGCGGTCAGGGCAGCCATTAAACTGGGCCAAACCCGGCACGTCAGGGCACTCATCCAGTTTATCAATAATCTTATCGCTATCGCGGTCAGGACAACCGAAGAATTCTGCAAGGCCCGGATCATACATGCACGAATCTTCCAGATCAATAATGCCGTCCTTATCTGTATCAGGGCAACCGGCCAGTTCTTTAGGGCCGGGTGTCTCAGGACATTTGTCTTCATCATCCTTTACGCCATCCATATCCTTATCAGGGCAGCCTTTGGTTTCGCAATTTCCTTTGCTCTTTTTGCACTCGTCCTTGCGGTTAGAAACACCATCCTTATCGCGGTCTTTGATCTTGCGATATGGGATTGGAATTTTGAGCGCCACATGCACGTCTGCATTATAAACGTGTTTCTTTGCAAACAAGCCTAACAAATCCTGGGTACCCACTATTATTGGCCCTAGCCTCATAGTTGCGCCCAGCCCTACGTTTCCTAACACATCATAGCTAACGGGAATATAAAAGCCAAACCATTTATGGTCGTATTTAGGCGTAAAAGTAAAGGTGCTTACATGGTGTACCATATTGCGTTTAGGCGCCAGGTTGGCAGAAATTGTAGCAGCGGCATTTAACCCAAATCCGTATCCGATATTGTAATCAAGAAACAGGTTAAAGCGTGTTGGTAGCCACATCGTAAAGCTGTTTTTGGTAGGCTTACCTATAAAGCGTGACTTTATGGTGTCGTCAATACTCTGTATTCCATCAGGAAAGGTGGCGTCTTTTACATACCAATCTTTAATATCTGCGGTAAAATTGCCGCTGTACTCCCCTGTTTTATATTTAATGGCACCTAAATCCACTACCGAAAACCCGGCAGCCAGTACATAGCGGTTTTGGTCAAAACGCCATTTGTCTTCACAGTCCATTTGATACTTATACTTATCTCTTTTAGGGCGCCATTCATATATAACACCCAGGTCTGCACCTACTGATGGGGCAGCGTATTTAAATGAAACTAAATCTTTATAGAAGTTGCTAAGGTCGTCGGCCGAGTAGTTTTTGGAAGTAACAAAGCCCTGCGAATAGCGGTATTCCGCATCAGTTTTAAAAATAGAGAGGGTGTCGTAATCCTGCCATTGGTATTTAAGGTCCTTCACGTAGCCATAAAAACCGGCTATACCCTGCAATAGCTTTAGTGTGCCCCCAACCTTTACCATGTGGGGCCCCTGGTCATACACTACCCGTGAGTAAGTAAGGCCATAATCTATCCAGGTGTTTGATTTTACAGAAATGTTTTCGTCCTCCAGGTTAGCTTTACGGAAACCTAATATAGAGTCTGCCTTAAAGCCAACTCCATAATAAGCTATTTGGGCAAAGGTTTGATCAACGTTATCCAGGTTTGTAACGCTGTTAACGTTCCAGGTAAAAGCAAAAGCGTTGTTGTTCTTCTTTTTGCCCCAACTGCACATAAAGGAAAACGGGCCCTGTATTTGGGTGCCTATGTAGGCGTATTTATCCTTCCCGTTTAAACGTTCTTTTAAGAAAGCATCCTGAAAATCCTGCCCGGCTGGCGCTTCGATATTGGGATTCAGAATTACACGGCGGTCTAACCCAATGTAATTATTGCCAACGCTAAAACCGGCGGCAATCAGGTTTATGTCAGCTACAAAGCGATTGTCGGCAATTGCCGGATTATAACCCACATTGGTAACCCCACCAAAGGGGCTGCTGCGCAGGCCGGTAAAAAACTGGGCCTTTAGCTGCACAAAAATGGTAATAGCAATGAAGAGGGGTAGTAGTTTCTTCATAAGATATGGGTTTATCTTCAAAAATAGGATTCTATACGGTTAAAAATGAATTTTTGCCACTATTTCAGAGTAGCAGTTAACTTAGCAGCATATTTACGCTATTCATGAAATCTCCCTCCCTGAAGTTCATCATTGTGGTTACTGTGGTTACCCTTATATGCGCAGCTGCACAGTGGATTTGGAATTTAGCCGCCCCTGCTGAATATGTAATTGCCGATGGTTTTTTGCTTTTGGGCATTATAGCTTTTACCGCTACGGCTGTCCACTTGTTTTTACTTAGCAGCGCTAAAGGTAGTGGGGCCGGGTTTGTTCGCAGTTTTATAGGTTCTACGGCGCTTAAGTTTATGTTTTACATAATGGTATTGGTAGTGTTTGCACTGTTCAGCAAAGATGATAAGCGGGTAGTGGTTATACATTTTCTTGTGTATTATTCTGTGTTTACCATACTGGAGGTAACTATGCTTTATAGCGCCCTGCAACAATTAAAGGAAGAAGATGCAGCTAAAAAGCCGGCGCCTCAAAATCCTTAACCCTGCCTTAACGCTTATTTGTTTCCTTCGCTTAAAATATTAGAACCATGGCAATTAAAATGGTGGTGTTTGATATGGCCGGTACAACTGTTGAGGACCGCGACAATGTGCACGAAGCTTTTATTAACTCTATGAAAAAATCGGGTTACGCTATTACCCGCGATGATGCCAACAGCGTAATGGG
>CAZUHU010000011.1:0-38141 GCA_964620645.1 uncultured Chitinophaga sp.
ACGCAGTTAGCTACAGTGGTTAACTCATCATCAACCATTGTTAACTATATCTGGACACCATCGGCTGCTATAGTTTATGACAACTGCCCTGATACGGCTAACTGCCCTAACCCATTAGCGGCACCTAAAACCACTACCAACATTATGGTAACGGTGGTAAATGCCGATGGATGCTCTGCAAGCGATACGTTGACGATCTATGTATTAAACCAACCTTCAGCCTTTATACCAACCGCATTTACACCTAACGGCGATGGACTGAATGACCGTTGGGAGTTCGATATCCTTGGTGCTGAAAAACTGGAAGTAAATGTGTTTAACCGTTGGGGAGAAAAAGTTTACTCTAACCCTAACCAACCGAACGGCATTACCGGCGCCAATGGCTGGGATGGCACTAAAGATGGTAAGGACGCGCCTAATGACACTTACGTTTACCAGTTAGTAGTTACTTACTTTGATGGAGTAACAAAAGACATATCAGGAACGGTTAGCATAATGCGCTAAACAAATTTCTAAATCAAACGCCTCCGGAAATACCGGGGGCGTTTTTATTTTTAGCCTATGTATACAGCAGAATATTATGCCGATAAATTGCAGATGCTGCCCCATCCTGAAGGAGGATGGTATAAGGAAACATACCGTGCTGCAGAAACGGTTGCTTCATCAGCCCTGCCGACAAGGTTTGGGGGCGAAAGAAATTTCTCCACTTCTATTTTCTTTCTGCTTACCGGTAAAACTTTTTCTGCCTTCCATCGCATAAAAAGCGATGAAGTATGGCATTTTTATGCAGGCAGTTGTCTGAACATTTATGTAATTGATGGCAGGGGTCAACTGCGTACAATTAAGCTGGGTAACAATCCTGAAAGAGGAGAGGAGTTTCAGGCAGTAGTAAAGGCCGGGAGTTGGTTTGCATCGCAACCGGAGCAGGAAGATACTTTCAGTTTGGTGGGCTGCACTGTTGCGCCGGGTTTTGATTTTAAAGATTTTGAGTTAGCCAACCGGGAGGAACTTGTATCGTTATTTCCCAAACACCGGGCGCTTATCGAAAAATATTGCCGGCAATAGCGGCAGCTCTAAAATAGGGTCAGTTTTTTACCTGAAACTCTACCTTCCATTTCAAGCAGCCATTTTTTGCGCCACATGCCACCGGCATAGCCGGTTAAACTTCCGTTCTCTCCAATAACGCGGTGGCAGGGTATTATAACCGCTATGGGGTTTTTGCCATTGGCATTACCCACGGCACGCGTAAGTTTATCATCATTCAGTTTGCGCGCTATATCGCCGTACGAAAGGGTATCACCAAAATTTATCTTCTGCAATTCGCTCCACACCATTTGTTGAAAGGTGGTGCCATCAGGGTTAAGTTTAACATCAAAAGTAACACGCTTGCCATCAAAATATTCCGCCAACTGATTTTTGCAGTCGTTTATATGGTCGGGAATGTTCTCAGATGTAACACCCTGCTCATCTCTGAAATTAATTGCTGTAACGGAACTTGTAGTTCCGCATATTTCTAACCAGCCTAAGGGGCTTTGCAGGTATGTATAAAACAGCTCCATTGCTTTGCTAAATTTACCGCATAAATAGCACAGCGTGAAAAAAATTATTGTTTTTGGTGCAGCAGGCCGCACAGGGCGTAAAATTACCGAGTACGCCTTAGAGGCGGGTTATGCTGTAACCGCTTTTGTTCATAACAATGCAGCAGGCCTTAATCATCCTTCACTTAAAGTGGTAAAAGGCGATGTGCATGACAAGGAAAAAGTATTTAGCGCTATACAAGGGCATGACATCGTCATCTCTGCTATTGGTACCAATAACATTGATACGGATGCTGTTAATATAATGAGTGATGCCATGAAGTACTTTGTGGAGGCTATGAAACAGTTTAACATTCAAAAGGTATTTGCAGTGGGTGGCCTGGCTGTTCTGCAACATGATGAAAAAATGCAATTGTTGGATAAGCCTGATTATCCGGCTGCCTATAAAAACGTAGGCGAAGGCCACAACAAAGTATACAAGGTTTTGCGCGAAACTGATTTGAACTGGACGATGATTTGCTGCCCGGATATTGTAGATGGCCCGCGAACAGGCCAGTACAGTGTAAAAAAGGATTATAAGCCGCGCGGCCTTTTTCAAATTTTTACGGGAGATATAGCCGACTTCATTATTCGGGAAATTGAGGACAACAACTATCCATCTACACGGGTAGGTATTAGTAACTATTAGTTTGTTGGAAACACTTTTAGGGCGCAGCGTTTCCAAAAAGGGGAGGCTTAACATTTGTTTGACAATTGTATGACTGTAAGTGTGAAATAATGCCCTGCTCTGCATCGTTAAGGATAAAACCTGTGCGGTATGAACAATACCCGGCTACTTACCCTTCGCAAAGCCCTTTCCTTTACCGGCCAGTTAATCTTTTGGCTGCCTGTAATTTTCCTAAGCCTGCTGCTCGTTTATAATACGCTTCCTTATTTTACTTTTCGCGATGACTTTGCCTTTATCCAGGAAAGGATACGGCTATATATTAACCCGCTATGGAAGTATAGCTTTTACCTGCACATTGCTGCCGGCGTTTTTTGTATAACAACGGCCATCACGCAGTTTTCATCCTACATACTTAAAAAGCGCAAGGCGATACACGTTTATGCGGGCAAGGTATATGTGTTTGTTGTTTTGGTTATAGGTGCGCCAACAGGATTTTATATGTCCTTTTTTGCTAAAGGCGGTTATTGGGAAAAAGCCTGCTTTGTTTTTATGGCTGCTTTCTGGTTTCTATCTACCTACAAAGGCCTGGAATCTATAAGGCAACGCAATGTGTTGGCCCATTCCGTCTGGATGATTCGTTCTTATGCTATGGCCTTAACGGCAGTTTCTTTCCGTGTTTACCATATGCTGTTTTTTTATGCAGGTATGGATCATTTTAATAACTACTCCATCAGCCTTTGGATAAGTGTGGTAGGCAACATTCTTATTGCTGAGTATATCATTTTTCGCCGCAGCAAAAACTACCTTAATTCCTTTCAACTGAACTTTCAATAAAAAATAATTATATGAAAATCATGCTTCATTTCAGCATAGCGCTAATGCTTATTGCCGGTGTAGCCGGCGCTACCGACTTTACGCAAATGTTCAGAACGGGCGAAATAGATAAACTGTACGAGGAGAATACAAGCGGTAAAGCCGGCGATTTAAAGGCACCGGAAGCCTTGCCTGCATTGGCACACTTTGCCAGCAAAGTAAGATTTGTGCAGATTGAGGATTTTTCCAGGGCTCCGTTGATAGAAGAAGAGATAACGCCTGTAAACGAAGAGGAGTTAGTTGTTGCATCTGCTGTAAGCGAGCCTACAGCGGAAAGCGAAATGGCTGCCTCAGGTATTGGTGAGAGACAGAGCGAAGCCGTGGTTTCTGCAATTTCATCTGAAGCAGTTAAGGACCCTGTAAATGCTGAGGCAACCGATGATATGAAAGCTTCAATTGCTGATTCCGCTACCATTGTTGAAGACATAAGCAGAGATTTTACCTGGGAACGTTTTTCGCGTGCCCCACTACCTCAAAAAAAGATTGTAAAGCTTTCGCTGAAAAAGGAAGCTAAAGAGGATAAAAGTGAGGCGACCCAATAAGACTCATACCCGGTAAAAAACATTCTACCGCCCGCTTACAACTATGTGGTTAAAATATGCGGGTACTTGCATCGGAAATAGTATTTTCGGCATCTCAGCTATAAACACTACACCGATGGTAAGATTTCTACTCAGTGCGGCAATCGTGCTGTTTTTTGTAATTGGTTATGCCCAAAACAATGTGGGTATAGGTACCAATAGCCCCGACCAATCTGCTATACTTGATTTAACTTCCACTAACAAGGGTTTCCTGGCTCCGCGCATGACTACTGCGGATCGCCTGGCGATAGCTACCCCGGCCCCGGGCTTGTTGGTTTACGATGTAACAGTTGGTTGTTATTTTTACTATAACGGTATATGGAACTCCCTTTGCACTTCAGTTGGCCCAACGGGGCCCGCAGGTGTTGCCGGCCCTGCCGGTGCAACCGGACCACAAGGAGTTGCAGGCATTAATGGTTCCACCGGTGCGCAGGGTTTACCTGGCCCTACGGGCGCTACAGGCCCAACGGGTCCCTCATTAGGTGTTACAGGGCCCACCGGACCTACAGGTCCGCAGGGCGTTGCAGGCGTTAACGGTGTTACGGGCCCAACAGGTGACACCGGCCCGCAAGGCTTACAGGGTATTGCCGGTGTTAATGGAGCGAATGGTAATACAGGACCAACAGGAGCTACTGGCCCACAAGGTTTGCAGGGTGCAGCAGGTTTAAATGGCGTTACCGGCCCCACGGGTGATACAGGGCCACAAGGCATAAGCGGCGTTACGGGTGCCACAGGCGCTACCGGCAGTGGAGGAGGAGCAACTGGCCCTACAGGACCAACGGGGCCAACCGGACCCAGCGGTGCAGGAGGAGGCGCAACCGGGGCAACGGGCCCAACCGGAAATAACGGCTTAGATGGTATTACCGGCCCTACAGGCCCCGCCGGAAGTAATGGTTCAGTGGGAGCTACAGGCGCTACCGGCCCTTCAGGCACAAATGGTGTTGATGGCGTAACCGGCCCTACAGGTCCTACAGGACCATCAGGTGTTGGCGGTGGAGCTACTGGCCCTACCGGGCCCACAGGGCCAACCGGCCCAACGGGTGTAGGTGGCGGAGCAACTGGCCCAACTGGTCCTGCAGGCTTAAACGGCACAACAGGTGCACAAGGTCCTACCGGCGATACCGGCCCACAAGGTATAGCAGGTGCCACCGGTCCACAAGGCTTACAGGGAAACACCGGTCCCCAAGGCTTACAGGGTAATACAGGCGCACAGGGCCCACAGGGTATTCAAGGGATACAAGGTATAACCGGCCCACAGGGCCCGCAAGGCTTACAGGGTAATACAGGTGCGCAGGGTCCGCAAGGTATTCAAGGCAACACAGGCCCCCAAGGGGATACCGGGCCACAGGGCTTACAGGGCAATACAGGCGCGCAAGGTCCGCAGGGTATTCAAGGCATTCAGGGGGTAACCGGTGCGCAAGGGCCTCAAGGCATACAGGGTAATGCCGGTGCACAGGGTCCCCAAGGTATACAAGGCAACACGGGTCCCCAAGGGGATACCGGGCCGCAAGGCTTGCAAGGTCCGCAAGGCAATACAGGCGCACAGGGACCACAGGGTATTCAAGGCATACAGGGTGTAACCGGTCCGCAGGGGCTTCAAGGCATTCAGGGTAATACCGGTGCACAGGGGCCACAAGGCATACAAGGTAACACAGGCCCACAAGGCGATACGGGGCCGCAAGGCTTACAAGGGCCACAAGGCAATACAGGCGCCCAGGGCCCTCAGGGTATTCAAGGCATACAAGGCGTAACCGGTGCACAGGGCAATACAGGGGCAACCGGTTCAACGGGCCCGCAGGGTGTTCAAGGTATACAAGGTAATACCGGCCCTCAGGGAGATACCGGCCCACAAGGCGTTCAAGGTATTCAAGGTAATACTGGCCCGCAAGGCATACAGGGCAATACAGGCCCTACAGGTGCACAGGGCAATACCGGTGCGCAAGGCATTCAGGGTATTACTGGCCCTACCGGAGCCACCGGTTCGCAAGGCGTAACCGGCCCGCAGGGCACAACGGGGGTAACCGGTGCACAGGGCCCAACAGGCACAAGTGGCCCTACCGGCCCTACCGGTCCATCGGGTCCTGGTACTATTTGCCCTACAGCAACTGCCAATTACATAACCATGTTCACGTCGCCAAGCATTATATGTAATTCGGTTTTATACCAATCGGGCAACAATGTTGGCTTAAATACCACCAATCCGGTAGTTTCCTTCCAGGTTAACAGCACCAGCGCTATAGGCTTACCTTCCGGCACATTTGCTCAACAACCTGCGGGTGCACCGGCCGGTTCTATCCGGTACAACACACAATTAGGCGTCGTGGAATTTTTTAACGGCACATGCTGGCAGAATGTAAACACGCCGCCGGTTGGCTCTACTTATGTGCAATGGGCAAACGCTGCCGATCCAAACACTTTATACCCTTGTACGCAATGGGTATCTACTGATATTGCAAACGGCGAATTTATTCGTGCACGTGGTGGACTTTCTAACGTAGGTGCAGGGAACCTTCTTACAGGTGTGGTTCAACAGGATGCTATACAGGACCACTCTCACGTAGTTAACGGCGTTATTTATGGCTCGGGTGCGCTTAATACTTCTGCTGCCGGAGACCATGCCCACAACTGGGGCGGCTGGTGGAGTAATGACGATAGCCGTGATTACGCCAATGGTAATGGCGATGGAAACGGCAACACCATAAGCGACTTTGCCTTTTGGTGGGGCGGTAATCCTGCTACAACAGGTAATCCTAACCAGCAGTATACAACCCTTTCAACAAGCACCAACGGCTCGCATAGCCATGGCGGTGTTACGGGGGGAGTGTCAGGCTATAACGCCTCTACCTGGATTCCATATGATGATAATTTATCCGATGACTGTTTAAATACGGGATGGAATGATGACGACGCCTCTACCTGCGGCAACGGTTGGAATGGTAAGCGCACGGCAGGCAACTTTATGGCACAAATGGGTAGTTCGTGCATGTCGCATACCCACACAATTGCAGCTGATGGCGACCACAATCATACCATCAATTTTTATGCGCACCGCCACTTTATCAAACAGCGTCCAACATCTACAGCAGGTAACCATATGCATACCGTGCCCGATCATACCCATACCTTTACTATGACGGCTGATGGTATTTCTGCCGGTAATGTGGCTACAGAAACCCGCCCTACCAACGTGGCGGTAATTTTCTGGCGCCGTGTTAACTAACAGGTCTTAATTAAAACAGAACCCCGCCATGGCGGGGTTTTTTATTTTATTTGAAACTCAATCCGGATAGATGAAGAAGTTTTTACTATTTCTGTTAGTTGTTATTGTTATTCTAACGGGCATTATTGTTTTTAAAACACTGAACTTTAAAAGCAGGCAGTTAGTAAAAGCCGATGGCGCCAGGCGCACTTTTACAGTTGATGATAATGCTGTAAAACATTTAAGTGATGCCATAAAAATTGAAACAGTATCTTTCGATGATACCCTCAAATCCAATCAGCAGGCATTCGATTCTTTTTTTGTTTTTCTGCATCAACAGTATCCGGCTGTGTTCGAAAAACTGGAGGACACTGTGCTTAACAACCGTGGCCTGTTACTGAAGTGGAAGGGCCGTAATGAAGCTGCTTTACCCGTTATTTTGTACGCTCACCTTGATGTAGTTCCCATTGAAGAAACTACAAAAGCGGAATGGAAACATCAACCCTTTAGCGGTGAAGTTGCAGATGATTATATATGGGGGCGTGGCGCTTTAGATGATAAGGGCAGTCTCATTTCCATTTTCGAGGCGGTAAACAAACTCGCAGAAAAAGGTTTTGTGCCGGAGCGTACGGTTTACCTTGCTTTTGGTAGTGATGAGGAAGTTGGTGGCAGCCGCGGCGCAGCTTCTATTGCTGAATATTTCAGGCAGCAAAAACAGCGTTTCGAATTCTACATGGATGAAGGGGGAATGGTATCGCAGGGTATTGTTCCTAATATTAACCGCCCGGTGGCGCTCATTGGTACAGCGGAAAAAGGTTATGTTACACTTGAGCTTTCGGTTAATTTACCCGGCGGCCACAGCAGCCGCCCCGCGCGCGAAACAGCTATGGATGTAATGGTCAGCGCGGTCAAAAAACTGCATGACAATCCGGATAAACGAAAAATTTCTCCGGCAGTTGATGAGTTCCTGGATTTTGTTGGACCCGAAATGAAAAGTCCTTTTAACGCCGTATTTGCCAACCGTTGGTTGTTTAAACCGCTTATATTAAATGAATACGAAAAATCGGCAGAAGGCTTTGCATTACTGCGCACTACTAATGTAACAACCGTATTTAACGCAGGCATAAAAGAAAATGTAATACCCACTTTAGTAGAGGCTAAAGTGAATTACCGCATACTTACCGGCGAAACGGTAGCGCAGGTGGTAGAGAAGGCCGGCATTACGATAGGTGATAACCGCGTGAAGATAAAAGTTGGTGAAATTTATGAGCCATCGCGTAACTCTCCATCTACCACCTATGGCTTTCAGCTAATACAGCAAACCTGTGCCGAAGTTTTTCCTGATGCTATTGTTACGCCGTTTTTAATGTTGGGTAGTACAGATTCTAAGCATTTTCAGGACCTGACGGAGAATACCTACCGCTATTTCCCTTGCCGTTTCGATAAGGAATTATTAGGAACGGTACACGGAATTAATGAACGAATAGGGGTGAAGGACTACATGGAAACCATTGCGTTTTATGAAACGCTGCTCACTAAACTGAAATAGAATTACATTTACATCAAATTACTTTTATGGCCGACAATCCAAACGAAAATCCGAATCAGATCAACATTGAACTGCCTGAAGATATAGCTGAAGGAACCTATTCTAACCTTGCCATTATTTCACATTCTCCGCAGGAGTTTGTGGTGGATTTTATACGCGTAATGCCGGGCGTACCAAAGGCAAAAGTTAAAAGCCGTGTTTTGTTAACGCCTGAACATGCCAAGCGTTTTATGAAAGCCCTTGCTGATAACATTAAAAAGTACGAGCAACAGTTTGGCCCTATTAACGATAAGGACTTTCCGAATATCCCTATGAACTTCGGACCTACTGCCCAGGCGTAGCCAATCAAACGGCGCTATTAATTTCCAGGGCCTCCTTAATATGCGGTTTTACATAGCTGCTCTTTAGTGAGTCCAGCAGTTTTTTACCATGCTGAAGTTCAAACAGTGTGTTTGTTTGGGTTATCTATTTGAAAATAATCTGATGGTATTCCACTACCTCTCTGGTCCTCAGTTGTAACCAATAACTGCCGGAGGAAAGGTTGCCGCGGGTAATGGAAATACTACTGGTGTTTGTTTCACGCGTAACGTCTATCAATTGTCCTTGCGCTGTATACAGAGAAACTTCCACCTCGTTTAGCGGAGTGTTAAACTGCACAATCACTTTATCCGTTGCAGGATTAGGAAAGATTTTACAAGAGGTTTCAATAGTTGGGTTGCTTATTGCGCTATAGGTTTTGTTTATGCCAAGTAGTGCTATATCCGATTCGTTGTTGGCTGTATTTACAAACCCTGCGCAAACCAGTCTGTTGTTTGTTTGTGCGGCCATAGCGGTAGCGCCGTTTTGAAAGTTTGGGTTTACAGCAAACGCCTTAGC
Organism: uncultured Chitinophaga sp.; assembly: GCA_964620645.1. Taxonomy (GTDB): domain Bacteria; phylum Bacteroidota; class Bacteroidia; order Chitinophagales; family LD1; genus Bog-950. The sequence continues at coordinate 9,284 of CAZUHU010000011.1, forward strand.
GGTGCTGCCAAAGGGGTAGTTTTGTTTTGTAAGGCCGGCAATTTCAAAGTAGTCGGACTGATACCCCGTGGTGTTATGCGCCGGAGAAATAGAGTTGCCGCAGAAAAAAATTTCTCCCGTCTGCGTCAGCAACATATCCTTAGCAATGTCTTCGTTTAGTTGAAAGTCTATGGCATCCACGTCGTAAGTCATACTGTTTATATCCAGTTTGCCGAAATAAAAATCACGCATTACAGAGGTGGAACTCTCGGCAGCAAAAAACAATTCAGATCCTTTTAATGCAAGTTTTACTACATCGCTATTATAGCCTTGTGTTAGGTCCAACGCCAGGTACCCATCATCAAAAAAGGAGGAATCAATGCTGCCATCTGTATTCAGGCAAACAAAAAAGGCAACAAGGTTTAATGTATTGGAGTAGCCCCCTGCAGCAATTATGCGGCCATCAGGTAAAACCAACAGGTCCTGTATTAATCCTCCTATCAAATGGCGGTCGCTTCTATCCTGCACAATACCTTGCGGAAAGCGCAGATAAACTTTACCTCCTTCGCCAAAAGTATTGTCAGGGGTGCCATCAGCTAATAACCTTGCAATAACAGGAACCTCGCTATGCAGGTCAGTAGTATCTACAGTTGAGCCCGAAATCAAAATCATTCCGTTGCTATCGGCCTCAATTGATTTCGCAGTTTCGTGCAGACCCGCAAAATCAATATTCAACGTGCCATTAATGCCAAATGAAGAATCGATTCTCCCGTTGGCTTTTATTTTGGCGATACAAAAAGGAACGTAAGTGTTGTTGGCTGTTGAATAACCGGAGCCAAGCAAATAAACTTCGCCCAAAGGCATTTTGAGGATTTCGTTTGCCGTAGAAAAATCAAAACCGTTAAAATCAAAGCGAAGCAGCCCTTCACTGCCAAAGGATGTATCGTTTTTGCCATCCGGCAGCAGTTTTACAATAAATACGTCCGCGTCAAAAATACTATCAGCATTCACTGTATTGCCGGCAAGTAAAAGGGTGTCATTATTAAGCGTTACTATGTCAACGCTTTCGTCATAGTTATCTATGGAGAAAACACGCTGCCCGGCATTGGCGAAGGTGGCATCAATCTCAAACTGGGCATTGGCGCCTAAGCTTATACAAAAACAAAAAAGCAGAAGACCTAATCTTCTGCTTTTAGCAGGAATGAACTTTGGCATCCATTCCCGTGAATTAGTTATTGCATTTTGGTAAAGCGGCTTATCCATTTGCTGTCAGTCTGCTTATCGGCAACCGAAATTAAATATACACCGTTTGTCAGGCTCGAAACATCCACACTATTAACTCCGGTAGTAGTTAATATTTGCTTGCCTTCCAGATTATAAATAGCTACTTCACCGGCAGAGGTGCCTTGCGGTAAAACAAAGTTTACGAAGTTGCTGGTAGGGTTAGGATAGAAATTCAGGTGCCCCAGTGTTTCTTCAGCTAAGCCTGATACCGGGGTGTATTGCGTTGCACTACCCGGCACTGTGTTTTGGCCGCCGTTAGGGCCCATGTTGCCTTGTGTAATTACACCATAGAAGGTTTGGCCTACATACATAGGGTACCTTGGCCCTAAGGTATCGTCAACAGTTGTAAAGTATGCGTACACTCCATTCGGATATTCCGGCGTTTTGCAAAAACGTCCGTTGTGGTCATCAAGCATTCCTGATGAAGCAACATATTCCCAATCCTCGCGGTAAACGCCTAAAGGATATTGGTTGTTTATAGCAGGGCCGTATTGGTTGGCTTGTAAAACCGTGCCGTTAGGCAAGGTTGTACGTTGTGAGATATTGCGTGTTTGATAGCTGGGGGTTATGCGTACAATCGTACTATTTGTGTCGTTAGGATCACTATAGCCATAAGGGCCATACATGGGGTAGCCATCAAAGGCGTAGCCAATAAGCGGCGAGTGTTTAACGCTATCCGCCTTGTTAGCCAGGGCCAGGTCAATAACATGGTGATGATATTCGTTAGTGGGAGTAGAGTGGCCCCAGGTGCTGTCGAAATCACTTCCTTCAAAATAATAAGCAATCTGGTGCCATACATTAGCATTCTGATAGCTGCGTGCATCCTCCGGATTAAAAAAGGTAGTGCCATCGATAAGAAGGCCGCAAGGACCGCCGTTTAAATTGCTTGGAGGTGTATTAGCCATCTGAGGCGTACGGGTCAATTTGAAGGTATAGTTTTTGTCGGAAGCGTCATTAACGTTTCCGTTATTAAAGTCGTAGTAGCTGGGCACCCCGCTGGACTTTACATAAACGTAACTGTTATCATAGTACACGGCTTCAACATCAGTAAGTATTCCGTTAATGGTATGCCCCGTGGTATTTATCTTCCAGGATGTAATCAAAGGATCGGTTACCTGCGCCTGGCAAAGCATCAACACGTTTAGGAAAGCAAAGGGTAATAGTAATTTCTTCATGTATAGTGGTTGGTTTATCTTTTAAGACAATTATGAAAAAAAAATCCTTCGGCTATTAGCGCGGCCCCATGGGTGGCGGGCCGTTTTTAGGAGCGGCGATAACCTGTATCAGTTCCGGAATTATTTCGTCAAACTTCTTTTTTTGTTCTGCATTACAAAGGTTTTTAACCTGCTGGAAGTGTTTAATGGTTACATCCGCCTTTTGCGTTTGTATACTGGCCATTTCTTTTTCAAGAGAGTCCTTCTTTGCAGGGTCAATGTTTTCTCCTTTCAGTAGTTGGAGGTAACTCACCAACAATTGGTTATTAGCTTCGTCTAACTTGTTCATATTGCTGCGATGTTCAAAACGAAGTTTTTCAAAATCATCGCGCTGCTGTGTTGTGAATGAAAGCTCCTGCATCAGCATTTCACCTACACCACCTCCCGGACGGCCCGGGAACATACCCGGCGGATGTGGTGGTTTGTTGAGGAATAAAAATCCAAGTGTTCCGAAATTCAACAGCAGCAGGGCTACAATCACAACGGTTAAAAACGTTTCCCTTTTCATCTTAATAAATTTCGAAGCTGTTGTTTAATGAATAAGGTGATTGCTGTGTGCCCGGGTTGCTGGATTTTCCGCTTTCGCTGCGGCTTAACAACACAAAATTTAAGGCAACCAACAACGCAAGCGAAGCCGCTGCTAACCATACTGTTTTAGCAGGTACAGCTTTTATTTGCTGCACACGGCCGCTAAGTCGGCTACTAATGTTTAAGAACAATTGCTCATCCGCACTAACCTTCTTAATGCTGTCGGCGCTGTTTAAAACATCATCAATCCATTTTTCCTTATTCCGTTCCATAGTTGCAGTAATATTTGACAATCAAAATGATTTTTTCCTTCGTTTGCTATATTATTTGGTTGTAAACGTCTGATAATGATTTTCTTAAGTTCTCCTTTGCCCGCTGAAACAGCGATTCCACCGCTTTTTCATTCAACTGCATGGTTTCTGCAACTTCCCGCTGGCTCATGCCTTCTATCTTCAGCAAAACGAAGGCCGTTTGTTGTTTCTCAGGCAGTTTTTCAATGGCAGCAAAAAGATAGGATGCCTTTTCCTTATTCTCCATTTCAACGCCCGGGTGGTTAAAATCAACCGGATGATGAATTATTTCGCCGGTTTCTTTTCCAAAAATGGAGGTGATAAAAGCAAAGCGCTTTTTGCGCCCCTTGTGCTTTAAAAGATTTATAGCCTTGTTGATTGCAATGCGGCAAACCCATGTTTTTACAGCAGACTCCCCCTTGAATGAGTGGATGGATTGGAATACCTCAACAAAAACATCCTGTGTTACCTCTTCTGCATCCTCGCGATTGTGCACATAATGTAAAGCGATGTTAAAGATGGAATCTTTCAGTTGCAGAAATAGCCTTTCCAACGCATGGCTATCGCCGGCTTTTATGGCATTTACTAAATCAAGATGTTTGTCGATATTATTTTCCAATACGCTGCACTCCTGATGCGATTCAAATATAGGCGCAGCTTAACAGAAGTTTTCAGCGCTAATAAGCGTAAAAGTGAGATATGTATTCATTATCACACATTCCGTAAGCGCACAATAGCTCATTGGTTTGGGTTTTGAGCGGGGTCGTGCCAGGTCTGCTTCAATTGTTTTCTAACGGGGCTAACAAATTTTGTTTTGCTCGTTAAGGGCAATTTCTTTAAGGCTTTTTACCGTACCCGTAATTTTATGTTTTAAGCAAACAATTTTCTTCGGATGCTTTTAAGCTTGTTTCCTGCATAGCGTAGTATCAGTAAATCAAGCAAAGAGGCGTTACCGCTGGCCTTTCTCGCTACAATCGGCACAATAAGTTTACCGCCATACACCGGTTTAAGATGGGCAGGTGCCGTTAAATAGGCCTTTAGGTGCAGCAGGGTTTGTATCGCGTTCCTCATTTCTTCGTACTTTATATCTATACGCCGGATTGCGCAATATATTTCAGGAATTAGAAGTTACCGGCTCAGAAAATGCCCATGGTATTCTCTGCATCTGGCTTACCTCAAGGCTGGGCACATTAAAATCTTCTACCACCTTGCCTTTAAGCAGGTAGCAACCTTTACCTGTAAATGGATATTGCTCAATGGAATCGGGAAAATGAACGGTATCAAACAGCTTACCTGCTTTATCAACAAAGCAACCGAAATACATGGTTTGCCCGGTAATAGTGGTTACGCGTTTAATGTTTACGTAATAACCCAGCATGTAAATGGTTTTACCCAGGTTAGACAAAAGATCTTTGGCAGCCGTGGTTTTGCTTTCGTAGTTTTTTGACAGCAGTTCAAAAGGCGAGGTAAAAGGAAAACCTAAAATTTCCATTTCATCCTGGGCATCTACAAGCGCACTATATTCAAGCGTGGGCAGTTCAGTGCTCTCATTTGCTGTTTCAAAAAGTTCTTTACGCGGAGCGGTTTTTTTGGACTTGCCTAAAAGCATATGCACATCCCACAACAGTTCGCGATTGGTTTTACCTGTAAAGCGGAATGCTTTAATGCGAATCAGAATTCTTAACTGCTCCAGCGATATAGGTACGCGCTTTACAAAATCTTCAAGGCTTTTATATGGCCCGCCGTATTCACGTTCCAGCAAAAGATGGTTCAGGCTTTTTTGCTCAAGGTCCTTTATAAGGCATAAGCCCATATAAATGGTTTTGCCGGATAGCACTGCCAGGTTCTGGCTGTTGTTGACGCAGGGTAGTTCAACATTGGCGCCAAGCATGCGGGCTTCGTGCAAATAAAACTCGGTGGTGTAAAAGCCCCCAAAGTTGTTCAGCACCCCGGTCATAAACTCAATAGGGTAATAAGCGCGCAGGTATAAGCTCTGGTAACTTTCTACCGCGTAAGAGGCGGAGTGCCCTTTTGCAAAGGAGTACCCTGCAAAACTTTCAATTTGCCTCCATATTTCTGCTGCTTCATCATCGGGGTAACCTTTCTCTTTGCAGTTGCTGAAAAACTTTGCTCTTACAATCTGAAACTCTGCCCGCGAGCGGAATTTACCCGACATACCCCGCCGCATTACATCAGCTTCCTCTAATGTTAAACCGGCGTACAGGTGTGCTACTTTAATTACATCCTCCTGATAAACCATTACGCCATACGTTTCCGGCATTATTTCCAATAAGCGCGGGTGCGCATCTTTTCTTTTTTCGGGATAGCGGTAGCGCAATATGTATTCGCGCATCATGCCCGAACTGGCAACACCGGGCCTTATAACTGAACTGGCTGCCACAAGGCCAAGATAGTCCGCAACTTCCAGCTTGCGCATTAGCTGGCGCATAGCCGGCGACTCCACGTAAAAACAACCGATACTGTCCCCCGTTTTCAGCATCTCTCTTATCCGCTGATCTTCCTTAAAATCCTGTATGCGGTGTATATCTATGCTAATACCCTGGTTCTGTTTGGTTAACTCTACAGCATCTTTAATGTGGCCTAAACCACGTTGACTAAGTATATCAAATTTGTATAATCCAACATCTTCTGCTTCAAGCATAGAGAATTGAGTGGATGGAAAGCCCACCGGCATAAGTTCTAAGGCCGTGTAGTACGTAATTGGTTTTTCTGAAATGAGAATACCGCATGCATGAATACTCAGCATATTCGGCATTTCGTGCAGGTAGTCAGCATACTCAAGCACCAGTTGCCCATAGCGGTCGGCCTTGCTTTTATCGGTATGTTCGCTTTGTAAGGTTTCAATATCGTAATCGGTTAAGCCAAATACTTTTCCAATCTCGCGTATGGCTGATTTTCGCTCAAAGGTATTGTAGCTGCCTACCAACGCAGCACAATTGCCATATTTATTAAATATGTACTCGCGCACCTTATCGCGGTCGGTGTGCGAGAAGTCAATATCAAAATCAGGCGGGTTTTTGCGGGAGGAGTTTATGAACCGTTCAAAGTATAAGTCAAGTTCTATAGGGTCAACGTCCGTTATCTGAAGGCAATAGGCAATTAAGCTATTTGCGCCGCTGCCGCGGCCTATGTGAAAGAAGCCCTGCTCCTTGGCAAAATGAACAATATCCCAATTGATAAGAAAGTAGGCGCAAAATCCCTGTTCAATAATGGTTGCCAGTTCCGTATCGAAACGTTTCCTTATGGTATCGGTCAAATTCTTGTAGCGGTAATGCAGTCCTTCTTCAGCCAACTCTAAAAGCATTTTATTGTCTTCCTCCAGCTTAGCATTAAAGCAATGCTTGTTCTTAGGCTGTTTAAATTCAAAGTCAATTTTGCAAAGGCGTAATAGTTGCGCTGCATTTTCCAGCGCATGGGGGTGTTCGTTGTAGGCCGCCTTCATTTCTTCAGGGGTAAGAAAGCGGTCTGTTTCTTTGCCTTGTTCTGTTAGCGGCAATTTGCTTAACAAGGTATTGTGGTAAATGGCCCGTAGCAGCCGGTGGGTATTAAAGTCCTTCTTGTTTCTAAAAGTAACCGGTGCTAATGCTACCAGTTTTTCAGGCGCACATTTACCAAAAAGGCGATAGGCAGCAACATCAGTGGCGTTTAAACCTACAAACTCATTTTCAGCAAGTGCGCGTGTAAAGCCTTTCTTCCAGGGATAAATAATCAGGCAGTCCGGCAGGGCAGGAGGGTCCAACGGTAAATCGGTATGGTTTTGCCGGTGGATGGTTAAAAACTCGTTTAGCTGGCGAAAACCCTCCGCATTTTTAGCAAGGCAAACGTACAACTGTTCTGTGTTCCTTCTAAAGTCGATGCCTATAACAGGCCGTATGCCATATCCTGCAGCCAGGCGCATAAAATCAAGGCAACCACTGGTATTGTTTATATCAGTTAAAGCCATATCTGTTACGCCTGCATTGCGTGCGCATTCCAACAAGGCAGTAACGGACATTATTCCGTAGTTAAGGCTATAGAAACTGTTACAATTTAAATACATGAGGTTGTTCAAAATTCAGCAATAAGCCTAAAAACAAAAAGCGCCACATAGGGCGCTTTTTGTTTTTAACGTATTAGCAAACTATTACTTATCTTTTGGAGGTAAAGCTTCTTTTACCACTAAGCTTCTTTGGTGGAATTCTTTTCCGTTTAAACCGTTTACGGCCGCTCTGCCTTCTTCATCATTAGGCATTTCAACAAATCCGAAGCCACGGCTGCGGTTTGTTTCACGGTCCTTCAGAATTTTTACTGAAGATACTTCACCATACTGCGCAAATAATTCTTTTAATTCTTCTTCCCGCGCACGGAAGTTGATGTTGGCTACATAAATGTTCATGATAGAAATAAAATAGGGTTAAACAATTGCGCACTTTTCTGCTGTTCCGCCAATGAGCTTGCAACACAAAAGCACGAGGTAAATATAAACGAAAATGCTATACAACGTATTTTATTTTTCGTCAAATATTACCCTAAAAATAGGTGCGTGCTACTCTGAAACCCACACTGTTTTGGCGGAAACCCGCATCGTGATATTGGCGGGTTGTAACCTGCGAATAGTTACCGTAATTATACCATGCCCCACCACGCATAATGCGGTAAGCGCCGCCTTCCTCAGGTCCGCGGGGGTTAGTTAATGGTGATTTTGAATAATAATTGCCATCATAGGCGTCCCACACCCATTCCCATAAATTACCGGTCATGTCGTAAAGGCCAAGTTCATTGGGTTTCTTTTGCGCTACGGCGTGGCTTTGTCCGGCTGCATTATCTACATACCAGCCCACTTCATTTATTACGTTGCCTCCGGCAAAAGGAGTGCCCTTACTCATGTTGCCACCCCTTGCAGCAAATTCCCATTCGGCTTCAGTAGGCAGTCGGTAGCCCTTAGCGGTATCTACCAGTTTAACATCATTACCGTTAATCAGGTAGCACTTGCTCAGCTTCTCCTGTTCGCTTAACCAGTTGCAATAGGCAACTGCATCGCGCCAGCTTACCATAAATACCGGCTGTTTGCCCCGGCCCCAGGCGCCTGAAGGTGCCGTATCCCGCTTAGTGGCCGCACAAAATTTATCATATTCTTCAAAGGTTACCTCGGTTTTGGCAATGTAAAAGGAGTTTAAAGAAACCGGGTGGGTTGGCGCCTCATGCTTTTCTACGGGTTGGTCGGTACCCATTTTAAAGGTGCCACCGTCTACCAATACAAACTTTGAGGTATCAATCGGTGCACGTTTAGGTGCTGCTGTGGGTGTTTTACCTTTTTGGGCAAAACCGAGGCTTATAGCTAATGTTAAACAGGTAAGTAGAACAAACTTCTTCATAAACACTGTGTTTTTGGCAATTATAGGGGTTTAGAAAACTAAAGACAATTAAAATTTATGCCAAAAAACAATTTTTAATAGGCTCACCTTCAAACTGACGTTAATCAGCTATTGCGACGATTGAGAAGCCGCCTAATTTCCTATACTTATCCACATATTTTAAATCTCCGGCTTAATATGCAGCAATCCTCATTTCTGAAACCCGCTACTGGCTTGAGTTTGATGGCTTTATTAAGATTGCTTCCAAATTCAAAAAGGCGTTCGAATTTTTATTGTAAAATTTTGGTTTTTTAAGACGTCGTAGTCATATTTGCCGCGCATTTTTTACAATTCCATGACAATTCCGGTCATAATGAAGATAGATCATATCACGAGCGCTAAGACAAAACTTTCTCTTCCATTATTTTTAACTGTCATTTTCAGCTTAGGGTTGCTTTTTACCAATGCTGCCGAGGTTGACAAGGCCAAATGGACTGAAGGAAAGGCTTTATTTAAAAGTAACTGTGCAGCCTGCCACAACCCTAAAGCGGATGGTACGGGTCCTGCCCTGCAAGGTGTAACAAGCCGTTGGGAGAATGCCGGTGACTTTAAAGGCAAAACAGGTAAGCAGTGGCTGCATGTTTGGATTAATAACTGGAACGATGCCGCTGGCAGTGGATACAAATATGCCCAGGAAATGGCTGCCAGCCGTCCTGCAGCTATGAATACCTTCCCTACTTTAAAGGAGGCTGATATTGATAACATTCTTCTTTATGTAGAGAATCCTGATGCAATTCAGGTAGGTGGTGGCCCTGGCGCTACGGGAGCAACCGGCCCAACCGGTGGAACAGAAAGCAAAAGCCCCGGCTCAGCATTGTATCTGTTTGTGTTCTTCCTTATTGTATTGGTTGCTATCCTGGTTGGTGTAACCAACCAATTAGATAAAGTAATTGCCGATAAAAAAGGTGAAACTCTTGAAACTAAGGCTCCTTTTTACAAAAGGCCTAAATGGGTGGTTGCTTTCATCCTTATTGCTTTTGTGTTTTTAGGCTACAAAACGGTTGACTGGGGTGTTAACCTGGGCCGTCAGCAAGGTTACCAGCCTACGCAGCCCATCCATTTCTCGCACGCTTTACACGCAGGCACTCATAAAATAGATTGCCAATACTGCCACAGCACTGCTAACAAAGGCAAGCACTCTAATATTCCTTCGCTTAATACTTGTATGAACTGCCACAAGAATGTTAGCAAAGGCCCTGTTTACGGCACTACTGAAATAGCAAAAATTTATGCTGCTGTGGGTTGGGACGCCACTACTGCGACATACGACCTTAATAAAGCAAAACCGGTTGAATGGGTTCGTATACATAACCTGCCTGACCACGTTTACTTTAACCACTCTCAGCACGTAAATGCCGGCAAGGTTAAATGCCAGACCTGCCACGGCCCGGTTGAAACTATGGATGAAGTTTACCAATACGCTCCGCTATCAATGGGCTGGTGTATTAACTGCCACCGTAATACCGAGGTGCAGTTTAACAGCAATACTTATTACAGCGCTTACGAGTCTATCCACAAAAAATTACAGAACGGAGAAATAAGCAAAGTAACAGTTGAAACCGTTGGTGGAACTGAGTGTCAGCGTTGCCACTATTAATATAAAAGATCTGTAAGAGAATACAATAAATTATAACGATAACTGAAAATAAAATGGCCGATAAAATCTACTGGAAAGGAATAGAAGAGAAGGAGCAGTTGGAAGGCTTTCGTCAAACGGCGGAAAAAGAATTCAACGATGAGCTTCCTGTGTTAAGTTCTATTACCGAACCAATTTCAACGGGCAAGTCAAATCGTAGAGATTTCCTGAAAATGTTAGGCTTTAGCGTAACAGCCGCTGCTGTAGCTGCAAGCTGCCAAATGCCGGTGCGTAAGTCAATACCTTATGTATGGCGCCCTGAGGAAATTGTACCCGGCGTAGCAAACTACTATGCATCTACAGTGGTGCAGGGTGGTGAGTATCTTCCGGTATTGGTTAAAACCCGCGAAGGCCGTCCTATCAAAATTGAAGGCAACAAGCTTAGCATAATCAATAAAGGTGGCACAAGCGCCCGTGCACAGGCAAGTATTATAAGCCTGTATGATGGCTCTCGCCTGAAAGGTCCTAAGCGTGGAGCTGAAAACATTACCTGGGAAAAGGCCGATGCAGAAATAGGCGAGAAGCTGAAAGCTGCTGCAGCATCAGGTAAAGTTGTGCTATTCTCTTCTTCAGTTTTCTCCCCTTCAACATCGGCTGTAATTGACGCCTTTGGCAAGTCGTTAGGTGAAGGCAAGTTTGAACACCTGGTTTACGATAGTATTTCTTACTCAGGTATTCTTGATGCTAATGAAAAGACTTTCGGCAACCGCGCTATACCTTCTTACAACTTTGCTAAAGCAAAAGTTATAGTTGGTGTAGGTTGCGATTTCCTGGGCACCTGGCTATCACCAACTGAGTTTGCTGCTGCTTACTCAGAAAACCGCAAGGTTAGCCGCGATAAAAAAGAGATGAGCCGCCACATTCAAATTGAGAGTGTGCCGACCATTACCGGTTTTAAAGCTGATACAAGAATTGCCGTTAAGCCATCTGATGAGCTTACTGCAGTTGTTGATTTATACAATGTTATTGTTGCCGGTGGCGCTGCTAAAAATGCGAAAGTTGGCAAAGCTGCTGAAGAACTGAAAGCTGCGGGTGCAGGTAATGCATTGGTAGTTACCGGTTCTAACGATGTAAACGTTCAGGTGCTGGCTAACGCTATTAACAATGCGTTAGGTAGCTACGGTTCAACCATTAGCTGGGACCGCACTTATAACACTAAGAAAGGTTCAGATAAATCAATCAGCGCTTTAATTGAAGGCCTGAATAACGGCAGTATTAAGGGTGTTCTGTTCTACGAAACAAACCCTGTGTATACCGCCCCGGTTAAAGGTTTAGCTGATGCTATAAAGAAAGCCGAAATAAGCGTTGCTTTCAACAACCGCCCTGATGAAACTGCTAATGCCTGCCAATATATTTGCCCGGATAACCACTGGTTGGAAAGCTGGAATGACGTAGAAGCAAAATCAGGTATACTAAACACCGTTCAACCTGCTATTACAAAATTGTTTGACACGCGCCAGTTCCAGGAAACCCTGATGAAGTGGAGCGGCCAAACAGGTTCATACTACGATTTTCTGCAAAAGAACTGGGAAGCTTCTTTCTACGGTAAGCAAAGCAAATACCACGGCTTTTGGGCATTTTGGGATAACGCCATCCACGATGGCGAAATAGTGCTGGATGCAACAGCAACAGGCTTTTCTTATAACGGCGCAACTGCCGGCGAAGCTGCTAATGCAGTAAGCGCTACCGCGGCTTCTTACGGCGAAATGCAGGTTAAGTTCTACGAGTCAATTGCTATTGGCGATGGCTACTGGGCTGATAACCCATACCTGCAGGAGTTGCCTGATCCGGTATCTAAAGTTACCTGGGATAACTACATTATAGTTAACCCTAAATGGTACGTTAAGAACGGATACAACCTTGATCCTGACTTTAAAGAAAAAATTTATGCAAAGGCCAAGCTATCAGTAAACGGCGGCGAAATTGAATTGCCGGTTGTAGCTGTGCCGGGCACACCTGAAAATACTTTTGGTATTGCACTGGGCTATGGCAGAACTGCTGTTCCACATGCAAAAGAATTAGGCAGAGGCCAGGCGGCTTTCCACCTTTTAACCAAGAGTGGCGATACCTTTACCACTATCGGTAAAGCCTCTATTGCTAAAACCAATAACACCGAATTACTGGCTATTACCCAAACCCACTTCAACATTACTTTGAAAGATTTGGGCGGCGTTAAAACCCGTAAGATAGTTAAGGAAACCACCCTGAAGGAGTACCAAAAAGCTGAAAACGCAGGTAACGAGGACAGGATGGAAATTATGGAAGAGTTAGTTACTCTTTACTACGACCACGAAAAACCCGGCCACCACTGGACCATGGTTATTGACCTGAACGCTTGTGACGGTTGTGGTGCTTGCGTAGTAGCTTGTAACATTGAAAATAACGTGCCTATTGTTGGCCAGGACCAGGTACGCCGCAGCCGCGAAATGCACTGGTTGCGTATTGACCGCTATTTCAGCGGCGAAGTTGAAAATCCGGATGTTGTGTTCCAACCGATGCTGTGCCAGCACTGCGATAACGCACCTTGCGAAAACGTTTGCCCGGTATCTGCAACTAACCACAGTTCAGAAGGTATTAACCAAATGGCTTACAACCGTTGCATCGGTACCCGTTACTGTGCTAACAACTGCCCTTACAAAGTTCGTCGCTTTAACTGGTACGATTACCAACAGGCTGACGCTTTTGATACAGGTTGGGCAAGCAACAACATGCCACTTTCTGAAACCACCTTATCAATGCACGAGCCGCTTACACGCATGGTGTTAAATCCTGATGTAACTGTTCGCTCGCGTGGTGTAATGGAAAAGTGCTCATTCTGCGTTCAGCGTTTACAAGGCGCTAAACTTGAAGCCAAGAAAGAGAGCCGCACACTGAAGGATGGTGAAGCAACAACCGCTTGCCAAACGGCTTGTCCTACCAATGCAATCGTATTCGGCGATCGCAACGATAAGACCAGCGAAGTGTTCGATAACTTTGTTGACAAGAGAACCTTTGGTGTAATCGAAGAAATTCACACTATGCCAAACGTGCTTTATAAAACACAGGTACGTAACCGTGAAGAAGAGAAGAAGTACGAAATACTGGATTACTACCACCAATCATAATTTGAACATTAACTAATAACGATATACCAGATATATGCACGCATATGAATCAGAATTCCGGGAGCCGTTAATCAATGGACTGGATAAAAACTACACCAAGATTACGGATGACCTGGTGGCTCCTACCGAGAGAATGTCGGCTATGTGGTTGATTTCAACCCTGTTAACCGGCGCGGGCGCATTATTCTTTGTTTTTTGCCTGGGCTGGACAGTTTGGTTCGGAATAGGAACGTGGGGTTTAAATAAAACAATTGGTTGGGCATGGGATATCACCAACTTCGTTTGGTGGATCGGTATCGGTCACGCAGGTACGCTGATCTCTGCAATCTTATTGTTGTTCCGCCAACGTTACCGCACAGGTATTAACCGCGCTGCAGAGGCTATGACCATCTTCGCGGTAATTTGTGCCGGTATGTTCCCGGTATTCCACATGGGTCGCGTTTGGGATGCTCCTTTTATCTTCCCTATCCCTAACACCCGTGGTCCGGTATGGCCTAACTTTAACTCACCACTTTTGTGGGACGTATTTGCGATCTCAACTTACTTCTCTGTATCGTTGTTGTTCTGGTATTCAGGTCTGTTACCTGACTTTGCTACCATCCGCGACCGTTCAAAAGGCAAGTTCCGCAAATGGATTTATAATATTGCGGCTTTCGGCTGGACAGGTTCTGCCAAGCAATGGCAACGTTTCGAATCTTTGTCGTTAGTATTAGCAGCTCTTTCTACACCGCTGGTGTTATCGGTTCACACTATAGTATCGTTTGACTTCGCTACTTCAGTAATACCGGGCTGGCACACTACTATCTTCCCTCCATACTTCGTTGCTGGTGCTATCTTCTCAGGTTTCGCCATGGTTGAAACCCTGATGTTGATTGTGCGCAAGCTGTTTAACCTGGAGGACTACATTACTATCAACCACATTGAATCCATGAACAAGATCATCGTTCTTACCGGTTCAATTGTAGGTATAGCTTACTTAACGGAGTTGTTCATGGCGTGGTATTCAGGTTACCTGTATGAGCAGTTTGCTTTCTACAACCGTATTTTAGGAAAATACCTTTGGGCTTATGCACTGATGATGAGCTGCAACGTATTGTCTCCACAGTTATACTGGTTCAAGAGCATGCGCCGTAACATCTACGTTACTTTCATCCTTTCCATCTTCGTTAACATTGGTATGTGGTTCGAGCGTTTTGTAATCATCGTAACCTCTCTGGCTGATGATTATCTGCCATCAAGCTGGGCATACTTTTCACCAACATGGGTTGATATCGGCATCTACACAGGTTCAATCTCAGTATTCCTGTTCCTGTTCCTGTTGTTCTCCCGTTTCTTCCCGACCATCGCTATTGCCGAGGTGAAATCTATCTTCCGTACTTCATCAGAAGTTGCGAAAGCAGAACGTGCGAAGAAAGAAGGTGCAACTCATGGTGGCTTTATGGGCTTTCAACATGTAGGCCCTTTAGATAAGGATGCAAAAAATTAATTGACGAAAACGAATTTTAGATAAATGGCAAGTAACAAATTCATAGTAGGGCTCTGGGATCATGAGGAGGTTTATCTTCATGCTGTAGAGCATATCCGCCACGAGGGGATTGAGATTTATGATAGTCTTACTCCATTCCCGGTTCACGGATTGGATGAGGCCCTTGGCCTTAAAGAAACGCGTTTGCACAGTGCAGGCTTTCTTTTTGGTGCAACCGGTACTACCCTGGCATTAACCTTTATGTCGTGGGTTATGACCACCAACTATCCACTGGATTTTGGCGGTAAACCTTACTGGCCGCTGCCTTCGTTTATACCAATTACGTTTGAGATGACGGTGTTGTTCTCTGCATGGGGTATGACACTTACTTACTTAGTACGTAACAAACTGTGGCCGGGTCGCGTTCCACGCATTTTTGACACCCGTACTACTGACGACCGCCTTGCATTAATATTTGATGCCGAAAAACTGAGCGAAAGCCAGATAAGCAACATCAAGGCAATGTGCAAAAGCCAGGGTGCTATTGATGTGAAGGATAAAGTTTTTACCGAAAACGAAGCTTAATAAAACAGAAATGAAGACTTCTATTATAAAATTAGTTCCGGTGGTTGCAGCAATGGCTCTGTTGGCCTCTTGTAATCACGACAAGAACGCTACCGGCCGCATTTACATGCCGGATATGACTTACAGCAACGCTTACGAAACGTATGCTGCAAGCGAAATTAAATCGGCAGATGGTTTTGATATGAGCGCCCGCAAGCCGGCAGAAGGAACCATTCCACGCGGATGGATACCTACCGACGAGAAGGTGAAAACTACCGAGAGCCTGTTGATGAGCTACATGATTAAAAACCATTACACGCACGATGCTGCTAAATGGCAGGAAGAATATGACCGTGCTGCGAATGAAATTCAGGATCCACTTGAATACAGCGATGCGAACATGGCTGAAGGCAAGCGCCTTTATGAAATTAACTGCCAGGTTTGCCACGGCGAAAAAGGTGAAGGAAACGGCCAGATTGTTGAATTGCCCGGTGGTGGCGATGGCCCGTACACTGCCCGTCCACCGGCCTACTCATCACGTTTACCGCAAATTAAGGACGGTAACATTTTTTACTCTGTTAGTTATGGCAAGGGTATGATGGGTGGTTACGGTTTCCAGCTTAACGTTAAAGAAAGATGGCAGGTTATCCATTACATTAAGAAACTGGGTGGTATAGGTGCCCCGGCTCCTGAAACTGCTGCAGTTGATTCTGTAAAAGCCAAGTAATTTTTAGAAAAACTGAAACAAGATAAAGCGATGAAAGAGACGTTTGAATTTACCGCCAACATAAAAAAGTGGCTCTTCATAATGATGGGCACCGGACTTGTTGGTTTAGTTATAGTTTTCCTGATGTATGGTGAAAACGGCCATGCCCGTTTTTGGACCAACATCCTTTCTAACGTATACTACTTTACCGGCATTGGCCTGTTTGGTTTGTTTGCGGTATCGGCTGCCACTATTGCTTATGGTGGTTGGCATACATTGGTTAAGCGTATTCTGTTATCGTTGTCAGCCTTCTCAGTGATAGGTGGTTTCCTGTTGCTGGGTATATTGTTGCTTGGTTACGCTAACGTGCACAACCTTTATAACCATGCGTTTGAGATCGTAAAGGATACTACCAACAACCCTGCTTACACTACTAAAAAAGTATACTTCGCCCCTATATTCTGGATAAGCCGCCTTGTGATTTACGCTTGTGCGTGGGCTTTCGCCTCTTGGGGTTTAAACAAATTCTTCGCTCGTACTGACCAAACCGATCCTAAGGTTTACAAGCGTGCTAAGCTATATGCTGCAGGTTTTATCGTACTGTTTGCGTTAACTGAATCTGCTATCAGCTGGGATATGATCATGTCATTAGACCCACACTGGTATTCAACCCTGTTTGGTTGGTATAACTTTGCCAGTTATGGTTGTGCGGCATGGGCTATGACCATTCTGTTGGTTATTTTCCTTAAATCTCAGGGCTACCTGGAACGCGTTAACGAAAACCACGTTCACGACCTTGGTAAACTACTATTCGGCTTCTCAATATTCTGGACTTACCTGTGGTTTGACCAGTTTATGTTGCAGTGGTATGCTAACATTCCGGAAGAAACACTTTTCTGGGTTAAGCGTTTTGACGAGGGCTACTTCAAGTTTACCATCTTCTTTGCGTTGATTGTCAACTTCATATTCCCGCTATTCTTCCTTATAAGAAGAAGTGCCAAGCGTAATTTTAAAATGATTGGCTTTGGTGCGGCATTATTGATTTTTGGCCACTACGTTGATTTCTTTAACTATACCTTTGTTGAGCCAAACTGGAATGAAGAGGCACATGCAAAGAAGGAAGAGGAAGAAAGAAAAGGTGATGTAGCTTTATTCTTTGCACAGTACGAAGGCCATGGCCACGAAGCTGCTGCAAAAGAACCTGCACATGCTGCTGAGGGCGGAGAAAATACATCAGCCGTTGAAAAACCAGCTGTAGGTGAAGTAAAGGCAGAGAAAGCTGAAAAAGGCGAAGCTGCTGAAAAGCATGAAGGTAAAGGACATCACGAAGAGGAAGAGGCTATTAACTATGCAGGTATCGGCTTTGGTGAAATACTGGTATTTATCGGTTTTCTGGGTGCCTTCCTGTTCATGTTCTTCAACAACCTGAAGAAGCGTCCTATTATACCTGAAAACGACCCATACCTGAAAGAGAACGAACAATTAGTGGTAACCTGGGCTTAATTTTGATTGCTAACTGAAAAAATTGAAACGAAAGTAACATGATAACATTTTTAAGTTTTGTAGTGGTAGTGCTGCTTTTTGCTGTGCTGGTGCTTATAGCAAAAGCAAATGAACTGGCGCAGGAGGTAAAAGCAGACCAGCCGGATTACAGCAACCAAAGCCGTATTAACGGGTATTTGTTGCTGGTGTTCCTGGTGTTGATGTTTGCAGGTTCGGCTTATGCCTTTAAAGAGTTAGCCCCGGTAATGATACCAAAGGCGGCTTCAGAGCACGGTGTAAAGACCGACCAATTGTTTAATGTTACCATGTTGATCATTGGTGTGGTGTTCTTTATTACTCAGGTGGCACTGTTTTACTTTGCTTATCGCTATAACGAAAGCCGCGGCCACGATTCATATTTCTATCCGCACAACAACACCCTGGAAGTTATCTGGACAATTATCCCAACCATTGTGTTGACCGGTTTGATTGCGATGGGTATGTATGAATGGTTCAAGATCTTTAACAAAGATGAGCGCTCCAAAAATATGTTGGTGGTAGAAGCTACAGGCCAGCAGTTTAAATGGACGTTGCGTTACCCCGGCCCGGATGGCAAATTCGGCGACCGCGTTTTTGATACCGCGCACATTACTCCAAGCAACGAATTAGGTATTGACTGGAACGATAAAAACAGCCACGACGATTTTATCAGTGATAAATTGTACCTGGTAAAAGGTCGCCCGGTGTTAATGAAACTAGGCGCTCTTGATGTGTTGCACAGTTTCTACCTGCCGCACTTCCGCGTAAAAATGGACTGCGTGCCTGGTATTCCTACAGAATTCTACTTTACACCTACAATGACTACGAAAGAAATGCAGGAATACCTGAGCCATGAAGAATGGTGGCAAGGCATTAACCCTGAAACAGGTCAGCCACGTTGGCAAACGTTTAAGTACGAGCTTGCTTGTGCTGAGTTGTGTGGTAAATCGCACTATGGTATGCAGCGCGAGGTAGTTGTTGTAGACCAGGCTGAATATGATGCATGGTTTGCTGAGCAATCTAAGTCTGCTATGTATAATGCGGTTAAGCCTGCTGAACCGGCTGCAGAAGCTGCACCTGTTGAAGCTGCGCAACCGGATTCAACAAAAGGCCCTGAAAAGCCTACCGCTATGTTAAAGGCAAATAATTAATTGAAATAGAAAGAAGATAAATATTACAGATATGCAAGCAGTAAGTATTGAACACGGAGCGCATACACAGCATGGCCACGGTCATGGGCACGATGACCACCACCATGAGGAAACCTTCCTGACGAAATACATTTTCAGTCAGGACCATAAAATGATCGCCAAGCAATTCCTGATTACAGGTATTTTTTGGGGTATCGTTGGTGGTTTACTATCTGTACTTTTCCGTTTACAGTTAGGCTGGCCAAATGAAACTTTCCCTTTCCTTGAGACCTTTTTAGGTAAATGGGCTGAAGGCGGAAAGATCAGCAATGAATTTTACTACGCCCTGGTTACCATGCACGGTACCATCCTGGTGTTCTTTGTATTAACCGGTGGCTTGTCAGGTACATTCGCAAACCTTCTGATACCTTACCAGATAGGTGCGCGTGATATGGCATCGGGCTTTATTAATATGCTTTCTTATTGGTTCTTCTTCGCCGCAAGTATCATCATCCTGTTCTCTTTCTTTATTCAAACAGGCCCAGCTTCAGGTGGTTGGACAGCTTACCCCCCACTTAACGGCTTACGCGATACCGGTGTAAACTTAGGTTCCGGCCTTGGCTTCGACCTTTGGATTTTAGGTATGTCATTGTTCATCGTTTCATCTCTCTTAGGTGGTTTGAACTATGTGGCTACGGTACTTAACATACGCACAAAAGGTATGAGCATGATGCGCTTACCTTTAACAGTATGGGCTTTCATGTTTACCGCAGTAATCGGTATCCTGTCATTCCCTGCATTATTGGCCGGTTGCGTACTGTTAGAATTTGACCGCTTACTGGATACCAGCTTTTACCTGAATAACATCGTAATTGCAGGTCACCTGTTGGCTTATAAAGGTGGTTCTCCAATCCTGTTCCAACACTTGTTCTGGTTCCTTGGTCACCCTGAGGTGTATATCATCATCATCCCTGCGATGGGTATTGTTTCTGAAGTATTGGCAGTGCACTCACGCAAGCCGGTGTTCGGTTACAAAGCGATGGTTATCTCTATCCTGGCCATCCTTGTGTTATCGTTCATCGTTTGGGCGCACCACATGTTCGTAACCGGTCTTAACCCTAACCTGGGCGCAATCTTCACTTTATTCACTTTGTTGATTGCAATTCCTTCAGCTATTAAAACCTTTAACTGGATTGGAACAGTATGGCGTGGCAAGGTTCGCCTTTCTTCTGCAGCGCTGTTTGCAATCGGGTTCGTATCCATGTTCATAACGGGTGGTTTAACAGGTATTATCCTGGGTAACTCAGCCATCGATATCCAATTGCACGATACCATGTTCGTAGTTGCCCACTTCCACATTGTGATGGGTGTAGCTGCGTTCTTCGGCATGTTTGCCGGTGTTTACAACTGGTTCCCTCGCATGTATGGCCGCTTTATGAACGAAACTTTAGGCCAAATTCACTTCTATATAACCTTAGTTGGTGCATACTGTATTTTCTTCCCTATGCACTTTATGACCGGCTTACCAAGACGTTACTACACATACGCTAACTTCGAAACCTTCAACAACTTTAACCACCTGGCTGCATTTATCAGCATCGTGGCTATAGTGGTATTCTTAGGCCAGTTGGTGTTTGTTGTAAACTTCTTCTACAGCATATTTAAAGGCAGAAAAGTAACCGGTGTTAAGCACGAAGACGGTTACGAGTATGCTAACCCATGGGGCGCCAACACTATTGAGTGGACAGCACCTATTGAGCGCTTACACGGCAACTGGGCAGGCGAACTGCCAACTGTTTACCGTTGGCCTTATGACTACGCAGTTAATGGTAAAGATTCTTACACCCAGGTTACTCCTTTGAAACCCGGCGAAACTGAACACTAGAAATAAATAATAGAGATCAATTAATAATGGCAGAGGTTACTACCATACAGGCAAAATCAAAAAGTGCATTCGCTCAAAAGGTGAGTGACTACATGATGCTGGCTAAGTTCAGGCTTAGCTTCCTCGTGGTGTTTTCAGCTGTTATAGGTTTCATATTTGCCGGCGTTGGTGAGGTTAACTTTACCAGCCTGCTTTGGTTAGCAATAGGAGGTATGCTGGTTACCGGCGCTTCTAATGCTATAAACCAAATTATTGAAAAGGACATCGACAAGTTGATGACCCGCACGCAAAACCGCCCTTTAGCTACTGAGCGTATGACTACACTTGAGGCTATTATGGCTGCGGGAGTGTTTGGTGTTTCAGGTATATTATTGCTCACGTTTAAGTTTAACGCTACTGCCGGGGTTTTAGCAGCTATCTCGTTATTAACCTACGCATTTGTTTATACGCCACTTAAGCGCGTATCCTCAATTGCCGTTTTTGTAGGTGCTATACCGGGTGCATTGCCTCCTATGATTGGCTATGTAGCGGCAACTAACCGTATTGATTTTATTGCTGTAGTGTTATTCAGCATCCAGTTTATGTGGCAGTTTCCTCATTTTTGGAGTATTGCCTGGATGCAGTATAACGATTACCTGAAGGCCGGCATTATGCTGTTGCCATCAGCCCGCGGTAAAGCCAGGGCCAGCGCAGTGCATAATGTTATCTACTGTATTATGCTGATTTTGGTATCAGTTATACCTTACTTTTTTAACTGGGTTAGCCCGCTTGCAAACGGAGTTATAGTTTCAACCGGCGCAATTTTTTTGTGGATGGCATGGAACCATTACAGAACCTGTGAAGATAAGGCTGCTAAGATTTTAATGTTCGGGTCGTTTTTGTATTTGCCGGTGGTTCAACTGGCATTGGTGTTGGGTAAATTGTAATGAGCGTTACTTTGAGTGATAAGGATATTATAAAGTATAAGACGGAGAACATTGGTGTTCATCCGCAAAAGTTTGCGTTGTGGCTGGCAATAGCCTCTATGACGATGTTCTTTGCAGCTTTAACAAGTGCTTTGCTGGTTAAAAAGGGTGATTACCAGGTTTGGGAAAACTTTGAATTGCCGGGCATTTTTCTGGTAAGCACAGTTACGATCATCTTACTCAGTATTTGTATTCATTTATCGCTGATAAGCTACCGTAAAGCTAAATTCGGGCTGTTCAGAACGCTATTGTTCTTTTCTTTTTTGTTAGGTCTTGCGTTTTTAGGAATGCAGGTATTTGGATGGGAAAAACTCAAGCAAATGGGTTTTCCTTTGTCAGGTAATATTGCCGGCTCATTCATCTACATCATTACAGCATCGCATGGCGTACACATAATTGGTGGCCTTTTGGTTACACTTGTGTTTTTGGTGTTCGCTATCCGTTCGCGCAAAGACCCTATCTATGAGTTAAGGAGTATTATTAATCCTAAACGTCAGCTTAACCTTGAAATGCTGGTTACATACTGGCACTTTGTTGACGCGGTTTGGGTGTATTTGTATATTTTCTTTTTATTGAACTATCAATAAGTATAAATTTAATTAGTTGTAAACATGGCAGACGCTACTTTAGAACACGGACACGGAGCAAACAACGCAAAAGAATTGTGGAGTGGGGGACATTCACCCTTCCGTTTAGGTTACGGCAAGGTAATGATGTGGTACTTCCTCATCTCCGATACATTTACTTTTGCTTCTTTCCTGATTGCTTACGCCTCTTTAAGAATGGCACAATCAGATTTGTGGCCAAATCCTGCTGAGGTTTTCTCATCCATACCTCTTCATGTATTTGAAGGCGTTAAGGCACCGCTGGTGTTTGTATCGTTTATGACGTTCCTGCTTATCGTTAGCTCATATACCATGGTGCGCGCCGTGCAGGAAGGTTACCGTATGAATAAGCATGGTGTAGTGAAGTTTTTGATACCTACTATACTTTGTGGTATCGGCTTCCTGTTCTGCCAATACCTGGAATGGACTCACCTTATCCACGACGGTATGACCCCAACCACCGCTTCTGAACTAACCAAGATTACAAACTTCGGCCAACTGTTCTTTGTAATTACCGGGTTCCACGGTATGCACGTATTGGGTGGTGTTGTGTTAAATACATGGTTGGCTGTTGAAGCTGCTAATGGCCGCTTCGACAGAAAAGGACACTATGAGATGGTAGAGAAAATTGGCCTTTACTGGCACTTTGTGGATCTTGTTTGGGTTTACGTGTTCCTTTGCTTCTATCTTTTATAATTTTGGATCAGGCTTTAATTATTAAAACATAAATAACACTGAATATGGATTTCGAAGTACCACCAGAAGGGCATTTACACTGGAATGAAGATGAGTACAAACAAGGTAAAAAGGATGTACTTAAGACCATTGTTATCCTTTCGATAGTTACCGTTGTTGAGGTTAGCGCCGCAATTATATACGACCACTTCTTCCCGAACAGCAGTAAATTGCTTATTAACCTGTTTATGGCGTTTATGTCGGTGGTTAAGGTAATTTACATTATGGGCATATTTATGCACGTAAACCACGAAACACCTTGGTTTAAGCGCACCATATTGCTGCCGTTCCTGTTCCTGATATGGGCTATTATAGCCTTTGCGGTTGAAGGAAGCAGCTGGCATGCAATGCGTGATTTGTTGAACATATTTTAGGCTAAAACCCTTTAATCTTATAGAAGGGCGCCCACAGGCGTCCTTTTCTATTTATTTACCCGGCTAAAAGCGTTAAAAACCGTTCAGGGGGCTATATTTGGGCCTTACTTTATATTATGGCTGTAATTAAGAAATTGGTTACTTTCGCGGCTAAATTTTTCGACATGGCAAAGGCTAAATCAAAAGACAAGAAGAAGGCTACTGCAAAAAAAGCAAAGCCTGTGGCAAAAGCTAAAAGCAAACCTGTGGCAAAAAAAGCTGTAAAGGCCGTTGCCAAGAAGGCTAAACCGGCTCCTAAAAAAGTTGCTAAGCCTGCAAAGAAGGTGGTAAAACCTGCTGCCAAAAAAGCTAAACCTGCGCCTGCGAAAAAAGTTGCAGTAAAGGCATCAAAGCCTGTGTTGAAAAACACAACTTCTAAAGTGAAACCTGCCGCTACCAAATCAGTAAAACCCTCAAAGCCCGTAGTAGTAAAGCCGGCAGTTGTAAAAAGTACAAACGTTGCACAACCAAAGGCAGCCAATAAAATACAACAAACCAGCGTTACTAATGTGGCAGCGAAGCCAATTGATAAAAAACCAGAGAAGAAAATGAAAGACGAGAAAGTAATGCACCACACAACACCGGAGCTAAACCTGCGCTACAGTGATGAAGAATTGAAAGAGTTTAAAGACCTTATCGATAAAAAACTTGTAGCTGCCCGCGAAGAATTAAAGAACCTTAAGGAAGCGTTGGACAACCATACCGAAAGCCAGGCAGGTAACAAAGCCTGGAACATGGAAGAAGGAACTGATACCAGCGAAATGGAATATTTAATGAACCAGATCAGCCGCCAGCACACGTTTATCCGTAACCTGGAGTTGGCCCTGGTAAGAATTGAGAATAAAACTTACGGTATTTGCCGTGCAAGTGGTAAGCTTATACCTAAGGAAAGATTACGCGTGGTTCCGCATGCTACCTTAAGCCTTGAGGCGAAGAATAGCCGTAAGGTAGAAGATGAAAGCCCTGCGGCATCATTAACAAGCGCCCCACCAACCGACTTTGCAGAAGGTTTTGAAGAATAAGCGAAAGCCCCTGAGAAATCAGGGGCTTTTTTATTTGCGGCCCATTATTCTTCAGGTTAAATATGTTTTAGCTTCTTATACCTTTGTATAAACAACAAGGGTTATGTCAATTCATAAAGAAATTAAGCGGATTACCACACATACGCTGCAGGAGTTTAAGGAGAAGGGAATTAAAATCTCCATGCTTACCGCCTACGATTTTTCAATGGCGCGTATTATTGATGGTGCCGGTATTGATGTAATACTTGTTGGCGACAGTGCCTCGAATGTAATGGCGGGGCATGAAACTACTTTGCCGATAACGCTTGACCAAATGATTTACCATGCATCATCAGTGGTGCGTGGGGTTAGTAGAGCACTGGTGGTGGTGGATCTGCCTTTCGGAACTTACCAGGGCAATTCGCGCATGGCGTTGGATTCAGCCATTCGCATAATGAAGGAAGCCGGTGCCCACGCAGTTAAGCTGGAGGGCGGCGCCGAAATAAGAGAGAGTATTGAACGCATTTTAACGGCAGGTATACCGGTTATGGGCCACCTGGGCCTTACGCCTCAATCCATTTATAAATTCGGAACTTATACCGTTAGGGCTAAGGAAGAGGCCGAAGCTGAAAAGCTATTGGAGGATGCGGCGCTTCTTGAAAAAAGCGGCTGTTTTGCCATTGTACTGGAGAAGATACCTGCTGACCTGGCGGTTAAGGTTTCAAAAAAACTTCATATACCTACTATTGGCATTGGAGCCGGTGCAGGTACTGATGGCCAGGTTTTAGTGTCGCACGATATGTTAGGCATAACCAAGGAGTTTAAGCCACGCTTTTTAAGGCGTTACCTCAACCTATATGATGAAGTGCAGAATGCGGTTAAACAATACGTGGATGACGTTAAAAGCCGTAACTTCCCTAATAAGGACGAGCAGTATTAATGCCCTCTTCCGGTGTAGATAAATAGTTGAGCAGGCTAACTTGCGCCTGTTATCTTTGTTAGTGTAAATCCGCCGCATGAGAAAAACTCTACTTCTCATAACCCTGATTACCGGCTTAATATCCAGTTCCTATAGTCAGCAGGAAGCGCAATACAGCATGTATCGCTTCAACAGCCTCTATATCAATCCTGCTTACACCGGTAGCCACGAAGTTATAAGTGCCATGGCCGCCTACCGGCACCAATGGGTTAAAATACCCGGCCAACCACAAACAGCTACCGTTGCTGTTCACTCCCCGCTACCTAATGATAAAGTGGCTTTAGGCCTTATTTACACCTACGACCGCATAGGGGTTACCAAAACCCACTCTATTGATGCATCTTTCGCATATCGCATTCCCTTAGGCAAAAAGAAGAACATCAGGTTGTGCTTTGGTATTTCTGCCGGTGCCATGAATTATAATTCCGACTTAAACTCGGTGCTTACAACGGATGATAATGACCCCAATTTTGCCGGAAATTCGCAGAATTTATGGCTGCCCAATGTGGGCGTTGGTATTTATGCTTATTCCGAAAAATTCTTTGTTGGTGTATCGGCACCTAAAATTTTAGCTAACCGATTGCAAGGAAAGTTGAAGGTATTTGAAACATCCGGCACGGTTGCCCGTCAATATTATCATCTATTGGTTTCGGGAGGGTATGTTTTCAGTATTGGCAAAAAAGTAAAGTTTATGCCCTCTATCCTTATGAAATATGTGCCGGTTAATGCTCCTATTACGGCGGACTTTAACGCCACTTTCATTTTTGTTGACAGGGTGTGGCTGGGCGCCGGTTATCGCTTAAACGACAGTTACAATTTTATGGCTGCTGTAAACATTACCAAGCAGCTTAAATTGGGTTACTGTTACGACCTTACCGTATCGCCGCTTACTAAGTTTACAACCGGCTCGCATGAGATTGTATTAAGCTTTGATGCTTTGTTTGAACACGGCAATGTAGTTAGCCCGAGGTACGTAAAATATTTTTGAGAAGAACTAATAGATGAAGAACGCAAAACAGTTTCTTACAGCGCTTACCTTTTTACTGGCAACAGTAGCTATGGCACAGGGCGACCTTGTTAAGCGTGGCGATAAGGCCATGCACGGGTACCATTTTGACAGGGCAGCATCCCTGTACAAGAAAGCCCTAGACCAGGACCCGAAGAACGTGGTGGCCCTGGAAAAGTTGGGAACCGCATTTCGCATGGCAGGAGATTTTGTAAGCGCTGAAGCTATCTATAAACTGTTGTTTGCAAACCCGGTGGCAAACCCTGTAACTAAGTTTTACTACGGACAGATATTAAGCATAAACGGAAAATATAAAGAGGCAGACACAGCCTTTCAGGCCTATGCTGCTGCAATGCCGAATGATTCGCGCAGTTTAGAGTTTAGAAATTACCTTGATAAGATTCGCAGTATAGCACAGGATAATAAAGCCTATGAGTTAACCAATATGCCGGAGAATTCGGAGTTATCGGAAATTGGCCCTGCTTATTGGTTAGGTCAACTTACCTTTTCCTCCAACAGAAGTAACGGCAGTGCGGTACAACACGTAGATATGTGGAGTGGAAAGGGCTACTATGATATTTACGTTTTACAGAGTAATGATAAGGCCGTTGTAATGGAGCCGGCTAAAGCAAAAGGGAAGATAAACAGCCGGCTGAATGACGGGCCCGCCACTTATAGTACGGATGGAACGGAAGCTATTTTAACGCGCACTGCAAAAAAGAAAGGTCCTGATGGTTATAAGAAACTTGGCCTTTACAGAACCGTATGGACAGACGGAAAAGGATGGGGCAAACCGCAATTGCTTTCCTTTAGCAATAACAGCAGTAACTTCGCCCACCCCTCACTGTCTAAAGATGGTAAACTGCTGTATTTCATCAGCGATATGCCGGGTGGCCTTGGCGAAACGGATATATACGTTAGTGTAAGAAACGGAAATGACTGGGAGGCGCCCGTAAATCTTGGTAAGGATATCAATACATCGGGCTCGGAGATGTTTCCTTTTATCTCTACCGATGGAATGCTGTACTTTGCATCTGACTCAAGAGTAGGCTTAGGAGGGCTTGACATATATGCCGCCGATGCCAGCGGAAACAAGTTTAGTAATGTACGTAACCTTGGCGCACCGGTTAATACCAATGCCGATGATTTTGGCTTTATAAATGATGATACGCAGAAGAATGGCTTTATTGTTTCCAACAGGCCCGGTGGTTTAGGTAGCGACGATATTTACCGTTTTGTAAAAAAAGCAGAATCAGTATGTGGTACCGTTGCTGATGCTAAAACGAAAAAGGAACTGGAGAACGTAACTATTACCGCTATTGGAGCTGATGGCGCTAAATCAGGTATTAAGACCAACTTAAAGGGCAACTTTTGCCTGCAACTTACGCCCGAAAAAGATTATAAGGTTACTGCCGAAAAAGATGGCTACGCCGCTTTCGAAGGCAATGTGCATGTTAGAGCAAATAAGAATGAACCCTTAACTATTTTTCTTGACCCGAAAGGAGGCATAGAACTGACCGTTGATGTATCGCAGAAGGGCGATGGAAAGATTGAAGGGGCACAGGCATTTTTGGTGAATAAAAACACAGGGGAAGTAATAGAAGGCAAGAGCGACTCTAACGGCATAGTTAAGTTTGATTTGTTTAAAGACCAGGAATATGATTTAAAAGTAGTGAAGAAAGTGCCCGGGCAGGAGGGAGTGTATGATAAGTTTGTGAAGACTATCAATACTATGGGCTTTACGGCATCGCAAACGCTTAACGAAAATGCCCAGCTTACCTATTACGATGGCAAATATGTATTTGACCTGCCGGAAGTTTATTTTGACTTGAACAGCTACAAACTTGGCGACAAGGCTAAAAAAGGCCTGGATAAGGTAGTAGAAGTAATGAAGATATTCCCTGATATGCAGGTTGAACTTTCTGCACATACTGATAGCAGGGGGCGCTCAGAATACAATCTTACGCTATCCGCACTGCGCGCTAATGCCTGTGTAGAATATATTGAAGCAAACGGTATTGATAAAGCGCGCCTTATTGCTATTGGCTATGGCGAACTGAAAATACGTAACCGTTGCGTGGATGAGGTTCCCGTGCCTTGCACCGAAAAAGAACATTCCGTTAACCGCCGCACCGAATTCCGCGTGGTGAAGTTTGATTAGGTTACTGCGTATGAATGTTTTCTATTGTTCGAATGCTGTTTTAAACGAACATGTGGCCCTGGATGATGCAGAGTCGCAGCATGTTAGCAAGGTTTTGCGCAAGCGCGAAGGAGAGGAGTTGCTGGTGTTTGATGGCAAAGGCAGCCTTTTTAGTGCACGGATAGACTCAATAGGTAAGCGCGAAGTGATAATTCACATGGTGCGCCTTATAGAAAAAGACACTGATGAGGCGCCTAAAATACATATAGCTATCGCCCCTCCAAAAAACATTGA
>CAZUHU010000012.1:0-254 GCA_964620645.1 uncultured Chitinophaga sp.
GTTATTGCCCGCGAAGTGGCAGAATACTTACTTGAAATTAAAGCGGTGGTGCTGAATCCGAACGACCCTTTTACCTGGGCAAGCGGTTTAAAAAGCCCCATTTACTGTGATAACCGTAAAACACTTTCTTTTCCTAAGGTACGAAACTACATTAAAACTTCATTTGCGGATACAATTGCTGAAGAGTTTAAAGACTGTGAAGTAATTGCGGGTGTTGCAACAGCCGGTATTCCGCATGGGGTGCTGGTAGCTGA
>CAZUHU010000012.1:264-3631 GCA_964620645.1 uncultured Chitinophaga sp.
ATATGTGCGCGATAAGGCCAAAGGCCATGGCCTTGAAAACCAAATTGAAGGTAAGTTGGACAAGGGCCAGAAGGTTTTTGTTATAGAGGACCTTATTTCAACCGGTGGCAGCTCACTGAAAGCCGTAGAAGCCTTGCGCGCTGCAGGTGCTGAAGTGCTTGGCCTGGGGGCAATTTTTACCTATGGGTTTCAAAAATCTGTAACCGCATTTGAAGAAGCTAAATGCCGTTACTTTACTTTGTCCGATTATCCTACGTTGCTGGAGGTTGCCCAAAGGCAGGATTACGTTAAAAGCGCTGACAAGGACACGCTTTTACAGTGGTATCAAAACCCTGAGGGCTGGAAGTCGCCGGCCTAGTTACTGCTTAACCAGCCAACTGCTTGCTTTTGCTGTTTTACCCTGCAAACGCAGTATGTAAACACCGCTGGTTAATCCTGGAATACTTATAGAACTCTTACTTTCCTGTAATGTGGTTTGATACACTATCCTTCCATTAATATCCAATACATCCAGTTTGCTGTTTAGCATTTCAGCAGTGGTTTCAATTTCCCAACACCCGCTTGAAGATGGATTAGGAAATACCTTGATGTTTTTGGAAGCGCCTGAAACCTCTGTTAAGCTATTGGGCGTAGTTCCGTTTTGTACGTAGCCCCACTTGCCCAACGTAAGTGCGTAGGTTTCTGTTCCATAAGATGACAGGCTCATAATGCGGTGCCCTATAAGGCCTGCTAACTGCCAGCTATGCCCGGTATCAACACTATAAAATATGGCGCTGCTATCCGGCCGGTTATAGTTAGTAACGGCGACAAAAATTACACCTTCGTCGTTTACTGAAAGGGCATCAATAACACTATTGGTTACAATGCCGCTATCGCCTAAAGCATTTAGCTGTGCAAGTGTCTCCCAACCATTTGCTGTACGGTGATAAAGTGTGGTAGCCTGGGCTGCAACAATACCAATGGATGCGTTACTTGCCATAGGGGTAATTGCCAAGCCATTGAATAAGCCGTTGTTATCTACCACCCAGGTATTGCCATTTATAGGACGGCGATACATGAATACCCCTATTGAGAAGTTTACAACAGCGTATAAAAATCCTTTTTTATCGCTACACATAGCTAGTACGCCCTGGCCGGGTAAAGTAAATTTGGGTAAACCTATGGTATCAAGGTGCCAGGTGGAGGTTCCAAAAGTGGAAGTCCAGATGGTAAGGGTATTATTCTGCGTGCCATAAACATTGTAGAAATGCCTGTCGCCGGTTTCATCAATGTAAAAGCCACTGCCCCCTATATTGCTGAAACCATTGCTGTCAATAGTAAAATTCACCCCGCCATCGGCGCTTTTACCCAAAGGGTAAGGTCCACTACTTGTTGCCCCCTGCGCAACATAAACAGTTCCGGCGGGGTCGTTAAACAAGAGCCTGCCGGGGTAAAAGTTAGTAATTGCATTAGTGGCATGCCATAAAGTATCAGCAGCATCTTTATAGAAGATGCCCATACCTGTGGTGCAAAGCAAGCGGCCGTCAGCCTGTTTTACTAAGGAGTAAATGTCTTCAGCATGTATGCCATTATTGGTAACCATCCAATTGGCGCCCTGGTTGTTACTGCTAAGCATACCATAACCGTTTGTGCCAATAGTAAGCAGGCTATCGCCGCTAATACAGGTAATTCCGGGGTTGGTTCCTATAGCATTAATACCGGCTTGCAAGTTGGTCCATGCGCCGCTTCCGCCTGAATTTCGGTATAAGGGAGAAGTGCTGGTTGAAGCATACAGGTTGCCGTAGGCATCATCTGCAAAATATTTTACCTGCCCTGCCAAGCCGCTGTTTAATGTGTTAAAGTTTACACCTCCATCTGTACTAATAGCCACGCTTGCTGGATAACCTCCTATCAGCACTTTATTATGGCGATCTACAAAAATTTTGCCGGCACCATTTGCATTGTTATTGGTTTTAATCCAAATGCTATCGCCGGGTAGTTGCCTGTAAATCCCGTCGTTGGCAGCAAGGTAGACTGTGTCCTGTGGTGCCAAAGCAATGTCCAACACATTGTCGTAACCAATGTTAGCAGTATCAGGCTGCCAGCTTTGCCCGTTATCGCGGGATACGTCGACATTGCCCGGAGGCCCCCCGGCTAAAAATGAATAGAGGTATAAATCCTTGCCGGCAACAATCTTTTTGTATTTGCCTGAATAGGCAGGCGCTAAAGCAATTGGACCATAAATGGTAGAATCACCCAACGGTGCTTTTATCTTGTTGTAAACCACAAAAAAATGCCCCCCTCTGTCCTGTAACAGAATGGCCCTGTAGCGGGTCCCGTTTTCCTGTTTATTGCTAAACGAAACTATCTGCAGCGCACCCGGTGCTGTATAAACTTTAGCGTAATACTCATTCATGTTCATTTTGCGGCTGTAAATGGCTGCATCAGTAGCGGCGTATTCGTAAATGTTATCGGCAGCGGAACAAGCTATTACTGCCTGGCCGTAAATACTGCCCCCGATGGGCGTTGTAAAGCTTTGCGCCCTGGGTTGTAACGAAAGAATGGCTACCAGAAAATATACGACAACAAATTTGAAACCGTGGGAAGAGTAAATTACTTGCATAAGCGGGCTTGTAGTGGAAATATACATAGAATGACAGGCCTTGTGTTCCATGAGTTGCGCACATAGCGAATAATGACATTGTTGTGACAATGCATTATTTACTACATCTCCTACTTAGTACAATCTGTTATACTTTCTGCCAAACTGGATAAACATGCCAATGCCATAAGGGCTGCCTTTTTTTACGCCCCTTTTGAAATAATACTTACTGTTGCCTATACAGGTGCCGGTACATACATTGTATGGAGTTAAATACTTTCCCTTAAGGGATACCAGGCTATAATCCCTTAGCCCTTTATAAGCGTTTTGTACACAATGGTTGTAGGCAGTATCAGTAACCAGCTTTAGCTGCAGGGCGGTTAATATGCCATAAGCAAACATGGCAGTGCTGCTGCTTTCAATCCAATTGCCCTCTTCGCCCTTCCTAACCGGTAGTTGAAACCAATGCCCGGTTTTTTTATCCTGTAGTTCCGGCAAGTGTGCAATCATCTCCTTTAAATAGCCGCTAAGCTCATTGTAGTATTTATTACTGGCGGGTAGGGTGGTTAAGGCATCTGATAGGGTTACTACTATCCAACCATTGCCGCGCCCCCACATTTCGGCGCTACGCCTTGTTGTTTTATCGGCCCAAAACATTTGGCTGCAAAAGGTACAATGCGTTTTATTGTTACTATCCCAACCATGTACCCACAAGCCGTACTCCGCTACCTGCAACTTCTCGCGATGCAGACGTAGTTGCTTCATAAACTCATCCAGGTATTTTTC
>CAZUHU010000012.1:3731-20045 GCA_964620645.1 uncultured Chitinophaga sp.
TTACTGTCAGGTTGCAGCACACTAAGCCCCAAAAAAGACTGGCATATATGCTGTAAATAGTCAATTTAGTATTCATGAAAACAATTGCTGCCTGTTTTATTGCCTTGTGTTTAACTGCGGCTTCTCCTTTGCGAATTAAGCAATCTTCCACCTTTGTTGCACCTGAAATGATTTATGTGGAAGGCGGCACCTTTAATATGGGCAGTACCAGCGGCGAAAAAAATGAACGGCCCGTTCATGCAGTAACGCTCCACAGCTTTTACATGGGCAAATATGAAGTAACACAGCAGTTGTGGCAGTCTGTTATGGGTAATAACCCTTCCTATTTTAAAGGTTGCGATAGTTGCCCGGTAGAAGAAGCTACTCCTGAAGAAGTAGATGAATTTTTAAAGAAGTTGAACACCTTAACCGGCAAGCATTACCGCTTACCTACTGAAGCTGAATGGGAATATGCCGCGCTGGGAGGAAACCAAAGCAAAGGTTACCGTTACCCCGGCAGCGATAAGCTGGAAGAAGTGGCCTGGATGAAGGATAATGCGGAAGAAAAGACACACGCTGTGGGCTTAAAAAAGCCAAATGAACTTGGGCTTTATGATATGGCCGGTAATGTGTGGGAGCTTTGCGCCGATTGGTGGAATCCGGGTTACTATAAAGTATCTCCGGCAGACAATCCCGTAAACAGCAAGAAAGCCATATTCAGAGTTGCGCGTGGTGGCTCCTGGAGAAGCGGAGAGGAGCGATGCTATAGTAAAGCCCGTAACCGCAATGTATACGATCACCATAAGCAAAATTGCGGCTTCAGGTTGGTTATGAATTAACCCTTAAACAAAAAGTCCCCCGGGGTACGGAGGACTTTGGATAACTATCTAAAGATCACGCTTACTCCTTAATAAAGCGTGTATTAAAGCTGTTGTTGTTGCTGTTAAAGTTTAGCAGGTACATGCCTTGCGCTATGCCGTTAAGATTGAGCGTTTTGGTGTGTTTGCCTGCGCCTTCCATTTCACCGGCTAATTCCATAATCATTCTGCCTGTTATGTCTAAAACCGAAATCTTAACCGGTAACTCTTCGTTAAGGTCGTAAACAACCGTTAAACGGTCTGTTGCAGGGTTTGGCATTAAAGCAAAGTGCAACAGTTGCGGAATCTCGTTTACTGCTGTGCAGAATGGAACTTTTGCATAGCCCGATGCAGACGAACAACCGTTGGCATCTGTAACTAAAACACGGTAATAGCCGCCGCCCGTAACGCAGTTGGCCATAAAGGTGTCTAAGTTGGTTGCATAGTTAAAATGTAACTGATTGGTAGTATCGTTAGCTACGGCCTGTTGCCATATATAACCGGCCAAACCTCCAGGTGTTGCCTGTAAAACGTAATCGGCGCCGCTGCCTATTTGCGTTACACCCACAGCTGGCTGCGGTAAAGGATTTACTACAACAGTTTGCGCTGCTGAGCCTGAGCAGTTGTTGGCATCCGTAACAGTTACGCTGTAGGTGGTAGTAGTTGCAGGAGTGGATGTTATGGTAGCGCTCGTTTCAGCCGTGCTCCAATTGTAGGTGCTTCCTCCTAATGCGAACAATTGCAGTGTAGTGCCCTGGCAGATTATGTTGCCGGTTTCGGATGAAAGGATGCTTACTGAAGGAGACGGAGTTATGGAAACCGTTGCTGCAGCAGTAGCGGTGCAATTGTTAGCATCAGTAACTGTTACAGTGTATGTTGTAAGGTTAGTAGGCGTTGCGTTAAGAACGGCGGCTGTAGAGTTATCACTCCATAAATAACCGGTGCCACCGCTGGCAGTTAGCGCTGTGCTATTGCCGCTGCATACGTTGGTTGCTGCCGGAGTAACTAAAGCGGCAGGAGCCGGGTTAACCGTAAGTTGCGCTGCACTGGCGGTATAACCGCTGCAACCGTTTTGTGTAACCGTAAGCGCATAGCTACCTGCGGCAGTGGCCACTAACGACTGTGTTGTAGCCCCATTGCTCCAAAGGTAAGTATCGTAAACGGCATCGGCGCTAAGGGTTATGCTTTGCCCTGCGCAAATAGCCTGGCTGCCGGACGGTAAAATGTTAGGTTGAGGACGAGCGTTAAACAGCACTGATGAACTGGCCGTTCCGCTACAGGCGTTTTCGTCAGTTACCGTAACAGTGTAGTTGCCTGTTTGCAATACAAACAATTGCTGGCTTGTAGCTCCGTTGCTCCATGCATAACTGTTATGGTTGCTGCCTGCATCCAGTAAAATAGAATCGCCGCTGCATGCCTGCGCACCCGAAGGGTTGATGGAAGCATTAACCGCAAAGTTACCCACGTTTACTGTGGCTGCAGCGGTTGCTGCGCATCCGCTTTGGGTTACGGTTACCGTATATGTGCCTGATGAATCGGTTGCTATCAGGTGTGTTGTAGAGCCGGTGTTCCACTGGTAAGTATCGAAACCTGTACCGGCATCTAATACACTAACACCCCCCTGGCAAATGTTTAATGAAGGGGATGCTGCAATGTTTACGGCAATGGTGGCAGGGGTTACGGTTACGGTAATATCGTTTGATACAGCACTACAACCGTTTTGTGTAATAGTAGTGTTATAGGTGCCCGAAGAAGTCACTACAATATTATCGCTTGAAGCGCCGTTGCTCCAGGTGTAAGTGTCAGCACCGGCCTGCGCGCTTAATGTTACACTGTTGCCGCTGCAAAAGTTAGTAGGGCCGTTGGCGGTTATTGCAGCGTTTACTGTGGTTACAGTTACGGTAGTAGTAACGCTTGCTGAGCAGTTATTAGCGTCAGTTACTGTTAAGCTGTACGAAGTATTGCTGCCCGGTGATACCGTAATTGTGCCGGTATTTATGCCGCCGCTCCAGGTATACGTACCGTTGCCATTGGCTGTTAATGTAACGCTTTGCCCATTGCACACGCTTGGTTGTTGTGGTGTTATGGCTGCAACAGGTAACTGGTTAACGTTTAAGCTCGCTGAGGCGCTTGCTGTACATTGGTTAGCATCTGTTACCGTAACGGTATAAGTGCCCGAAGTTTGTGCGGTGCCGTTTAATTGCGCGTTAGTTGATGCATCGCTCCATACATAACTGCTGCCCCCACCTGCAGTGAAGCTAAATGCCTCATTAGCGCAGGCCGTAATTGTTGGTGGATTGATAGCCGCAGTCGGTAAGGCGTTTACACTTACGTTTACTGAGGCAGAGGCCGTGCACTGGTTGGCATCAGTAATAGTTACAGAATATGAAGTAGCAGATGTTGGAGCTACAATTAAGGTGGCCGAAGTGGTATTGTCGCTCCACAGGTAACTTGAAGCAGCGTTTGCTGTTAAGGTAGTAGATGAACCGCTGCAAACAGAAGCCGGTGAAGGAGATATTGACGCTACCGGCGATTGGTAAAAATTCAATAGGGCAGTATCGCTGCCAGTGCAAAAGTCTTTGGTAACAGTAACAATGTATTCGCCCGATTGGGTAGGCTGAATGCTTTGGCTACTGCTACCATTGCTCCAACTGTAGCTATCGTAACCGGTGCCGGCATCAAAACTTACTGCGGTTCCGGCACAAACGTTTACTGGGTCCGATGGCATTATATCAACCTTAACGGGAAAGTTGCCTACCGCCACCTGTGCGCTGGCAGTGCCACTACATGCACCAAGAGTAACTGTTACGGTATAGGTACCGGCAGTGCCGGTTGTAATTGTTTCGGTAGTTTCATTACTACTCCAATTGTACGTATCATAACCTGTGCCTGCATCCAAGGTAGCAGTGCCGCCGGGGCAAATCTCCAGTGATGGTGCTGCTGCAATTACCGGGCTTAGGGTATTGCTGGTTTCAGTAACGGTTACAGTGTTGGATACACCCGAACATCCGCTTTGTGTTACAGTGCAGGTAAAAGTTCCTGAGTTACTTACTGTAATTGTTTCGGTAGTTGCTCCATTGCTCCAGGCATAAGTGTCAAAACCTGCTCCTGCATCAAGGGTTACATCGCCCCCTGCGCAGAATGTGGTTGGCCCGCTTGCCTGTATAGTAGTAGCTACTGTAATTACAGTTACCTGGCTGGCAGCCGTTGCACTGCAGTTGTTGGCATCAGTAACGGTTACACTATAAACTGCACTTGACGTAGGGCTTACTGTAAGTGTGGCGTTGGTGCTGTTGTCGTTCCATAAATAACCGGTGCCACCGGTTGCGCTTAACGTAACACTATTGCCATTGCAAATGGTATCGGCAGAATTGCTGATTGCGGCTATTGGATTGGCATTAACTGTAACACTGGCGGTTGCACTGGCAGTGCAACTGTTTGTGCCGGTTACAGTAACGCTGTAATTGGTGGCTGTGGTTGGCGAAACGTTTATAACGGGGTTGCCTGAGCCGTTGCTCCAACTGTAAGAGCCGTTGCCACTTGCTGTAAGGGTAGCGTTGCTGCCGTTGCAAATGGACTGGCTACCAGGTTGTATTGATACAGTTGGATTGCTGTTTACGGTTACCTGTGCCGATGCGCTTGCTGAACATGAGTTAGCATCGGTTACTGTAACGGAATAAGCAGAAGATTGAAGAGGCGATACGGAAAGCGTATTGCCTGTTGAGTTGTCATTCCATAAATAAGTTGCTCCGCCGTTGGCTGTTAGTGTTGTTGAATTTCCTTCACAAAGGGCAGTTTGCGATGGACTGATTGAAGCCACAGGCAATGGGTTTACGGTAACCGTGCGCGAAGCACTTGCCGTACAGTTATTGGCTGCTGTAACCGTTACGCTGTAGGTACTGGTGCCCGATGGGCTAACATTCAACACAGCGTTAGTGCTGTTGTCATTCCACAAATAGCCGGTTCCACCGCTGGCAGTAAGTGTGGTGCTGTTTCCTGCGCAAATGGCTACAACAGCAGGGGAGATAGCCGCCGTGGGCCCTTGGTTTACAGTTACACTTGCTGAAGCCGTTGCTGAACAGTTGTTTTGATCGAAAGCAGTTACAGTGTAGGTGGTTGTTGATGCCGGAGATACAGCTATACTTTGGGTTGTTGCACCGTTGCTCCACGTATAGCTATTAGCTGCAGATGCGTTTAGTGTGGTGGTTGCTCCACTGCAAATAGCCGTGCTTGATGGGTTAACCGATACTACTGGTGCAGGATTAACATTTACAATGCGGCTTGTTGATGCAGAGCAGTTGTTAGCATCAGTAACTGTAACACTGTAAGTAGTATTGCCCGTTGGCGAAACCGTAATGGCCGCTGTAGTGGCGGTGGTGTTCCAAACATAGCTTGTTCCGCCACCGGCAGTAAGCGTTGCGCTGCTGCCGGAACATATAGTGGCAGTTGCAGGTGATATGGATGCGTTTGGCAGTGGGTTAACCGTTACCTGCCTTGAAGCCGAAGCAGTGCAACTGTTAGCATCTGTGGCTGTTACGGTATAAGTTGTGGTACCTGAAGGGCTGACCGTGATGGCGGCTGTTGTTGCTGAGGTGTTCCAAGCATAAGAAGCCCCCCCACCGGCTGTTAAGGTGGCGCTGCCACCCGTGCATATGGCGGCAGTGGCGGGGGTTATGGTTGCCGTTGGAACAGGGTTAACATTCACCAGCCTGCTGGCTGTAGCTGTGCAGGAATTTGCCGAGGTAACAGTAACAGTGTAGATGGTGTTTCCCGTTGGCGAAACTGTAGTGGCAGCAGTAGTAGCACCGTTGCTCCATAAGTAAGACGCGCCTCCGCCGGCAGTAAGTGTAATTGATGAGCCATTACAAATTGTTGCGCTTGCCGG
Organism: uncultured Chitinophaga sp.; assembly: GCA_964620645.1. Lineage (GTDB taxonomy): Bacteria > Bacteroidota > Bacteroidia > Chitinophagales > LD1 > Bog-950. The sequence continues at coordinate 9,453 of CAZUHU010000012.1, forward strand.
TGTTATAGAGGCAGTTGGTGCGGGGTTTACAGTAACCGTTTTGCTGGCAGTAACCGAAGTGCAGGCTGCATAAGCCGTAACCGTGTAAGTGCCCGAGGCAGAAACATTGATGGAAGACGTAACCGCACCGGTTGACCACTTGTAGGCATAATAGTTAGCGGCATTAATTGAAAGTGCAGCAGTTTGGCCCGAGCATACAGATGAAGGCCCGCTGATAGTAAGCGCAGTAATACTGCCTGTTGCGGTTGCCGTGCGGCCTGCAGCAAGTGTATCTACATTTTGGCAGGAGCCGTTTAGGTCTGCTACCCGCACATAATATTTTAACCCAAGCGATTCGGCATTTTGGTTAGAAACGGTAAAAGGGAATAAGCCAACCTGCACATTGGCAGAGACAATAACTCTTAATTTATATTGCCCCGGCGCATCGTAAGTGGTACCTGTTACCCGTATACAGCCTGTGGCATTACCGTTAATTTGGTTATTGGAAGTTCCGCTACGCCAGCATAAACCGCAGGGTAGGTTGCTTACGGTATCTATACGCACCCAGTTAAGGTTATAGGTGCTGCCGCCTTGGGTAACTGTAGGCGGCGTATGAAACTGCACAATCTGGTCGTAAGCGCTGCCTATAACCGCACAAGGCAGGCTATCGTAAGGCGGAAAAAAGCCTACCGTAGTTAATGATGTATTGGGTGTGCACACGCCGGAGCCGGAGGCGCCTGCGCAGTGCTGTGCCTGCATTGGTGTGGTAGCCAACAATAACAGGCAACTTAATGCCAGGGCATAAAATTTCAATTTCATAGTGTGGTTTAATGGGGTTAGTTCAGCTAATATATAAAGGCATATACTTGCTTTTTAGCTGCTTTAAGTGCCTTAATCAGAAAGCGGGGAGGGGTGTTAAGGAACAAGATAGGGGATAGTTAGAACATAGCCCGGAAATTCAGCTGCATGGCCGGCTTCGTTACTCATTTTAAGTTAAGTGGCTAAAAAAATTATCCCCCGAAAAATGCCATTTTTCCACGTGTACCGTTGCCAATTAAATCTCTGGATATATTGCCAGCGTGATTGAGGAATATGAACGGTTGTCGTCTCTTTTTGTATCGCGTAACACGCCCCCTGCCATAAGGCTGATTCGGGCGAAGTCTGCACCGCTGATTTTGTTTTTTCTGCGCCGGGAGTTTAAGCAAACCCCTGTAGGCTATGTGCCGCATACCGACCTGGTGCGCCGGCTGAGTTCAGTTTTAGAGCAAATAAGCTACCGCGATTACATTGAAGAGGATGACAATGAATTGCAACAGGTTTTGGATGCCACAGAAAAAGCCGAACTGCTTATTGGTAAATGGAGCGACCACGGCTACATAACTTTTGAGCCCGATGAAAAGGGCCAATACCAGCACAGCTTAACCAGCCATACTGAAAAGGTTTTGCAATGGATGGATAGCCTGCGCAAGGAGGACTTTATAAGTGCAGAATCCAAGTTCATGGACATCTTTAACAAGCTACGCGAGATTGCGGAAAACAGCACAGAAGACTGGAAAGAAAAAGCGGAAGCCCTTCGCATCCGCAAGCGTGAGCTGGAGGCGGAAATCCGAAAGTTGGAGATAGAACAAAAGGTAGTTAGCGCAGAGGATTTTTATGTTAAGAGCCGGTTTAATGAGGTTAGCAAGTTAGCACGCAGCCTTATGGCTGATTTTCGGGAGGTAGAAGAGAACTTCAATGTTATAAAAAACACCATCTACGAAAAGCAGACTAACCTTGAAACCAGCAAGGGGAACATCCTTAACTATACCCTTGATGCGCTGGACGACCTGCGCAGTACCGACCAGGGAAAAAGCTTTGAAGCATTTTATCGCCATTTGTTAGACGATAGCAGTAAGGATGAGTTAACGAACCTTATCCGCAAGGTGCTTATTATTTTACAGGAACGTAAAATTGAAGTAGACGATCCTTTCCTTCTGCATTTACGCATTTATCTCAATCGCGAGGGAACGCGCGTTCGCAATTCTTATCACAAACTTGCTGATAAGCTGAACAAGGTACTTGCCGAAAAAAGTTTGTTGGAGCGCAAAACGGCAATCCGCATTGTAAATGAAATTAAGGCTGATGCTCTAAGGGCAAAGGATAACCCGCCACGGCAAGAGAATTTTATAGAAATAGAGGGGCTTCCTGAAATTGAGTTAAACATGGAGCGGCCGTTAACCGAGGAGGCACAGGATAGCCTGATAACCGCTAAAGCGCTTAAGACAGCGGATGTGGATTTAACGCAGCTTGATTTAGACAACCTGGTTGCCCAGTTTTTTATTGATAAGGAACAATTGGAAAACCAGGTGGCCGAAACGCTTAAGAAGAAAAAGCAGGTTACGCTTAAAGATGTGGTGGAGAAATTTCCGGTAACCAAAGGGTTATCAGAAGTATTAACCTATGTAAACATTGCCACGCAAAGCAGTAAATCTTTTATAAACCGTGATAAGCAGGAAATGATACAAATTGATGATAAAGGCAGGAAAGCGATACTGCTGCCTGAAATAATATTTACAAAATGAGCAACGGAAAAACAGAACTGTATGCATCAGTAATTGTTAAGCTGCTGCAAAGTGTGATATACGACGATGATAAAAAGTACTGGAACGAGGTGCTTAACTACGAGGGCTCAGTCCGCGAATACTTTAGTAAAATAGGAATTGAATTGGTGCTTAACCGCCAGGATGGCTATGCCTATTTAAAACAGATGGAGTTTGCTGAAGATGACAAATCGCGCCCAATACAACTCATTCGCAAAATTCCGTTAACCTACGAAATGAGCCTGCTTTGCGTGTTGTTGCGGGAGTGGTTGGATGAGAATGAGGTGAAAATGAGCAGCGATAAATTGTTTGTTACCGGTAAACAGATCAAAGAACGGATTGACCTTTTCTTTAAAGACAAAGCAAACCGTAAGCGCTTGTTGGATAAGTTCGACAACCTGATTACACAAGCCGGTAATCTGGGTTTTCTGCATACTAACAAAGAAGATAAACTGAATGCCGATAACACCCAATACGAGGTTAAGCGCATTATTAAAGCGAAAATCAGTAACGAAAAACTGGAAGAGCTAAAAACAAAACTGAAGAAGCATGTGGAGTCTGTTTGATACTAAACAAGATAGTGCAGGGTTCCGTTTAAACTACATGCAGGTGTATAACTGGGGAACCTTTGATGAACGTATTTATACCCTTAATGCTGAAACGCAAAGCAGTTTGCTAACCGGTGCCAATGGTTCAGGTAAAACCACCATTGTGGATGCGCTGCTAACCTTATTGGTACCATCTACCCAACGTTTCTATAACCAATCATCAGGTGCAGAGAAGAAGAAGGAACGCACCGAAGAAAGTTATGTGGAAGGCCATTATGGACGAACGCAGGATGAGGACTCTTATGCCTCTAAGATAAGTAAGCTAAGGCCTGACCGCTCAAATCTCTATTCTATAATATTGGCCAACTTTGTTAGCAATGATACTGCTAACATCACGGCTTTCCAGGTAAGGTATTTTAAGAATAACAGCCTGCAGCGGGAGTATGTAGTGGCCAATCGCGCTTTAAAAATTGAAGATGACATTCAGTTTGATTCAAAAGGGGAATGGCGCAAAAAGCTGAAGGCGGGAGGGAAGGTCTTCTTTTTCGATTCTTTCAGCCAGTATAGCCAAAAGCTGATTGAAGATTTTGGTATGAAGAGCGAGAAAGCGCTGAATCTTTTTAATCAAACGGTGGGCATTAAGGTGTTGGGGAACCTAGATGACTTTATACGCACCAACATGCTGGAGGAAAGTGACATTGAAAATGAATTCAAATCGCTTTTAGAAAATTACCAGAACCTGCTTACTGCTCACCGCAGCATTGAAAAATCTAAATGCCAGTTGGAGTTGCTTGCGCCAATACACAGCAATTATGTACAATACGAAACCTTATACCAGCAAATAAAAAATGCAGAGAATAAGATTGATACAATTAAGGCATGGTTTAAGATAAGGCAGAAGGAATTTAACGAGCAGCAGATACGCGGCATTGAATTGGATATTGAAATGCTTAACGGCAAAAAGAATAAGGAGGATGATGAGAGGGCAAAGATTGATGCGGATATACTTGCCTTAAAAATTGCCAGGGAAAAGGACCCCACTGCTGCGCAGCTAAAAGATATTGATGCAGCTATCAAAGCCCTTGAAGGGGAGATGGAGCAACGCAAGAAAAAAATTGGTGAGTACAATAAGTTAGCGAGCTTATGCGGCTTGCCGAAGGACCCCTCCGAAAAAGCTTTTGTGGCTAACCATAAAAATATTGAGAAGGCCCGCAATAAATCATTTGATACAAAAAAAGAGTTGGACGCTCTTTTAATGGATGCTAAGCAAGAGCAGCGCATTAAACAAACACGTTTTGATGAAATAAAGGCGGATATAGAGTATCTGCAAAAGCGTAAGGATAAAATTACAGGCATTAGTTCGCAAATACGCCAACGCATAATGGATTACGTTAAGGCGGCTGAAGAAGAGTTGCCGTTTGTTGGTGAGTTGATTGAGGTGAAGAAGGAAGAGGAAAGCTGGGAGATGGCTATTGAAAAATTGCTGCACAGTTTTGGTAAATGTTTGGTAGTACCCGAGAAATACTATAAGGAGGTAAACAAGTTTGTAAGTAATAACGACCTGGGCGGAAAGTTGGTTTACTACCGCGTAGACCCTAAGCAGGATTACCTTAAAAGTATGACCAAGGCGGAAGATAATTCGGTTGTAACCAAACTGAATTTTAACCCCAAAAGCGATTACAGCGATTGGGCGGAGGATTTTGTTACCCGTAGTTTTGATTATATCTGTTGCGAAAAGTTGGATGAATTTGCCCGCTACGAAAAAGCCATGATGCAGAGCGGCTTGGTTAAAAACAAAAAGCGACACGAGAAGGACGACAGCAAGTTTAAAACCGGTGCAGCAAACTATGTTTTGGGCTGGAATAACCGCGATAAAGTGGTTGCCCTGCAACGTGAAGGCAATCTGCTGAACACTGATTTGCAACAGTTGGAAGCGCGCATAAGCGACCTTAACAGCAAAACAGAAATTGAAAACGAGGTGCTGGACTCGCTACGCCGTTTGGCTGAGTTCAATGATTATACCCAGATTGACTGGAAGGATTGCTCGCAGAAAATTGCAGAAAAAGAAACTGAAAAGAAGGAACTGCTGAAGAAGAACAGCAGCCTTGAGGATATTGAAAAGAAGCTAAAGCAAAAGGATGAGCTTAAAAGGCAAATTGATGCCGTGCTGGAAGAGCTCATCGGCGATATAGCTTTAAAAATCCGTGAGCGTAACGAACTAAGTGAGAAGGTAAGGCAATTGAGCAATACCATTCAGGAACTATCTAAACTGGTTGATCTTAATAGGGAATTCAGTAAATATCCTGAGTTGATAGAGGAGTTGAAAACCTCTCAGGAAGATGTATATGCTGCCGAGCGCACAACCCTGCAAAAATTAAAAGAGGAGTTAGAAGAAATACAACAAACCCATGGCAAAGCTTTCGGTATAATTAACGAGGCTATGGATAGCTACCTGCGGCCCAGCAGGGAGATACAGGAAAAGTTTCCTGAGTGGATGGATGAAACCCACAATCTTAAAGCCAAGCCGGAATACCTTAAAGAGTTTGTTGACCTTTATAAGAGTATTAAGGAGGAAAAAGTAGCGGAGTTTGAAAAACGCTTCAAAAATGAGTTGAACAATAGTGTTATCAAGGACTTGAGCAGTTTCCAGAATAAGTTATACGAACAGGAGAGCAGCATTAAGGATAGTATTGACAATATTAACCGTTCCTTAAAGCGCATCAGGTTTAATATGAACCCTGATACGTACATCCAATTGCAGTTTAACCAAACACGCACGCCTGAAATATTGGATTTCAGAAAACGCTTAAAAGAATGGGTGCCCAATACGCAGAAGCTGGCACTTAATGATATGGGCTATTTGGAAGAACACTTTTCAAAAGTAATCCGTCCGTTTGTGGAGGAGTTGCAAAAGAACGACACTTGGCGCAGGCGCGTAACCGACGTGCGCAACTGGATGGAGTTTAAAGCAACAGAGCATTATACCGAGGATAACCAGGTGAGCAATGTGTATGAAAGCAGCGGTAGCTTAAGTGGCGGGCAGGCGGCCCAACTTACTTACACCATATTAGGTAGTGCAATAGCGCATCAGTTTGGCATTAACCAAAGCGGTAGCACGGCCCGTTCGTTCCGCTTTATAGCTGTGGATGAAGCCTTCAGCAAGCTTGATCCTGAAAAATCAAAATACCTGATGGAGTTGTGTAAGCAACTGCACCTGCAGCTAATGGTTGTTACCCCGTTAGATAAGATACATGTGGTAGAAGACTATGTATCGGTTATTCACTACGTAGAGAATAAAAATAAGCGGAATAGCGAGGTGGTAGATATGGGAATAATGGAATACAAGCAGAAGAAAAAGAAGTAAGCCTCGGCCACTAAACAAAGGGTCGCATGCGCAAATATGGGCCTTTATTTAGTGTAGAATCATTCCAAAACTGTGGCAAGTATTTGGAAATCAATATTTTTTAGTTCCCAGCGTCTAAAAGCGGTTGAAGTAAGAATTTGCCTGTTTTGGGAAACTTAAAAATTGCGTTCCCCTATTTACGGATATATCTTTGTTCCGTCTCTCGGGACATAAGCCCACCTATGTTACCTTGTTTATCTGTAAGGCGTGGTATAAGAATATCGGAAAATTAAAGTAAGGTCTATCGCAATGGTATTTTAAAGTAACGGCATCAATTATTTATCAATAAAATTTCACTACCCAAACAATTTTTAAACAGCACAATCAAAACAAACTTCGCATGAAAAAGAATCAATTACTTCTGGCCCTGGGCCTTTTACTTGCCTGCACGCAGGCCTTTGCAAACATCCTTACAGTTAGCAACAACGTTAACTCCCCTGGGCAGTATACCACCTTTGCTGCAGCCCATACCGCAGCAAGCAATGGCGATACCGTTTACATTTCGGGTTCGCCGTTCAACTATGGTACAATGGCAATAAGCAAACAGTTAACAGTTATCGGCACCGGTCATAACCCTCAAAAGCAGGGGCCATTGGTGTCCTTCTGCGATTACATACAGTTCTTTACCGGCTCTACCGGCAGCAAAATCATAGGCATGCAGGTGTATCAGATAAGCAGCAATAACGATAATATAGACAACATAGGTATTTACAGTTGTAAAATTACTTACCGTGTTTGGTTACAAAATTATTATTCAAGCAACTGGACTATTGATGGCAACGTGTTTATTTACAACGGCGGTTGTGTTGAGGGTAATTGTTATCTTGACGGTATAAACTTCCGCAATAACATTTTTAACGGACAGTTGGCTAATTTCGGTAACTGCCAAAGCAACTACCATTATATTGACCACTGCGTGTTCTTATACAGCGGCAATCCCTTTGCTAACGACTACCTGTTTTATGTAAACAACAGCGTGTTTTACTATAACAGCAATGTAAGCAGTGGTATGAATTCTACTACCTGGAGTAACAACATTTCTTATAACTGTGGTAACAACAACTTTCCTAACGGCACCAACCAGGTTAATGTTAACCCCGGTTTTGCCAGCGTTCCTCTTTCTGCAACACAATTCAGCTATTCACACGATTACCGCATTAACAACGGTGCTGCGGGAGATAATACAGCTACTGATGGCACTGACTTAGGTGTTTATGGTGGTTTCGGTGATTTTGACCGCGACGGTTTGCCACGCATACCTTACATTAAACAGTTTGATATCAACGGCAGCAACGTAGTGGCACCCGGCGGCACATTAAACGTTACCATTAAATCAAATATTCGTTAATCCCTGTTTGTCCATAACAGGGCAAGCTACAGGTTTAAAAACATAACCTGAATTATGGCTGCATTAGATATAACTAAAGTAATGCTCTGCCGGCGGAGAAGCTTAAAACTTCTTACACTGGTGGTGTTGGCGCTTACGCTGTTGGCGCCCGATGCGAAGGCACAAACAGTGCTAAACGCCGCAGAGTATTTTATAGATACAGACCCGGGAGTAGGAAACGGTACGCCGCTTTCTTTTACTTCGGGCACAGACTCAGTTCTGTTTACAACAAATGTTAGCGTACCAGGCGGAACAGCCGGTGGCTTACATTATCTATTTGTAAGAACACGCACAGCAGGTGTAAAATGGAGCATTTCCGAAGGCCGTCCGTTTTTTGTGAATAGCAATAAGAACATTACGTACGCCGAGTATTTTTTTGATACCGATCCTGGAGTAGGCAATGCTACCGCCTGGGCTATTACACCCGGTTTAGACTCCACTACGTTTACAGGAAATATTACAGTGCCGGTAAACATAAGCGGCGGTTTGCATTATCTGTTTGTACGCACTCGCACTGCAACGGGCTTATGGAGTTTATCTCAAGCTCGACCTGTTTATGTTAACTCGGGCAAAACCATAGCGTATGCTGAATACTTTTTTGATGCGGACCCCGGCGTAGGTAATGCCACTACGTTATCAATAGCTTCGGGTATTGACTCTACTACGCATACTGGCGTTATACCGGTGCCCATGAACCTGAGTGGCGGTATCCACTTTCTTTTTGTGCGCACGCGCACTACTTCGGGTGTGTGGAGCCACTATGAGGGCAGGCCTTTATTTATAAACAGCGGTAAAACAATTAATGCCGCTGAGTACTTTTTTGATACCGACCCCGGAGTGGGACAAGGTTTCAACTTACCTATAAGCTCGGGTATAGATTCTATAAGCGCAACTTCGGGTATTAATATACCGGGAACATTAAGTGCAGGTAAACACTTTCTGTATGTGCGCACCCGTTCATCTACCGGTTTATGGAGTTTATATGAAGGCAGGCAGTTTACTGTGAAGCCGCAAATTGTTGCAGCGGAGTACTTTGTAGATAAAGACCCCGGTGTTGGTAACGGTATCGCAATATCTGTTACTCCGGGTATAGATTCTGTTTCGGTTACAACAAACCTGGTTATGAATTGCGTAGATAGTGGTAATCACTATTTGTTCGTTCGTACCAAAAGCAACAACGGGCAGTGGAGCCTTTATGAACCTCAGCCTTTCACTATCAATGTTCCGGCACCCCAAATTTCTGCCCTTGGCAGCAACACCATTTGTACCGGCGATAGCGTAACCTTTACCGTTAACACAGGCGCAGGCTGCAATTACCAATGGTTTAGAAACAGCGCGCCAATAAGCGGAGCAACGGCTCAAACACTTACAGCCTTTTTAGGCGGTAACTACCAAGTGCAAATGACTGTTGCAGGTACAAACTACATGTCCAACAGTATAAATGTAACTGTTGGTGGCAGCGGCCAACCGCCGAGCATATCCTTTTCGCCGGACACCACTGTTTGCTACGGTACTAATTTGAGCCTTACAGCATTGCCAAATGGTGCACAGGCTTATACATGGAGTAACGGAAGTAGCACACAAGCGATTAATGTTACCCCACTTAGCAGCGGTTACTATTACGTAACCGTTACCGATACAACAGGCTGTAACGCAGAGGCATTCATACATATAAATGTAAATGCCCTGCCCGTTGCTGATGCCCATGTAAACGGTTTAAGTTGCGAGAACGGCAACATTCAACTTAGCGGTTCGGGTGCTACATTATATAGTTGGAGTGGCCCGGCGTTTACGAGCGCTCAACAGAACCCTGTAATAAGTGGTGCTACACTGGCTGCAAGCGGTATTTATACCCTTACGGTTACTGATGGCAACAACTGCTCAGCAACGGATACTGCGCAACTAACAGTGCATGCCTTGCCGGTGGTAAGCGCCGGAAACGGTGGCCCATATTGCGGTGGACAAAACATTAGCTTAAATGCAGGAGGTGCAATAAATTATAGCTGGAGCGGCCCTGCCTCTTTCAGCAGTGCACAACAAAACCCTGTGCGCAATAACGCCATTGCTACCTATGCAGGTAACTATACCGTAACCGGTACTGACGGCAACGGTTGTTCCAATACTGCAACTACAAGTGTAGCTGTAAACCAGGTAATACCGCTTATTACTCCATCCGGTCCAACAACTTTTTGTGCTGGCGGCACGGTGGACTTAACTGCCGGTGGCGGCACATCCTATTTATGGAGTACAGGTTCAGGTAGCGCAACAATTACTGCAAGCTCTTCGGGCACTTATACTGTTACGGTAACTTCAGGAAGTTGCACGGCTACTGCGTCGCAGGCAGTAACGGTTAATACCAACCCGGTTGCTAATGCGGGGCACAGCACACCAACCTGTATGGGTACAGCCATCACCTTAACCTCATCAGGCGGCACATCATACAGTTGGAGCGGACCTAACAGTTTCACATCTGCCCAACAGAATCCGTTGTTAACCAACAATGCTACCTCAGCTTTAGATGGAACCTATACCGTTACAGTTACCAATGCTGTTAACTGCTCGTCTACTGCTACAACACCAATAACGGTTAACCCTAATCCTGTTGCCACAGCATCCAATACCGGCGCTTACTGTAACGGGGCAACCATTCAACTGAATGGGGGAGGAGGCGCTTCTTACAGTTGGAGCGGCCCTAAC
>CAZUHU010000012.1:20145-32305 GCA_964620645.1 uncultured Chitinophaga sp.
CCATACTGCATTGGCTACAATGTGCAATTAAATGCAACAGGTACCAACATAGCTGGTTATAGCTGGAGCGGCCCTAACGGTTTTAGTTCATCCAACCAGAATCCAACGCGTTTAACCACAGCAGCCGCAGACTTTGGAACTTACACGGTTACTGCTACCAGCAGTGCAAGTTGTTCTGCCAGTGCATCAACCACTGTTACATCAAACGGTGCTGCGCCTGTATTAACATACAGCGGCAACAACGGCTTTACTGCTTCTGTGGTAAGCCCAACACAAAACGGCCCTTATACTACTTATCGTTTCGAGGTAAAATATACGGATGCAAACGGTGATCTTCCTCAAACGGGATATCCGCGTGTATTGCTGGATTATGAAAACAACGGAAACTATACCGATGCAAACGATCACCTGTATTTTATGCAGGAGGCGGATGCAAATGACGTGAACGTTGTAGATGGTAAAATTTACTTTGTTACAGCAATAGGCTTGCAGGTGGGGGTTAATTACGCAACTACTATACAGGCAAATGATAACTCAGCAACGCATTGTACGGCCACCTTTGGCAGCTTTAATGCGCCCGATGTTTTAGCAGATGCTGATGTTTCCATTTTCGCAAATGACATAACGTTTGACGTTCAACATCCTGATACGTCCTCACCTTTAGAAGTATGTGCAGTAATCCATAATTACAGCGATTTCCCTGCACAGAACTTCATTGTTCACCTGCGTAACCAGTATGATACACTTGCTGTTTACCCGGATATTACGGTTCCTTTCCTGGCGGCACATTCCCAAACCCAGGTTTGCTGGAATATAACTACGCCATCAACTCCAAGTTGGGATCCTATGCAGGTTATCATTGATTATGGCAACATAATCAACGAGCCTAACGAGTTAGATAACCAGGCTATACGTCCGTTTGTAAACGGTAACTTTATATTACCGGGCGGCATTGAGATAACAGCCAATGTGTCTCCGCTTAACTCGTATGCAGTGGCTAACAACTGGCTAAATGTGTGCGGCCATGCCAAGTATGTAAATACGGCAGTGGTGTTACAGAATCCTTCAGTTGCCGGTGCAACGGTTACGGTTACTGTGCCTTCTACCGGTGCTACATACACCGGACACACAAACAGTAACGGCGACTATTGTATTTCTTTCCTTGCGCCGGTTACACAAGGGTTGTATAATGTTGATGTAGCTATTACTGATTTCACGCTGGATGGTGATACCACAGCGCCGTTTGTATTGCTGCCTCCGCCTTGTATACCTGATTTGGTAGTAAGCAATTTAAACCTTAGCGCCACTACCATTGTTGAAGGGCAAAGCATAACGGGCAGTTACACCGTAGCAAACATTGGTTGCGGTAATGTTGGCGTAAACACTATTGCCAATTGGAGTACCAGCGGTGGTGTTCCTACAGGCAGTAGTGCGGTTATCAATCCGCTTAACAGCGGTCAATCGCAATTGGTAAACATTGGCAGCATTAACTTCCCTACAGCCGGTTCCTATAATGTTTGTGCTGTAGCCGATGTAAACAACCAGGTAGCTGAAACAAATGAGAACAACGGTAACTGCGTAAGCGTGCAGGTATTGCCTGCATGGATTAACCTTGTGCCGTCAGTTTATCAGTTTAACACTAACAGTCCTTGCCAGGCATCAAGCTTTTGGTACAAAGTGTATAACACAGGTGGTTTGAGCGCTCCTGCAGGTGCGCAGGTTCGCTTGCAGCTATTTAATCCTTCTGCTGCTTTAGAGGCTACCTATACGCAAACAATTGGTGCAGTAGGCCCGCAGGGCAATGTTGATGTAATATTTAATCACACCTTCCTGCAAACAGGTGCTTACAGCCTTACATTCACTGTAGATTATACCAATGTAGTAGCCGAACAAAATGAAGGCGATAACCAACGCACCGATGCACCGCTGGTGCCTTCGTGCCCGGTTTATAAGCCTGATTTAACGGTAGCGGGTTGTGGTTCGTTCCAGGTTATGCCTTATGATCCTTTAACCGGCCCTACTATAGCCGTTAGCGCTACTGTTGTAAACTCCGGTAATCTGGCAACTTCAGCTCCTTTTGCGGTTGACTTTTTGGTTGGAGGCATTCATTACACCATAATGCAGAATGCCAATATACCTGCAGGTGGTAGTGTAGTGGTTACACAAAACATTCCCACCGCAACACCAACAGGAACAATTTTAGCAACTGCTGATTATACCAATACTATAACCAATGAATGGAGCGAAGCGAACAATACAGCCAACTCCAGCCTTTGTCATGAGTATTCGTTGGGTGCCGATTGCTACAATCAGGGATTCTGGACTTATGCCCATGTAATTGGTGTGCCGTTCAACTTTGGCGTAAGCCTTTATAGTAATGGAGATTATAAAGCCAGCGATGTTCCTGTGCGGTATGAAGTGTCGGGCCCGGGTTTGCCCGCCGGCTTTAACCTATGGGGAGACGGGCATACCTACAATGTAGGACGTACCTGCTCATGCCCTTATGGTAATACGCTGAATAATTTGTTTGCTCCCCCTGCAGTGGGCACTTATACTGTTCGCATGACGGTAGATCCTGATAATACCTATTCGGAGTGTAACGAAGGTAACAATGTCTTCATCGTTAACTTCCAGGTTACCAACTTGCCGGATTACCGTGTGTTGAGCCAATACATTGCACCTTCATTGTTGAATCCGGAGCCTAACCAGCCGATAACAGTAGATGTTACTTACGAAAACGTAGGAGCAAGCAATGTTATAGACTCACTGAATGTGCGCTTAATGGCCGATAACTCGGTAGTAAGTACGGTGCGTGCACCGGGCCTTGCCCAAAACGACCATGGCACGGTTCATATACCGGTAAGTTGGAGTTCGGGCATTGTAGGCGTGCATATTCTTCGTGCCATTGTGGAAGCAAGTAATGAGTTAACTGAAAGCAACGAAGGAAACAATGAGGCTACGCGTGCAATAATTGTAGGCCAAAACCCGAACCTGCACTTTACGCAGATTCAACCAAGCGATAGCACGCCTGTTGTAGGTCAAACTATTACGTTTAACGTAACAGTGGCTAATGATGGCGACACCTCGGGTATAACCGACCTTACTTTTGCTTACGTTGATAATAATGGAGATACCATACAGATTTACAGCATTACAGGTTTTACGGTGCCACATAATGGCAGCGCCGGCCTTAGCTTTAACTGGACGGTGCTTGACCCCAATACCTACATTTTCGGTTTTATCAAGAACACTAATCCAATTGAATATCTGTATGACGATAATTCAGCTTACGTAGAGTTGGGAGCCCTTAAGTTTAACTTTACATCAACGGCTGAAAGCTGCATAGGTGATAGCAATGGTGTGTTGACCTTACATGTTACCGATGGTATACCACCATATATTTATGTATGGAGTAATGGCGGATCGGATTCTACTATTACAGGAACCAGCGGTAATTATACCGTTACCGTTTATGATAATAACGGCAATAGCGGTGTTGCGGCGGCTGTAATTACTAGTATTCCGGATGTTACTGCCCCACTGATATTCAACCTGCCTTCAAACATTAACTACACGGCAAGCAATGGCGTTTGTCCGGCTGCAATTACGTGGTCTTCGCCTTCTGCAAGCGATAACTGTTCGGTGGATAGTTTCTATAGCAATCATCAAAGCGGAGACGCTTTCCCGGTAGGAACAACTACGGTGACCTATACCGCTAAGGATAAAGCAGGCAATACCCAAACCGCATCCTTTACTGTAACGGTTGTAGGTTCGCCTTTAGCGTTTGCAGGTAATGATAAAGTGAGCTGTATTACTGATACTTTGAGCGGCCTTGCTGCGCAATTTGGCCTTGGCACCTGGAGTGTATTACAAGGCAGTGCAACATTTGCGAACGCTAATAATCCGCATACATCGTTTACATCTACCACTGTAGGGGTAAACAAATTTGTATGGACTATAACCAATGGTACATGTCCTACAGTGCGCGACACGGTATCTATTACTAATAATGCTACTGTTTATTATGCAGATGCTGATAATGATAACTATGGTGATGCTTTAAAGGATACGCTGCTTTGCGCTCCGCAAGCCGGCTTTGTATTAAATAATACCGACTGCAACGACAACAATGCATCCATTCACCCCGGTGCTGCGGAAATTTGTGGTAACGGTATTGACGAAGATTGCAACGGAGCCGACGTGGCATGTGGTGTAAATACATGGACGGGAGCCATCAATAATGATTGGAGCCTGGCGGGTAACTGGAGCATTGGCGTTCCCGTTGGTTGTCAGGATGTGATAATACCAAATACAGCAAACGATCCGGTTGTAACTTCACCGGTAACTGCAGGTAACGTACAACTAAGTGCAGGCGCTTCGCTTACATTGGATGCCAACCTTACCGTTTGCGGAAACTGGGTAGGCGGAATTGGCGTACCATCACAGGTTACGGGTAATGCTGAACTGATATTGAATGGTACTGCATTACAAACACTAAGTGGCCGTACTGAATTTAACATCCTGCGCCTGAACAATGCAGCGGGTGCTGCGCTTCAGGCAGGCAGTGTGTTTGATGTGTTTGATGAAGTTGACCTGCAAAGCGGCACATTAACCACAACCGGCGCTACCCTGCGTTTCCGTAGTACATCTTCTACGCAGGTGGCTATTATCGATAACTTTAGCGCAGGCTTTACAGGTACTATCAACGGACCAATTACCGCCCAGCGTTATTATGATGCGGCAGCTTACCAGGACGCACATTACTTTGGCAGCCCGGTAAGCGGTACTACTGCAGGTAACCTCGGTTCTACCAGTGCTACATCGGGTTTTGTTACGCCAACAGGTAACTGCGATGAGGTTAACCTTGGCACAGGCTCGTTATACGGTAACGTTTACAGCTACGATGAAAGTAATGGTGCTGCCTGCAATGTTGGCGGATGGAGTGTAGAAGCTGCGGGCAACACGCTTTCAACGGGCAAAGGCTACTCCGTAAGAAAAGTAGGGGCAGGAACATTGGCCTTAACTGGCGCTCCGAACCTTGCACCAAGCTACAGCCAAAACGGAACGAATGGTGGTTGGAGCAACGTAAGCTTACAAGGCCGACCAACAATTGCCGGTTGGACAATGGTAAGTAATCCTTACTTAGCGACACTTGATTTGAGTACAGCACCGGTACCTGCCGGTTATGATGCACAGTACGCTGTATGGAATGCTACAGGCCCATTTGCCGGCACCTATACCAGCGAAACGGTTATTGCGCCTTTCCAGGCATTCTTTGTGAGAAGAAGTACAGCCGGTGGCCCAATGCCATTTACAATCAATGCAACTAACCGTACTAAGAATCCGCAGCAGTTCCAGGCATTGAACAATGCTGAAGTGCTTACGCTGTATGTTCAAAATGCGGGTAATGGCTTAATGGATAAAACCACCGTTGGCTTTAATACAGATGCTACCAACCAATTTGATAACCAGTTGGATGCTGTTAAGCTAAGCGGTGCATTAAGCCGCCATACGCTATATAGCTATAATGCTGATCCGTTACAATGGTATTCGAAAAATATGAATACCAGCATTATGCAAACTGCTACAGTTAATGTTGGTTTTGAGCCGGGCGTTGCTGGTAATTACAGCATGAGTTTCGATGGCTTACAGAGCTTTGATCCTACCTCTTACATAACCCTGGAAGACAAAAAACTTAATGTGTTCCACAATGTAAGAAACGGTGCTTATAACTTTACGTCCAATGCTAATGACAACTGGAACCGCTTTGTGTTGCACTTTACACCAAAGGCAGAAACCAATAGCGTAAATTCTACCTGCACAGCAAATGGCCAGATAACTATTGAGCAACCTGGCACAGCTAGTTGGAATTATGCCATAACCAACCAGAATAGCGTGGTAATTGCAAGTGGCACGCTTAACCAAAGCAATCCTGTTAGCGTAAGCGTTGTGCCTGATATCTATACCATAACTTTAACCGATAACAATGGTTACACTGTGGTTAAGAATATACAGGTTAACGGTGCAGTAGCTATAGTTGCAGGTTTAAATAGCAGCAGCGCAATTGTTGAGGTGGGAGAGAACATAACCTTTGAATCTACCACTGCTGATGCTGTTACATTGGAATGGAACTTTGGCGATGGCACTCCAATACAGAGTGGCGCTCAGCTAGTGCACAATTATAGCAATGAAGGTACGTATGTAGTTACTCTTACCGCTGTAAATGCAGACGGATGCTCTTCTACGGCTCAACAAACTATTACAGTTACAGCTAAGACAACCACAGGCCTTGTAGAAGCCGATAATTCGTCTATAAAAGTTTGGAGCAATGGCAACAGAATATTTGTTGATTTCAGTAAGTTGAAACATGTGGAAGCGACAGTAAGCATGTTCAATTTGCTCGGTCAACAACTGCATAGTGAGTTCTTTAGTAAAAACACTGTGTATAGCTATGCCTTTAGCAGTATAGATGCCGGCTATGTTATGGTTAGCGTTAAAACTGAAGAAGGTGTTGTAACCAAGAAGGTGCTTATTACAACTAAATAGTTTTTCCGGTTTACTTAAAGCGAAAGGCCCTTGCAATTGCAAGGGCCTTTCGCTTTTCTGAATTAATAATCTGCTTTTTTTAGTTCCTCCCACTTTTGATTGTTCATATTGTCGTCCAGATTTGGATTATACGTTTCGTAGTTGGTGCTAATGTATTCACCGTTGCTATTCATCCAATAATGATTATAGTGACTTTCCACCTTATACGTATTGCCTGAGCCGTCGCTTACTTTTGTTTCTTCTCTTATAGCATCAATAAACTGTTCCTGATTTTTCTCGCCGGCTGTATTGCGTTCTCTCCAACCGCTCATAATCGCATCGTTTATTGCGTTGGTTCTGTTTACGTGGGCGCGTTGGCTGGCTTCGAAATTTGCCTGGTTTTGTGCCAACCTTTGGTTAAACGCCGCCCAACTTTTGCCTGCCTTTTCAGCCTCGCGTTGGTTGTATTCCATTATGGGCTCAAGCGGGTAATGTGTATTGGCAAGGCTAAATATCAATTGCTTTCTGGCTCCTTCAAAAGCAGTTTTGTTGGCCTGAAGCCCAGTTGAGAAGTAATACCAGTTTTGTAACTCTGCAGTTTCGCTTACTATCACATGCATCAGCAAAAAATAAGGGCTGCCGTCGGCAGTTTGCCATTCAGTGCCGAATGCTTTGGCCTCTGAGCGACCGGGCACAGCCTTGTATAACTGATCATTGTACCATTGATCTACCTGGCTAACTTCTGGTATTTCGTAAGAACGCACAAACTGCATGCCCTGGTTAGCGCACCATGGTTTCACGTCCTGCTCAATCACAGCATCAATGCCCGGCCAAGCACGGAGCATTTGCCCGCTTTGGTAGTAAACCTGTTGCATGCGGTAGTCATTGGTATACATGAAGCTTTGAGCCGGGTAATCGGTAATCTTGATTCCATTAGGGCCCGTTATAGAAGGGCTGCCTTTAGAAACGTTGGTAGCAATTTTCCAACTTGAAGGGAAAGGCATTTCCGCAATTACTCTTCCCTTGTTATCGCGAAAGGATGTCATCTGCAACTTTTCCCAGTTTCCCGTAGGTGTGTTTCCGCTTTTTTCAGCGGGTGTTGTTGCTTTACTTTGGTTTTGTGCTGTGCTGTTGTTACTGCAGCCTGCTGCTATAAAGGTTAGCGCAATCAGTAAATATTTGGTACGCATAAATGGTTTGATTTAATAAAAATCGAAACTAGAGGATTGTGGACAGCGGCTAATCCCCCATGTGGGGGAAATGCTTTTGCCAAACTGTAACTAAAAAAAACAGCCGGCCGCAAGGGGCCGACTGCCAGAATTAGTCATAAACGTTTATGGGTGAGGGCTATTTCCAACCACCGCCCAGTGCTTTATAGATGTTTATTTCGGCACCCAATTGCTTCTTCTTTATCTCAATCAATTCCATGCGTGAGTCGAGAGCTTCGCGCTGCGTCAGTAATACTTCAATATAATCTGCACGGGCAGATTTGAACAGGTTATCGGAAATGGTAACAGACTGTGCCAGTATATCCACTTCATTGGATTTGGTGGTATAGCTTTTTGAGTAATTATCAATAGCAGAAAGTTCATTCAATACTTCTGTATATGCCTTTAGGATAGTTTGCTCGTATTTGTAAACTGCCTGCACCTGTTTGTTTCTTGAAGTTTTATAACCGGCAACAATAGCATTGCGGTTAATCAGCGGCGCCATCAAATCGGCTAACACGTTATAAAAAATAGATTCAGGCCTGAACCACACCATAGGGTTAAAAGCCTGGAAACCGGCTGAAGCAGATATGCGAAGGCTAGGGAAGAATTCTGCCTTAGCTACTTTCACATCTAACTTTGCGGCAGCCAGTTCCATTTCTGCCTGGCGGATATCGGGGCGGTTTGAAAGTAGCTGAACAGGGATGCCTGCAGAGATAGAATCAAATACCGCAGTATTGAAGGAAGAATCATTACGAACTACAGGCGCAGGGAAACGACCGGTTAAAAAGTTTATGCGGTTTTCAGTTTCCGTAATTTGCTGCTGAATATCGTATTGCAGATTCTGTGTGTTCAACATCTGCGCCTCAAAACGGTTAACGGCTAATTGTGTAACACGGCCGGCATCTTTTTGCTGCTTTACAATGTTTAAAGCGTTGCGTTGTATTTCTATGTTGCGCCGAATAATATCCAGTTGATTATCCAGTGCAACCAACTCGTAGTAAGAGTTAGCTATTTCAGAGATAAGATTAGTGACCGTGAAATTTCGACCCTCTACACTTGCTAAGTATCTTGCTGCAGCTGCGTTTTTAGCGTTGCGCAACTTTTTCCAAATGTCCAGCTCCCACGAGAAAAAGGCGCCAATGGAAAAATCGCCTATATATCTTGGTGTTTTGGCAGGCGGGCCTTTCCAATCTTCTTCCGATTGCCCGTTCCATGTAAAGGCGCCTGATTTATCGGCACCGGCACCGGCAGTAATACCTGCAAAAGGCAAATATTCTCCTTTGCGAGCTTTTATCTCATTGCGTGAAATTTCAATCTCCTGCAAGGTAATGTTCAACTCCTGGTTATTCTTTAATGCTGTGTCAATAAGCGCAATAAGGTTAGGGTCTTTAAAATAATGGCGCCACTGCACCTGTGCCGTGTTTGTTGTGTCAACCGAGCCTGTATAACTTGCAGGTACGTTTTTGTTTTCGGTTTTAATTGGCTCTTTAAAGAGTTTGCACCCCCCTACAGTTAAGAGCAAAAGAAGAACCGGTAGATATATAGTTAGTCTATTCTTCATTTTTTCTTCTTAAAATTTTAGCGATTATTTTTCTGATGTTCCTGGTAAGCGCTACCTCTGATTGACTTTCAACAAAGGCTTCGCTCAACGGATTTTCGTCTTCGTCGTGAATAAGCTTTCTGCCTTCAGAAAGTTTTCCGAAAATGAAGTAAAGGCCGGGCACTACAATTACACCGAAGATTGTTCCAAATAACATACCCCCTAAAGCCGATGCACCGATGGTGTGGTTGCCTTTAGCACCCGGGCCGGTAGCAACAACCAGCGGTATAAGGCCAGCTATAAAGGCAAAGGATGTCATTAGGATAGGACGGAAACGCACCCTTGCCCCCTCGATTGCAGCTTCAAGAACGGTAGCACCTTGATTGTGTTTTTGAACGGCAAACTCCACAATCAGTACCGCGTTTTTACCTAAAAGACCCGTTAACATGATCAAGCCTACCTGTGCATAAACGTCGTTTGCAAGGCCCATTGCTTTTAAAAGCAGGAAGGAGCCGAAAATACCCGGAGGCACTGAAAGCAATACCGCCAGTGGCAGAAGGAAGCTTTCATACTGCGCTGCGAGAATGAGGTAAACGAAGAACAATACAACAAGGAATATATACAACGCTTCGTTGCCACGCTTCGCTTCGTCATACGAAAGGCCTTCCCAGGCAATATCATAACCGCGCGGTAAGGATTGCGCTGCTACTTCGCGTATGGCTTTCATAGCATCGCCTGAGGAATAACCCGGTGCCGGAACGCCGTTAATTAGCGAAGAGATATAAAGGTTATAGCGCGATATTTCGTTAGGCCCCTGCGTTTTGGTAATTTTCATGAATGCAGAATATGGCACCATTTCTCCTTTATCGTTTTTGATGAACATGTTCAGGAGGTCAGAGGGCTGCTTCCTGAATTCGGGCGCTGCCTGCGTATATACTTTATAGAAGTTGTTAAAGCGGATAAAGCCCTGTTCGTATGTACTGCCAATCATAATGTTCAGGTTTTCCATGGCATCGCCTACGGAAACTCCTTTTTGCATGGCTAAGGCATTATCAATGGTAATTTCATACTGAGGGTATTTTGCTGAATAGAATGCAAACAAGCCGCTTAGTTCTTTACGCTTTTTCAAAGCTGCTACAAACTCGGTGTTTACCTCGTCAAACTTCTGATAATCCACATCACTGCTTTTGTCTAACAGACGCAACGCAAAACCATCTGAAGCGCCATAGCCCGGCACAGCCGGCGGTTGAAAGTATTCTATAGTAGCGGAAAGGTCTTTTGATTTTTCTTCCAACTCATCAATAATCTGTTTCACGGATTGCTTTCTTTCTGACCAGTCTTTTAAGTTAATCAAACAGGTTCCTGCATTTGAACCACGGCCCTCAGTAAGAATTTCATAACCGGCCATTGCGGTTACTGATTTAACCCCGTCCACTTCTTTGGCCAAAGCCTGAAGTTTCAATGATATTTCATTGGTTCTTTCCAGGGTAGTTCCCGGAGGAGTTTGAATAATGGCATATATCTGCCCCTGATCTTCATTAGGAATAAAGCCTGCTGGCAGAATTTTATTTACACCTGCTATACCAACAATAAAAGCAATCAACATAAGCCATGTTACCAATCTGCGGTCTACAATGTGATTAAGGATGCCGGTGTATTTGCCGGTAACTTTTTCAAAGCCTTTGTTAAACCAATCCAGAAAAATGGCAACAGGGGTTCTTCTCTTGGGTTGACCGTGCGTGTTTCTTAAAAATATGGCACACAGCACAGGAGTTAGGGTGAGAGCCACAACACCTGAAAGAACAATGGATGTTGCCATGGTAATAGAGAACTGGCGATACAGCACGCCTACAGGGCCCGTCATGAAGGAAACGGGAACGAAAACAGCTGTCATAACTAATGTAATGGCTATAATAGCTCCACCTATTTCGCCTAAAGCTTTTTGCACGGCTTTGTAAGGAGACAGGTTATCTTCCTCCATCTTAACGTGTACAGCTTCCACCACCACAATGGCATTGTCCACCACAATGCCGATGGCTAAAACCAGGGCGAACAATGTTATGAGGTTAATGCTAAGCCCGAACATTTGCATAAACACGAACGTGCCAATTAAAGATACCGGTACTGCCAGAATCGGGATGAGCGTAGAACGCCAATCGCCGAGGAAGATGAATACCACTATAGCTACCAATATGAACGCTTCAATTAAGGTATGAAGCACTTTTTCGATAGAGGCGTTTACAAAGGTGGAAACGTCGTAATTGATTTCGTAGTCCATACCCGGAGGGAAGTCCTTCTTTAGTTCCTGCAGCTTAACTTTTACATCAGCAATAACTTTGTTAGCGTTACTGCCCGGGTTTTGTTTTAATACCATGGAAGCCGCAGGGTAACCGTCCTTGTTTGAATAGATATCCACGAATTCGCTGCCTACTTCAATCTTGGCAACATCCTTTAGTTTAAGTAATTCGCCATTTGAATTTGCGCGTATTATTATGTTTTCGTACTGCTCAGGGGTGTTATACCAGCCTTTGTATGTAAAAACATACTCCTGCGATTGAGCAGTTATACCTGAACTTAAGCCTACACGACCGGGGCGGGCCAATACGCTTTGTTCGTCTATTGCTTTTAAAACTTCATCTGCTGAAATGTTGTAAGCGCGCATCCGGTCAGGATTCAACCAAACCCTGATGGCGAAGGCTCGGCTACCTACAGCTTCTGCAAAGCCCATTCCCTGTATGCGTTGAACCTCAGGCAGGATATAGGTATTTGCGTAATTGAATAAGAAGCGCTGGTCAATGCTTTTGTTGGTGCTGTAAAGGTTTACATACATCAACATACTTGGTTGCAGGGGCTTAATAATTACCCCTTCGCGCTGTACCAAAGG
>CAZUHU010000012.1:32405-36856 GCA_964620645.1 uncultured Chitinophaga sp.
GCAAGAACCGGCCTTTGAATGAATTTTTGAAACATCGTTATAAAGTTTTGGTTCCTGCCTTACTCGGCATGCAAATTAGTTAAGTCCTCAACTGCCTTATCGAAAGGCACAAACTCTGCTTTTATCTTCTCGTTATTTTTAACCTTGCCTAAGCCTTCAAGAAGGATTTTATCTGTGGGTTCAAGCCCTGAGGTAACGATATACAGGTGCGGCATTTCCTGGCCTACTGTAATTTGGCGTGATGTAAGCACTCCCTTATCATCTACTACGTATACAAATTTTTTGTCAAGCACATCAAAAGTTGACTTCTGCGGAATGATAATGGCTCCTTTAAGATAAGTAGGCATCATAATGGTTCCGGTTTCGCCGTGGCGTAGCAGGCCTTCCGGATTCGGAAAAGTTGCGCGGAAGGCGATGTTACCTGTCTCGTTGTCGAAGTCTGCTTCTATAGTTTCTACATTTCCTTCGTGCGCAAAAATCTGGCTGTTTGCCATACGCAACTTTACTTTGGTCTGCCCTTCTTTCTTCGCATTTACGGCGTAATCCAAATATTCCGCTTCTGGCACATTAAAGTATACCCACATTTTACTGTTATCAGAAAGAGTGGTAAGTAGTTCTCCTTCATCAACCAATCCGCCTAAACGTTGGTAGAACCGGTCCATTACTCCATCAAACGGCGCTTTTATATCCGTAAATTCTAGATGGGCTTGTGCCAGTGCAAGCTCTGCTTTGGCTTTATCCAGCGTTGCTTTTGCCAGGGCTAATTCGTTTTTGGAAACGATATTGCTATCGGCCAGGTTTTTGGTGTTCTGGTATTCAATTTCCTCAAAGTTTACTTCGGCCTTTGCTTTTTCAAGTTCTGCCTCATAAATAACCGGCATGATCTGGAACATTTTTTGCCCTTTGCGCACAAACTGTCCTTCGTCTACATATATGTTTTGCAAATAGCCTTTTTCCTGCGAGCGCAACTCAATGTGGCTAATGGCATGTATCTGGCACACGTAATCTTTATAGATCAATGTGTCTTTTTGCAAGGGACTGGTGATAAAAAATTTGGACTCCTCGGTTTTTTCCTGCTTTTCGTGATTACATCCGGCGTATATCAATACACTGGTAAGGCTTAAGAGACTTAATATCCTCTTCATTGAAGTTTATGTTTAAATGACTAATTACTAAGAGAACCATCCATCGCAGAGAGGATGGATAAACAAACTGCCATAACCCGGTAGTTATACCCGGGGCAATTTGGTGCGGGAGTTATAAAATTAGGCTACAAAACTCTTCCAGGAATGGTAGAGTATAAACAGGGGTACCGAATTACGGCTATGGATGGAAGTTGCCGAATAGGGTAACCAATTATCTTTTGTGGTAAGGCTTATTGCGCTAAAGGGCGAATCTTCATGAGTTGTAAGGTCCCAATCGCATTCAAAATCATCTTCCGATTCATTTTCTCCGGGAATCTCCCTATCGGTAGGGGTGAAAGGGGATTCGGAAGGAAGAGTAAACTCAGGAAGTTGATATGCCAGTGCTTCAGCAGAAAAGAAGTTTTCTTGTTCTTCCTGAAAGCTTAAAGTTTTTGTGGAATTGTGGCCGTAAGCGGCTATCCTGGTGCTAACTGCAAATGATAAAAGCAGGGCGGCAAAAACATAAACCAGAGAAGGCTTTAACCTCACCCAGTTCTGCTTCACTTTTACGGTTAACATGCCTTTCGATGCCATTTGCCCCGCAAATTTATGAGGTATCAATCAAATTTTAAGAAAATAACTTTTTTTATAAAATGATAATTAGGGGCATTATCAGAGCAAACGGTAGGTTATTTACCAAGGCTACTAAACCAGGGTTAACCCGCTATCGCACAGGTCCTGTACATTTAAATCGGGAGTTACGCTGCCTATTTTAAGCAAAGCTTGTTTGGCGTTTTCAAGACCCATCAGCCGTACCGAGTAATCGGAGCTCCATACGGTAGAAAGCAGCCAGGTATAGGCATCCGATTCACTTAACTTAAAGCGTTTACATAACAACCCAACTGATTCCGGCGAGCTGACAAAAGCAGCGCTTTGTGCGTTTATCACTTCCAGCACTTTGGCTATGCCCTCTCTTTTTGTTTTCAGGGCCTCATCGCTGGCAATAATCAGCATACTGCTCCATGGGGCGCTAAACTCACCAATCATGCGCACTGTTCCGTTTTCTACAAACGCCTTTGTCATATATTTCTCCCAATAAAAAATCTGCGTTTCATTTTTGGTAAGAGAATCCATGGCACCATCAATGCTCTTTATCTCTACTAAATCTGTTGGGCTTACTTTATCTCCCCGCTGCTCGGCATGTATCATGGCCATAAGGTGTGAGCCGGAGCCCAGCTTGCTTATAGCATATTTTTTAGGGCCTTTATTGTAAACGGAATGAACGGAAGATTTTGACCCCGTGAATATGCCCCAGCCAAGTGGTGAGGTGATATACTCCTTCACAATCTTAGCCTTTAATCCTTTAGACGCCGCTGAAACAAAACCTTCAGTCAACAAAATGGCAAGGTCAAGTTCTCCGCTTTTTAATGCTTCTGTCATTACACCGGTTCCACCGGGGAAAAACTTCCAATCCAGCTGCACACCCACCTGTTCAAATTTGCCTTGCTCCACGGCCAGGTTCCAGGGTAGGTTAAAGTGCTCTGTTACTCCTCCAATACTAATTTTCATTACAACGTTTATGTCGGCAGCACATGCACTACCGAATTATAAAGATGAAATTTTTAGGCAAAAAGAGGCACGAAAATATGTCTAATGATAGTTAGGCTTATGCGCAGCACTAATTGCTGTTGTGGTTCCCGTTTTATCTTCTCCTCATAAAAGGATTGCTATTGAAATAGCCGGAGTGATCAAAGGTGCTGTAGGGGCATTTACTGAAGCCGTTACTGTGGCGCGGTGGAATTATGATACCGATACTTACCTCGTAAGCACCGGCAGATTGCATGCCGAGGCCCATGTATGGCAGGTCAATAGCTGCGCCAACGTAATACACCGGCGCATTAGCGCTTTTGCCTAATACACCTTTATGAGTGAGGCCAATAATCATTGCGCTGGTATTAATTTTGTTTTGTACCAACGAAAGCCTGTTCATAACAGAAACGGTTAAAGGCACTACGTAACTTTTAGTGGATGGCCTTACAAAAAAATCGAGGCCGGCATTTAGTTCGTAAAAGTCTCCTTGATTTTTGAAGAACTTACCCTGGTTTTCAAATAGTATAGTGGGTCCTATAAATAGTTTTCCCGCAGCAAGATTTACGGTGCTGCGGTAACTGAGCATGAACTTCTGCGGCAGGCGGGTGCGGTCTTCGTTAGAACCGGTAAGGGAGATAGAAGGCGAAAGAATATGCGCAACTGAGAAACCGAATTCGTTATACCATTTATCATTACCCATAAAATTGTTGAGCACTAAAATGCCTGCATCAAAGTCGAAATAATTTCTGCGTGAAGTGCCGGTACGGTTGAATGCGGAACTATTGCCCGTTATTCCGTAGTCAACATCCAACTGATCGGTAAAAACAAGCCTATCCCAATCAACACCAATTGAATTGAAATAAACTTTTGCGCCTGCTGAAATTTTTATGCGTGGCAGGGCATCATGTTTAAACCCTATTTTAGGAAAGTGCGCAGCAAAACTTAACCCTCCTGAAGTGGTGGTAAGGAAACCTTCGCCTTCCACATCCTGCATGGCAAATGCACCAAGGCCTACATACATCCCTCTCGGCAGGTTTACAAAGCCATCGAACCATGCCTGGTAGGTTGATAGAGGCCCCGGAATTTTCTTGCCCCTTACATTGGGCCACAAGGTTCGATACGTTGCGGAAAACTGATAGCCGTATTGATAGCCTGTGTAGGCAGGGTTATAATACAATTGGTTTAAGTTGTATTGCGAGTAAGTAGGGTCCTGCGCAAATATTTTTAAGCTAAACAGCATTAAAAGTAAAACTGTTATAAGTGTTGTTTCTGCTTTGTAAATCTTTCTCATTTCTATCGTATTAAGGTTACGCTGCCTATTGTTTTTCTTCTTTCTCCTTGTTTGTATGCCATACCTTCCCAGCGCGAGCCGTCGAGGAATACAGCTTCAACTTTCCATACATATACATCCTGCTGGCAAAGGCTTCCGTGGTATACTCCGTTCCATGCCTCCGCAGGTTTGGTGTCTTTCAGTTCGCTTGATTCCCACAATAACTCGCCCCAGGTATTAAACACCTGTGCATGGTAGGTACTTAAGCCGATACCGATGGGCTGCCATACTTTTACGAGATCATTCCCTCCTCCGAAATCAGGAGAGAAGGCGTTAGGGACGTATAAGGACTTCTTGAAAATTTCCAACGACTTGATGATAGTGTCGGGGCAGTTCCATTTGTTTTGAGCTATCAGGGTTACATTAAAAGTAGTGACAGCGTCAAACAGATGAACAGGGTTTTCTTC